>JAUNRZ010000009.1 GCA_030539455.1 Paracoccus sp. (in: a-proteobacteria) | reverse complement strand
GAATATTCCGTGCCGAAAACACGAACTTGGCGCGAGTATGGGGAATAGCGATCGACAGAACGGGGTGCGCGGTATTGTGATTGGCTGCCTTGACCGACGACACCTCCGTACTGTTTCCCCAGTCTAGGAGCGCGCCTGTTGCCTGTCGCGATGTGGTGCCTCCACGATACCATATCATCTGGATGCTCTCACAGGCGCAGCAAGCCTTTTTTCTCCCGCTAGGCGCTTGTATCGGCTGTCCGAACCATCTATTGCCTCACTTGTAGTTAGTGAGGTTTCCTGTGCGTTTGGTTATTGCTGCTGCGGGCGTTTTTATCTCTGTGGTTCCCGCGTTCTCTGACATAGAAGCTGGGCTGGATGCTCTCGTGCGCGGCGATGCCGAGTTGGCTTCTTCGGAGTTTCAATCGGCTTTCGAGGGCGGCGACGCTGATGGTGCGTTCTACCTCGGGCGGATGCTGGAGCTTGGCATGGGGGCCATGTCTGATCCGGCCCAGGCGGCTGCGATTTATGCGATTGCTGTCGAGCAGGGCAGCACGCTTGCTGCCAATCGGTTGGGGCTGATGTATCTCGAAGGTCAGGGCGTGATCCGCGACTATCGGCGGGGCGCGGAACTGCTTTGTGATGCTGCGGATGAAGGCGATGCGGCAGCTCAGTTCAATTGCGGTGTCGTTCACGCCGATGGCAAGGGTGTCGCTCAGGACGATGAGAAGGCGCTCGAGTATTGGCGGCTCTCGTCCGAGCAGGGGAATATCGGCGCAACGAACCTGATCGCTATTCGTCTCAAGGAAAGTGATCCCGAAGCTGCGTTTGCGCTGTTCCAGCAGACGGCGGCGCAAGGCAATGCGATTGGTCTTTATGAGATGGCCGTTGCCTATGAGACCGGCAACGCCATTTCCGCAGATCTGGTCGAAGCCTACGGCTATGCCAATCTCGCTGCATCGCAATCACATCCCGAAGCGGCCGCATTGCGTGACCGCCTCGAGGCAGAAATGAGCGCGGAACAGGTCGCGCAGGGGCAAGAGCGCACGCGAGCCATTCTAGCAGAGATCGAAGCGGGGCCCGCGCCGGGGGATGAGGCTGAACCCACGCTCGCGGATAACTGACCATGGCACGCGGGCTTTGGGGGGCGGCCTTCATTTGGGCGATCATATGCCATCCGCTTAATGCGCAGATTATTCCTGATGGCAGCACCAACACAGTCGTGACGCTCGGACAGGATGGCAGCGTGACCGTTGGGATCGCGCCCGCCAATCGAAGCGGAGTTAGCCATAACCGCTATGACCGGTTTGACGTGAACCCGCCCGGTGCCCGTCTCGATAATCGCGAACGTGCGGCACGAACGATTCTCAACGAAGTGACCAGCACGAGACCGACGCATATCGCAGGGCCGGTAGAGGTTCTGGGGCAGCGTGCGCATGTCATCGTTGCAAACCCTAATGGCATCATGCTCGACGGGGCCCGTTTCGTGAATACCGGGCGTGTCGCGCTGACCACCGGTTCGATCTCTTATCACGATCAGCAGATCGCTCCGGGCGTGTTCCAGATCAACCCCGTTGCGACGGTCGAAGGCGGGGTCATCCGCTTGGAGGCGGGCGGCCTGTCCGGCCAGATGGATGCCGTCGATCTGATCGCCCATGAAATTCGCGTGGGTGGGCCGGTCGAGAATGTCTCCTCCAATGAAGCCAGCCAGTTGCGGCTTACTGCTGGGCGCTCGCGGACAGAGTTCGACAGTTCCGTGGTCCCCGGGAATGTCGGCGCAGCCTGGGCCCAGACGCGCCGTTCGGACGGGGAGAGCGGCTCCGGCCTGATCGAAATCACTGCTGGCGGCGTTCTGCGCGCACATTATATCGGCATCGAAGTCAATGGCCATGGGGCCGGGGTCCGCTTCGCCGGCGAGGGCTATGCAGGTGCGCGCGGCTTTTCCCTTCGCAGCGACGGCGAGATCGAGCTTTCCTCCGCCCGAATCGACACAAGGGGATCAGCCGGACTCTCCGGCACTAATCTGCGGCTGTCGAACAGCAATATCTCGGCTGCGGGCGATATCGCAATGCAAAGCACATCTGAGCTTGAATTTGTGGAGAGCTCGCTTCGTGCGGGCGGATCGGCAATTGCCAAGGCTGGTGATGCGAGCTTTCGCAATAGCTCTATTCAAGCCGGAGGACATGTTCTTATCACCTCAGACGATTTGTCCTTTGGGGGCGCAGATCGTCAGACCGAAATTATTGCCCGCAATGGCAGCCTGATCCTCAGCAGCTCGGGCAGCATCGTTAATCATGGCGCGTTGCTTCAGGGCGGGCTCGCCTATCCAGATCTGCGGACCCCCGACGGTGTTGCAGCTTCGGGCGCTGTGACGATCCGAGCTGTTGGCGATATCAGCAATATCGGCCAGAACCATGCCGCCACAATTTTTGCGGCGGCCGGCGACGTGGATGTCGAGGCAGGCGGCGCTCTGGCGAACAGCCAAGGAAGGATCATCGCGAATGGTTCGGTGAGGCTCGCCGCAGGCGATGATATCCGCAACACATTCGCGACTGATTGGCGATATGCGGCTGCGAGCATTACCAATGAACGCACAAATGGACGCCGGACGCTTTGGAGCCTAGGCCTGAAGCGCGAGCGTCGTCAGCACATCGTCTATGATTTTGGGGCCGGTGCTGCGCCTCAATTCGATACGCTCATTACGGCAACACAGGATGTCTCGCTTTTGGCAGAGGGCGATATATTTAATCATGGTGCCACGATTTCGGCTCACGATGGCGATATCACGATCCGAGGAAATGAATTTGAGAACATTACCGGCGCGGTGGGCCGGGTCGAGCTCACGCGCAGATGTGGGTTGTTCTGCCGCACAACGTCGTCCGGTGATGAGGTTCTGACCTCTGGCGCGGCGGTCCAAGCCGGGGGCAATCTGAGCGTTGAAGCGCGCGGTATTGCGCGCAATATCGGCGGCGTTCTGGTAGGTCATGATACGGTCACGATCCGTGCGGATCAGCTTGAAGCCATCGCTTTGCATCTGCCGGTCGTCGTTAACCGTCCGCGCGGGATGCATAGCTTCTGGAGATCCAGCTCTGCGTGGCTCGCCACGCGCCAATCGGCTGGATGGGTGATCGCCCGGAATGGCGATGTCGTGGTCGAAACCGCTCAGGCCGCGCGTATCGAAGGTGATGCTGTGGAGGCAGGCGGCAGCGTCAGCCTTTCTTCAGGGCGCGAAGAGGTGCAGGCGCCTGACCTTCCAATGATCGCGCCGCAGCCTGCCGGTCTGCTTCGCTGGCTACCCGGACTATAACCGCGCGATGAAGATTGCCGGGACATGGTTGTGGGCTCTCGCGCTGTCGCTCTCAGCCGCGACAGCACAGAGTATAGATCAAATTGACCCGCTGCTTGAAGATCGGCGTCAGCAGGCGCTAGAGCAGCGGACCAATGAACTTGGCAGTCTGACCGTCCGGGGTGGTGTTTCCGATCCCGGTCCGGCGCAAGCGCGTGGTGGACCATGCTTTTTTATCGACGAAATTTCTGTCGAAGGCGTGCATATCCTCCCACATGATGAAGTTGCGGCCGTCGTCTCGTCCTATATCCCGTCCTGCATGGAGGGCGCGGACATTCAGGCGGTGATGCGTGGCCTGGATGCCGCCTATGCCGAGCGCGGCTATATCACCTCGAAAACCTATATTCCGCCCCAGAACCTCAGCGAAGGTCGATTGGCTCTGGCCGTCGTCGAGGGCTTTGTCGAAGATATTTTCCTGCTGGATGAGGACGGACAAGTCGAGACAGCGCGCGGCGATCGCCAATTGGCCACGGCCTTTCCGGGCGTCCGGGGCCGCCCGTTCCAGTTGCGCGATTTCGAACAGGGGCTGGATCAGATGAACCGTCTCGCCTCGGTCGAGGCCGTCTTGCGCCTTCAGCCCGGCGATGAAGAGGGCGGCTCACATGTACTTGTCCAGCGGCTGCAGCAGGACCGCTTCAGGGGCTATCTCCGGTTTGACACGCTGGCTGCCAACAACACCGGGCGGAACCGGGCCTCACTGGATGTCAGCGTCGACGATTTGTTCGGCGCGAATGATTACTGGAGCCTTGGCTATACCGGAACGCGCGATACCAATGCGCTGACCTTGCGCGGCAATGTTCCCTATGGTTATTCGACCGTTGGCGTCGAGCTTGGCTACTCAGAGTATCTGACTCCGTTATCCGATTTGGCCGAGCTATTCGGAAACAGCCATACCGCGCAGCTCGAATGGCGGCATATTGTCCGTCGCGACCAGTTAAGCGTGACGGAACTGGTTTCAGCTCTGCAAATTTCCCGCTCAAGCCGTTGGGTTAATGCCGCCGCATTAAATCCGCAGGGGCTGACCGTGCTCGATATTGGCGTGCAGCATATGCAGCTCGGAGATGGACAACGTAACTCTTGGGATGCCACCCTGAGTTTTGGCCTTCCGATGTTTTCGGCCGCAAATAACGCCCATGGTGACGATGGCCCAAAGACGCAGTTTGCAAGGCTGGGCTTTGGATGGCAGCGGCAGGCAGCATGGGCTGATCTGGGCACATCGGTCACGGATCTCCGGTTCCAGCACAGCCCTCATATACTTTACGGCGCGCAGCAAATGGCGGTTGGATCGTGGTCGACGATCCGGGGCTATGATGAAGTAGAAGCCTCCGGCGAAAGCGGCATTTATATGCGCAACGATCTTTATCTGAGCCCGGAGCTTTGGATAGGGCATCTTCCAGAAGGATGGCAGGACGCGGGTGCCCGCTGGCAGCCGCATGTGTTTTTCGACATGGGCGCGGTTCGTGATCGAGCAGCCCGCAATAATCACTACGCGGCAGGGATGGGGATAGGCGCCTCATGGTATGGTGAGCGTTTGACTGCGCAGGCTCTGCTCGCGGTTCCGCTGATCGAGGATAATGATGTCGGGATCGGTGATCCTCTATTTCAACTGCGCGTCGATCTCAAGGCGTGGTAATCGAATTGCCCGTTGACGCTGTTCAAAAGAGTTTATTACTGTAATGAGTTTAGCCTCAGGAATAATTGATTTTGCTGACGCTTTGTAACTTGAAGCTCGGAAAATTAGTGGCGTCCTGTTCCGATCTTCTACACAATCACGGCTTTCTTTTTTCGCGATAATGACGGCGGAATGAGGCTCGTTAGGCCCGCACCTGAGCTTCTGCTTTTTCGCGCTTCCCCAAATTCGCAACCTTCTCGAGATTAATACCGTCGTCGCGCACAATTTGAGAGCGAAAAGGCTGCGACGCTTCGGTGAGCGGCCCGACCGCTGGCGGACAGGCTCTTTAATACTCCGGCTCTCACGGCGTGCTTGGTAGGCGCGTTGCCGTGCTGAACGTGTCTCGTAGTAGCTCCTTCAACTCTTTGAAAAGAGGCGCACTATCGAAGCCTTGGAGCTGGCCGCCGGACTTCGATTTCTACCATATTCACGCCTCCGCGCACCCCTCGCAGCAGCATGGGCAACCCGCGCAAACCCTAGCCACCCAAAACACCAACCCACACCCCCCCTTTCACACCCCCGTCACCAAACCGTCACGATCCCCTGCTAACTCACCCGCGCAATGAAGGATCAACTCGCCATCGACTGTGCCGTCGCTGCCCGTAATTTAGGGCGGCATTTCGATGGCAAGCCGGTGCTGGACGGCGTTGATCTGGAGCTCGGACGGGGCGAGATCATCGCTCTTCTCGGCCCGTCTGGCTGCGGCAAGACCACGCTCTTGCGGATCGTCGCCGGGCTGCTCGCTCCGACAAGCGGTCTGGTCGAAATCGGAGGGCGCGCGGTCGCGGTCGCGGGCGGCTATAGCGTGCCGCCTGAATCGCGCGGGCTCGGCATGGTTTTTCAGGACTATGCGCTCTGGCCGCATCTCAGCGTGATCGACAATGTCGCCTTCCCGCTGCGCATGAAGGGCGTGCGGCGCGCCAAGCGGCGCAGTCAGGCGCAGGAGGCACTTGCGCTTGTCGGGCTCGGCCATCTGGCGGACCGTTTTCCCGGCACGCTGTCGGGCGGCCAGCAGCAGCGTGTCGCTCTGGCGCGCGCCGTGGTTGCCCGCCCGCCGCTGGTTCTCTTTGACGAGCCGCTTTCCAATCTCGACCGCGAATTGCGCGAAACGCTCGCGCTCGAGATCGGCTCGCTGCTGCGCGATCTGGGGCTTTCGGCGCTCTATGTCACCCATGATCAGGCCGAGGCATTCACGATTGCCGACCGCGTTGCGGTGATGCTGGACGGCCGTCTCGCGCAGATCGACGCGCCCGAGGCGCTGTTTGCTGCGCCGGCCAGCCTCGCCGTGGCACGGTTTCTCAATGTCGGCGCGGTGCTTGACGGCGAGATCGTCGAAGGCCGGTTTCGCAGCCGCTGCGGGGGGCTCGATCTCGCGGCCGATCGCGGCGACGGGCCGGCCAGCCTGCTGGTGCCGCGCCGCGCGGTGCGTGTCTGCGGCGATCGGCCCGATCTCAATGCGCGCGTCATGCGCTGCCAGTTTCAGGGCGACAGCTATCTGCTGCATCTGGCCGGAGCGGGAAACGGCGAGGGCGTGCTGATCGCGCCGTCCGAGCGCCCCGCCGAGATCGGCGCCCAGATCCCGCTCCGGCTCGACCGCCACCGGATCCGCTTTTTCAGTTCCGAAACCTGACCGAAACGAAAGGACAAACCCATGTTTCGCGTGATGACGATGACTTCGGCGCTCTTGCTTGGCACGACCGCCGCGCAGGCCGATACGCTGACCTTCTACACCGCCGGCCCCGGCGGGCTTGCTGATGCGCTCGCCGCCGCGTTCGAGGCCGAAACCGGCACGAAGGTCGAGGTGTTTCAGGGCACGACCGGGCAGGTCATGGCGCGGCTCGAGGCCGAGGAATCGAACCCGCAGGCCGATGTCGTTGTCTCGGCAAGCTGGGGCTCGGCGGTCGATATGGCGGCGCGGGGGCTGCTGATGGATTACGTCTCGGCCAATGCCGAAACGGTGCCGGAGAGCCTCAAGACCGAAAATTATGCGGCGCAGGGGATTTCCGCGCTCGCTATGGTCTGGAACACGCAATCGGAGACGCCCCGCCCGTCCGAATGGGCCGATCTGACCGCTCCGGAATATAACGGGCAGATCACGATGCCGGACCCGGCCCAGTCGGGCGCGGCGTTCGATCTGGTTGTGGGGCTGGAATCGTCGATGGGGGACGATGCGTGGACGCTGCTCGGCGATCTGGCGGAGAACGGGATGATCGTGCCGGGCCCGAACGCGGCGGCGCTGAACCCGGTGCTGCAAGGCGCGGCCTCGGTCGTGTTCGGCGCGGTGGATTATATCTCCTACGCTCAGGCGGCGGAGGGTGAGACGATCGAGGTGATCGTTCCCGCCAGCGGCACGGTGATCGCGCCGCGCCCGATGATGATCCTGGCCTCGACCGATCAGCCCGAGGCGGCGAAGGCGTTCGTTGATTTCGTCTTGTCCGAGGAGGGGCAGAAGCTGGTGGCGGAAACCTATCTGATGCCCGCCCGCACCGACATCGAGGGGTTGCGCCCCGGCATTGACGAGTTGACCGTGATCGAGGTGGATGAGGACGCGGCAAGCGCCCGGCGCGATGAGATCATCGCGCGCTTCAACGAGGTCGTCGTCAACCGCTAGGCGCTCCCGCGCCCGGCGGCCACGCCGCCGGGACCTGCGGCGAAAAACGCGCGCGGCACATCGCCTGCCGCGCGCTGCCATTGCAACGCGAATCTTCCGGGCTGAACGCCACGATGCCACGCGCCTCGACAATCCTGATGCTGCTCGCGGCGGCCGCCATCACGGTGCTGGTTGCGGTGCCTGTCGTCTTCATCCTTCTGCAAGCGGTGTTCCCGGACTTCACGCGCGGATCTCTGGCGGGGGCGTTCTCGCGGCTGGACGTTTTGACCGAGAACGCACGGCTGCTGCGCCAGACCCGCAACAGCCTGATGCTGTCGGCGGCCGTCATGCTGGGCGCGTTGATCGTTGGCGGGCCGATCGGCGTGCTGCGCGGGATGTTCCGGGTGCCCTTCGCGCGGGTCTGGGACGTCATCTTTCTGATCCCGTTCATGATCCCGCCCTTTATCGCGGCGATTGCGTGGATGATGACGCTTCAGCCGCGCGGCTATCTCTTCCGTCTCGCCGGGTTCGACCTTGGCGGGTTCCTGTTCAGCTTTGCCGGGCTCGCGTTCGTGATCACGCTGAACCTCTTTCCGCTCGTCTATTTCGCCGTCTCCCGCGCGCTGGAACTCGTCGGCGGGCGTTTCGCCTCGGCCGCTCGGATCGCGGGGGCGGGGCCTGTGCGGGCGTTCTGGCTCATCACGCTGCCGCTCGCGACCCCTGCCATCGCGGCGAGCCTGCTGATCGTCTTCGCCATGTCGATCGAGGAATTCGGCACACCCGCCGCTCTGGCCGCCCGGACCGGCTTCGACGTTCTGGTGACGGGGATCTATCTGCGCCTCTCCGACTATCCCATCGACCTGAGCGGAGCGGCGCTTGGCTCTGTCATTCTCATGGTGCTGGCGGTCAGCGCGTTCTTTCTTCAGAACTTTATCGCGACGCGCCGCTCGTTCATCTCGCAGACCGGCAAGCCCGCCTCGGTGGACAAGCCGGAACTCGGCCCGTGGCGCCTGCCGGTGCTGGCGCTGTTCGCCCTCGTCGCCGCGATCGGTGTCGTGATCCCGCTGAGCGCGATCGTTCTGACCTCGCTCATGGGGACGATCTCGGGCGGGCCGAGCGCGGCGAACCTGACCTTGCGCCATTACGAGGCGATCTTCGCTGAGGGCAGCCGCGCCGTAGAGGCGCTGCGCATCTCGGGGTGGCTCGCCTTCCTGACCGCGCTTGCGGCCGGCGCGATCGGCGCAGTGGTCGCGGTGATCGTGGTGCGCGGGACCGGGCGCGGTCGGCATATCATCGACGCGCTGTCGATCCTGCCGAACGCGATCCCCTCCATCGTGCTGGCGGTGGGTATCATTCTTGCGTGGAACAGCCCGTTCCTGCCGGTCACGATCTACGGCACGGCGGCGATCCTGCTGGTCGCCTACACCGCGATCCTGCTGCCCTTCCCGATCCGCTATGCGGTCGCAAGGCTGCGCCAGATCGGCCCCAGCCTCGATGACGCCGCCCGCGTCTCCGGCGCGTCAGAGGCGCGCGTCATCAGCCACATCCTTTTGCCGCTGATGGCGCCGTCGCTGATCGCGGCGATGATGCTGGTCTTTGCCATCGCCTCGCGCGAGCTCGTCAGCTCGATCATGCTCGCCCCGGCCGGAATGCGCACCGTCGGCACGTTCGTTTTCGCGCAGTTCGAGCAAGGCTCGGTCCAGACCGGCATGGCGATGAGCGTGGTTGCGATCGCCGTCACCTCGACCATCATGATGGCGGTGAATATCTGGCTGGCGCGGCGCGGGGCAGGGGCGTTTTCCGGCTGACAGCATATCGGGGCGCTTCGCAAAAATGTCGCGCTTGGGCGCTAATCTGGATCGCGGTCAGGGTGGCAGGGCATGAACGAGATACTCCAGAACATGATCGCCGCCGCAGCAGCAGGTGGCGAGACGGCGCTGCGGATGCAGGAAAAGCGCATCGCGCGCGAGGAAAAGGCGCTGCGCGATTTTGTGACCGAGGCCGACCGCGCGGTCGAGGCGGTCGTCGCAGAGCGCGTGCGCGCGGCGTTTCCGGGCGCGGGGATTTCCGGCGAAGAGGGCGTGGCCGATGCCGCCCCGCAAGAGGGTGCGCCGCATTTCGTCATCGACCCGATCGACGGGACAACCAACTATGCCTGGGGAATGCCGCATTTCGGGCTGACGATCGCGCTTGTCGAAAACGGGCAGGTCGCCGCCGGGGTGGTCATGGACCCCGCGCTGCGAGAGATTTTCAGCGCCGTGCGCGGCAATGGCGCGTGGCTGAACGGAAAGAAGCTTACGCGGCCCGAAGCCGACCCCGATCCGGCGCGCTGCGTGTTCGGCGCGGGCCTGCCGCTGCCCGGTCAGGTCCGTTCCATCCCCGAGGCCCGCTATCACGCCGCGCTTCGGCGTTTGATGGACCATGCGGCGGGCGTGCGGCGGATGGGCTCCTCGGCGCTCTCGATCGCCTGGGTGGCGGCGGGGCGGCTCGACGGATTTTTCGAGGACGGCCTGTCGCTCCACGATTACGGTGCCGCCGCGCTGATCGCCGAAATGGCGGGCGCGCGGGTCAGCGGCTTTACGGGCGGCGCGGCGGGCGGGGTGCGCGGCGACGTGCTCGTGGCGGATGCGCGGATTTACGATTGGCTGCGTGAGGGCCTCGCCAGCGATTCCGATGACGCGGCGCCGGCCCAATCCAGCAGCGATTGCGGATCGTCGGTCGTGATCTGATCAACGCCCAGCCCGAGCAGCCGCGATATCGCGTCGAGATACGGCGGCGCGGCGCGGGGGATCGTGTAGGCATCGACTTCAAATCCCGCCTCATGGAGTGCGCCGATCAGATCGAAGCCGCGATCGTCGGCGAAGAGGATCAGCCCGTGCTCAAGATAGATCATCCGCGCCCGTCCGGCATCGCCTACGGCGCCACACACGAACCCGTCGAAATCGCGGCGTTCCATAAGCCGCGCGACCGTGCCGCCGTGGCATGGATCATGCCCCAAAGGCAGGCGCGGGACCATATCGCCCAGATAAGCCACCGCCGCGCTGTCCCCGCCCGAGAGGATCAGCCGCTCGGCCACCGGCTCCACTGCCTGCGCGAAACCGGCCGTGACCGCAGGGACAAGCGCCGCGCGGCCGACTTTCAGATCAAGCTGGATCTGCGCGCCGATCCCTGCCTGCCCCGCCGCAAGCACGCATAGATCACCCAGCGTCATCACCCGCTCCGACGTGATCGAGCCATCCGGCCCGCGCAGGAAAAGCCCGGACAGCGACCCGGCAGCGTGATCCGCAACGAGCCCGCGCCCAGATGTGCTGCGATCGAGCGTGTCGTCATGGAGCACCGCGAACCCATCCGCGCAGGGGACAAGGTCAACCTCGATCCGCGCCCCGGCCTTCATGCCTTCGCGAATCCGCGCGGGCGAGAATTCGGGGTCGGTGCTCACCCGGCGCGCCCGGTGCCATTTCAGCCAGACCTTCCGCCCGTCCGGGCCGTGGATAAAGCGCGGATCACCCATTCGCGTGAAGCGCCTGCCGCACCGCCGCCCGGGCCGGCGCCGCTGCAATCACCTGATCGCCGCGATAGGCGATCAGCTCCGAGATGACAGGATCGACCGACTGTCCCGCCTGCCAGTCCTGACTGCCCGGCACCTGCGCGCGGATGATCTGCCCGTCATCGCCCAGCGAGACAGCGACCATCTTGTAGCTGCCAAAATCAGTCACGCGCGTGATCCGCGCCTGCGTTCCGGGGCGCAGCTCAACCGCCTCGGGGCGAAAGCCGATCTCGGCTGGCCCGTCCGGCAGCGCTGCGCGAAAAGGCAGAACGCCCGCGCCGACGCCGTTTATCTGGCCGGTCCCGCCGCGCATCTCGGCGGCAAGGTGGTTCATCTGGCCGATGAACCCGGCCACGAAGCGGGTTGCGGGGGCGCGGTAGATCTCGCTCGGGCCGGCTGCCTGCTCGATCCTTCCCTTGTTCAGCACGACCACCCGGTCCGAGATCGACATCGCCTCGTCCTGCGCATGGGTCACGAAGATCATCGTCATGCCGAGCCTGCGCTGTATGTCGCGCACCTCGTCGCGGAGCCTTTCGCGCAGATGCTGATCGAGGCTCGCAAACGGCTCGTCGAGCAGCAGAATGCGCGGCTCGAGCACGATGGCGCGCGCGATCGCAACGCGCTGCTGCTGCCCGCCCGATAGCTGCCAGATGCGGCGCGGGCCAAAGCCCTCCATCCCCATCAGCGACAGGGCGGCCTCGACCTTTTGCGCGATCTCGGCTCGGCGCAGACCGCGCAGTTTCAGCCCGAACGCGATATTGCCGAACACCGACATATGCGACCAGAGCGCGTGGCTTTGGAAAATCATCGCGGTCGGCCGCCGCTCGGGAGGGGTGCGCAGCACCGACTGGCCGTCAATGCGGATATCGCCGCGACCCGGCTGCTCGAACCCGCCGATCATGCGCAGAATGGTCGATTTCCCCGACCCGGACGGGCCGAGAAGCGAGACGAGCTCGCCCTCGTCGATACCGAGCGAGATGTCGCTGACGACCTCGCTCCCCGCGAATGATTTGCCAATATTTTCAATATTCAGAAGGATCATCCTAGACTCCGAACCCGCGCGCGAAGCTTTGTGAGCCGATCACGCGGCGGGCGAATAGTAGCATCAGGAATGAGGGCACCCACAGCAGGACCGACAGCACCGCGCCATACTGAACGACGATCTGGTTGTTGATATAGGTGATCATCAGAACCGGCATGGTGCGCATCTGCGGCGCGCCGATCAGCCACGCGCCCTCGGTCTCGTAGAAGGTCGACACCCATGTCAGCAGAACCGCGGCAAAGATGGTCGGGCCGGCCTGCGGCAGGGTGATCGACCAAAAGACGCGCAGCGGCCCCGCTCCGGCATCGCGCGCCGCTTCTTCCATGCGCCGGTCCACCGCCTGAAACGCCGCGACCGGCACCCAGATCATCAGCATGAGCGTGCCGACAAGCTGGATCAGCACCACGCCCCAGAAGGTCGAGATCAGCCCGAGGCCAAGGAAAATCCCCGCAATCGCGACCAGCAAGCCGAATTTCGGGAAGGCGTAGGAGGACAGGAACGACAGAAAGAGGATATTGCGGCCCGGAAACTCCATCCGCGCGAAGGCGTAGGCAGCGGGCAGGCAGATCACGGCGGAGATCAGCGTGACGGTGCTTGCGAGCCGGATGGAGAGAAACAGAGATTCCCATACCTCGACCCGCGAAAGCGTCGCATTCCAATATCTTAGCCCGTATTCCTGAGGCAGAATCGACGGGTAGCGCCAGACTTCGGTAAACGCCCACGTGCCGACAACCAGCAACGGAAAGACGATGACCGCGGTGAGCACGATCGCAAAGCCGATCCCGACCCAGTCGAGGCGCGCCGCTCTCATGTCCGCCGCGCCCGCCCGCGCGCGACCGAGCGGACATAGAAAGCGCCGAAGCCCGCGCAGATGATGAAGGTGATGACGGCTTGGGTGATCGCCATGCGCGGATCGTTCAGATCGTTGAAGGTGCGCGACATGAACGGGCCCATCATCTCGGGCGAGGCGGGGCCCAGCACATAGGGCAGCGTGAAGGCCGAAAAGACGCCCAGCACCGCGAAGGAGAGCGCCACCAGCACCGCGTTGCCGATCTGCGGCAGGATGATGTGGCGCAGCAGCGCAATCCTCCCCGCGCCCGCATCGCGCGCCGCCTCGACCGCATTATCGCTGACGACGCCCAGCCCTGCCGTCAGCATCAGCACGGTGATCGGGATATTGTCCCAGACAAGCCCGATGATCGGCCCCCAGGGCGTCAGATAAGGGCTCGTGATGCGCGGCAGACCAACGGCGTTCAGCAGCAGATCAACCGCTCCGTTCGGGCCGATCGTGCGGATCAGGGCATAGGCCAGAATGACCGAAGGCACGAACATCGGCAGGATCGCGAGCCCCTGCACATAGGCCGCAAGCCGGGTTTTCGCAAAGCGCAGGTAAAGCGAGATCGGCAGGCACACAGCCAGCAAAAGCGCCGCGACCGTCGCCGTGACCCACAGCGTCAGCCACAGATTGCGAAGCGAATAGCTGTCCGAGAAGAAAAACCGATAAGTATCGAGCGAGAGCTGCGGCCCCTCCGGCCCCGCGATCGTGAGACTGCGCCAAAGCGCGTCGAAGATCGGGTAGATAATCAGCCAGCCGAGCAGAAGCACTGGCCCCGCGACCAGTCCCAGCCCGACAAGCGCGCCCCGACGAATGGCCGGGGCGCGCGCGATTTCAGCCGCCTGCAAGCTCATTCGCGCGGCGTGCCGGGTGCCACGTTGCGATACCAGCCATCGTTGATCGCCGCGTCCCATTCGCCGCCCGGGAAGGTCGGGATGCTGCGCGGGATCAGGAGGCGGTATTTCTCTTGCAGCTCGTCCGCGACGTGATCCCAGCTCACGCCGGGGAAGCCGCCGAGTTCCTCGATGATCGCCGTCTGGATCTCTTCGCTCAGCAGGAAGTTTGCGAGCTCGATCGCGGTGTCGCGATGCGCGGCATTGGTCGGGATCGTCACGCGCGAGAACCCGCCGGCAAGCGCCAGATCCTGAAGCTGCACGAGGCCGGTATCTTCCGGCAGAACGCCCTCGCGGATCGCTTGCAGAACCTGATCGGACCAGACCGGGATCATGGTCACAACGCCCTGCGCCAGCATTTGCAGCGATTGCGTGTTCCCGGCGGTATAGGTGCCGTTCTGGTAGAGATTCGGGCCAAGCGCGGCCAGCAGCTCCCACGCCGGGGCGAGCGATTCCTCGGCGAATTCGGGGGTGAAATTGTCGAGCGTGAATTTCGACGGATCGCGCCCGTTCGCCTCGTGAATGGCGCGGCGCACGAAGTTGCCGCCCGAGCCGCCCTTGTCGGGGCGGTTATAGATGAACTCGCCGGGATTGGCCTCGATCCACGCGGTCAGCTCGTCCCAGGTGGTCGGCGCGTCCTCGGGGCTGAGCTTCGATGTGTCGAACGCCAGCAAGACCTGCGAGCCGCGATAGGGCATCGAATAGGGGCTGTCGATCGCATCGGGGTTGATCCGCTCTGCGTTTTCAAGGCCCAGCTCGTCGAAATTGACCCAGAGCCCCTGGTCGATCGCGCCGGCCGGATGGCGCGGGTCGAACGCTTCCATCAGGTCAAGCTGCGGGTCGGCATCGCTCGACATCGCCGCGAGAGCGCGGTCGGCCATCGCGCGCATCCCCGCGCTGTCACCGGCATCGACCACTTCGATCCGGGTCTCGTTCCCGGTGCGGCGGAAGGCCGGCACGATGGTGTTCTTCCAGAAATCGGTGATGTTCGAATCCGAGCCGCTGTAAACGTAAAGCGTGCCGTCCTGCGCAAACGCCATACGCGGCATCTGGATCGCCGCAATCGCGGCCGCCGAGGCCGCCAGAAAGTTCCGTCTGTCCATCGAAAGCTCCTTCATGTCGGCCCTGTTTCGTGGCGCCGATAGGGGCGTTGGTTAACGGGGCGGCATGAAGCTGGTGTGACAATCGACCGATCGCTGGGGCGCGCGGGTCTGTCATCCAAGCTTTACGTCTTTGTCACCCCACAGACATCCGCCGTCATTAAGGACACCCGCGACCTGAGGGAAAATCATGACGGCAAAATCGCTCACCCTGACCGGCATCACCAAAAGCTTCGGCGACAGCGCGGTGCTGAGGGGGATTGATCTGGAGATTCGCTCGGGCGAATTTCTGTCGCTGGTTGGCATGTCCGGCTGCGGGAAATCGACGCTTTTGCGGATTATCGCGGGGCTCGAGCGCGCCGATGAGGGCCAGGTGCGGATCGGCGCGCAGGATGTCACGCAAGTGGATCCCAGCGATCGCAATCTGGCGATGGTGTTTCAAAGCTACGCGCTTTACCCGCATATGACCGTGCGCCAGAACATCGCGACGCCGCTGCGGATGCGCCAGCTTTCGATGGCGGCGCGGCTGCCGCTGCTGGGGCGTTTGCTGCCCGGACAGGGCAGGGCGCGCGCCGAGATCACCAAGCAGGTCGAGGCGGCGGCCGAGACGCTTCAGATCACCCCGCTGCTCGATCGCAAGCCGGCGCAGCTTTCGGGCGGGCAGCGTCAGCGGGTCGCGCTGGCACGGGCGCTGGTGCGCCAGCCGGCGGCGTTCCTGATGGACGAGCCGCTGTCCAATCTCGACGCGAAACTGCGCAACCATATGCGCGACGAGCTTGCCGCGCTGCATCGCCGGCTGGGCGCGACGTTCATCTATGTCACCCATGATCAGGTCGAGGCGATGACCATGTCCGACCGCATCGCGCTGATGGATTCGGGGCGGATCATCCAGCTCGGCACGCCCGACGATCTTTATCACCGCCCCGCCAATCTGACCGTGGCGCGGTTCATCGGCTCGCCCTCGATCAACCTTTTCCCGGTCGAGATCGGCGCCGAGGGTGATGTCTCGCTTCTGGGCCGGGCGCTGTCGCTGCGGACAAAGGCGGGGCAGGGACCGGCGAGTCTGGGGCTGCGGCCGGAAAGCCTCGGCTTCGCCGCAGCGCCGGGTGAGGGGCTGGCGGCGCGCGTTCTCCACAGCGAGATGCACGGCGCCGACCGCTATGTGACGCTGAGCCTCGACGGCGCCGATCACCCTGCGGTCATGCGCCTGCCCGGCGATCTGCGCCGCCCGCCCGAGGACGGCGCGCGGGTCGAGATCGCGTTCGATCCCCAGAACGCGCATCTCTTCGGCGCTGATGGCGCGCGGCTCGAGACTCTGCGCGCCGAGGTTCATGCCGCATGAGCATGACCGCCGCCCCGCTCTCGCCCCCGCAAGGCGCCGCACTCGCCCGGCCCCGCGCGCATCGCGGGCGCGGCGCGCTGATCTTTGTGGCGCCCGCGATCTTTCTGCTGCTGGTGATCTATATCGTCCCGCTGATCGCGCTTTTGGGCTTCAGCGTCACCGATTACCGTCTCGGCGCGATCCAGACCGAGTTCACCGGGCTCGACAATTTCCGCCGCGCCATGTCCGACCCGGTGTTCATCCGCGCGCTGCGAAATACGCTCGTTTACGCGGCAATCGTCATCCCGCTCGGCATCGGCCTCGCGCTGCTGATCGCCGTGCTGGTGCATGAGCGCACGCGCAGCCGCGGCTTTTGGGAGATCGCCTATTTCCTTCCCGTGACCGCCACGCTGGTTGCGATGGCGACGGTGTGGCAATTCGTGCTGCACCCCTCGCTCGGCCCGGTCAATGCCGCGATCCGCTGGCTGGGGATGGAGCCGGTCTCATTTCTCGGCAACCCCTCGCTCCTGATCCCGACGCTGGCGATGATCGGCGTATGGCAGGTGCTGGGCTTCAACATGGTGCTGTATCTCGCCGGGCTGACCGGGATTTCCCGAGATCTATACGAGGCGGCGCGGATGGACGGCGCGAAAACCGGCATCGACCGATTTCTGACAGTGACATGGCCGATGCTGGGGCCGACCACGATGTTCGTGCTGGTCACGACCTCGATCAGTGCGTTCAAGGTGTTCGAGACGGTCGCCGTGCTGACCAAGGGAAGATCTGGTTCGGAAACATTGCTTTACGCGATCTATCTCGAAGGTTTCGAGTATTCCGAGACCGGCTATGCCGCCGCGCTGACGCTGCTGTTTCTGGCGATCATTCTGGCGCTGTCGATCTGGCAGACATTCTTCATGGACAAGAAGGTGCATTACTGATGGGCCGCGTCGTCTCATGGCTGATCCTGATCGCGGGCGCGGTGTTCGTGTTGCTGCCGTTCTACTGGATGCTGCTGACCTCGATCCGCCCGCCGGCCGAGATTTTCAACATCTCTCTCTGGCCGATCCCCGAGAATTTCGCCGCCCGGCAGAATTACAACCGCGCCATGCAACAAGTGCCGATGGCGCAGTTCATGCTGAACGGGGTGATCGTGTGCCTCGGCATCCTTATCGTGCAGATCCTGACCGCCGTGCCCGCCGCCTACGCGCTGGCCAAGCTGCGCTTTCGCGGGCAGGGGCTGATGCTGGCGCTGGTGATCGGCGCGCTTTGCGTGCCGATGCAGGCGCTGGCGCTGCCGCTGTTCGTGGGGCTCGCCAAGGCGAAGCTGCTGAACACCTATTTCGCGCTGATGCTGCCGTTTTTCCTCTCGGTCTTTGCGATCTTCCTGCTGCGCCAGTCCTTCCGTTCCTACCCCGACGAGATCATCGAGGCGGCGCGGATGGACGGGTTTTCCGAGATGGAGATCTGCTGGGGCATCGTGCTGCGCGGCTCTCTGCCCGCCCTCGCGGCGTTCTCGGTGTTCTCGATCGTCGCGCATTGGAACGATCTTTACTGGCCGATGATCGTGGTCAGCGACATCCGCCTCGCCCCGCCGCCGCTTGGGATGCTGTTCTTCGCCGATGCGGAATCGGGCAGCGATTACGGCGCCCTGATGGCCGGCGCTGCGATCATCACCGCGCCGATGGTGCTGTGCTTCCTGCTGGCGCGGCGCCGCTTCATCGACGGGATCACCATGACCGGCGTGAAATGAGTTTTCTTCCCCCGCAACGCTCCAAGGAGAATGTGATGAGCTTTTTCAAGACAATGACCGCCGCTGCGGTCCTGATGGGCACCGCCATGCCGCTGGCGGCCGAGCCGATCACGCTGAACGTGCTTTACAACCTGCCCGGCTTCACGCGCTTCCATCAGCCGCTGGCCGAGACGTTCATGGAGAACAATCCCGAGATCCGCATCAACTTCCTCGCCCCGGCCGCCGGCTATAACGAGGGCCATCAGCAGGTTCTGCGCGCCGCCGTGACGAACGATATGCCCGACGTGTTCTTCTCGGGCTATCACCTGCTGGACGAGTTGGCGACGACGCTTGCCGCGCGCGGCCAGATCACCGATCTCGCGCCCTTCATCGAGGCCGATGGCGGGCAATCCTATCTGGACGAGAATTTCGCAGCGCCAATGGTCGCGCTGGGTGAAGTCGGGGGCGTGCAATACGGGCTGCCGGTGAACGCCTCCTCGCCGATCATGTATGCCAATGCCGATCTGGTCCGCTCGGCCGGCGGCGATCCTGAAAACCTGCCGGGTACCTGGGACGAGGTGATCGAGCTTGCCGTTGCGATCCGCGAGGCGAACCCCAACGCGGCGGGTCTCGCCTATGACATCGCCGGCTGGCCCGATGACTGGCTGTGGCAGGCGATGATCTATCAGCAGGGCGGCGAGCTGGTCGATGCCGAGAGCGGCACCGTCGCGTTCGACGGCGAGACCGGGCTCAACGCGCTGAACCTGCTGCGCCGCTTTGTGACCGAGGCGGGGCAGCCCGTTCTTGACTGGGATCAGTCGCGCCAGCAATTCGGCGCCGGTCTGACCGGGATGATCTTCTCGACCCCCGCCCATGTGCAGACCATCGAAGAGCTGGTTGGCGATCGGTTCGAGCTGGTGACGACGACCTTCCCGCTTGATGACAAGGAAGATGGCGGCGTGCCGACCGGCGGCAACGCGGCGGTCATCCTCACCGATGACGAGGCGCGTCAGGCGGCGGCCTGGGAATATCTCAAATGGGTGACCGGTCCCGAGGCGCAGAACGTGATCGTGCGCATCACCGGCTATCTTCCGACCAATATCCGCGCGACCGGCGACGACTATCTCGCGCCCTATTATGTCGAGCACCCGAATGTCGCGACGGCCGCGCGGCAGGCCGACCGCTCGCGCCCCTGGGCCGGCTATCCGGGCGGGGATTCGGTTCGCATCTGGCGCACGCAGCGCGACATTATCGGCACGGTGATGCGCGGCGAGGTCTCGCCCGAGGACGGGCTGGCGCAAATGGTCGAGCAGACCAACAACCTGATGCGCTAAGCGCAGCCGGCGGGGCGCGCCAAGTGCCCCGCTACGATTTCCGGCGTTAAGGCGGCTTCGATGAAAATCATTCAGATCACCGACACGCATCTTTTGCCGCCCGGCGGGCTTATTTTCGGCATCGACCCCGCCGCGCAGCTGGCCGCGATCGTGGCCGAAATCGCCGCCCATCACCGCGATACCGATCTGGTCGTGCTGACCGGCGATCTTTGCAATGATGGCGATCCGGCCGCCTATGCGCTGCTGCGCGAAGTGCTGGCAGGTTTGCCCTGCGAGGTGCGGCTGCTGCTTGGCAATCACGATGACAGGCCGTCATTTCGGGGCGCCTTCCCCGATCATCCGGTGGACGAGAACGGGTTCGTTCAATCCTCGCTCGATACGCCTCAGGGGCGGCTCCTCTTTCTCGACAGCCACCACCCCGCGACGATCGGCGGCCGCTTCTGCGCGGATCGCCAAAGCTGGCTTCGCGGCGCGCTAAAGGGCGCGGGCAGCGCCCCGGTGACGGTCTTTATCCACCACCCGCCAGTGCCGGACGGTCTGGCCCATTTCGAACATATCGGGCTCCACGATGCGGGCGATCTGATGGCGATCCTGACCGCCCATCCCGGCGGCGTCCGCCATATCGTTTTCGGCCATATCCACGTGCCGCTTTGCGGGACATCCGCCGGAGGCATCGCGTTCAGCTCGGGGCAGTCGAGCGCGCATCGCTTTGTCACCGACATCGACAATCCCGCGCCGTTCTGGACATCCGGGCCGCCCTGCTACCGTGTCCTTATGCTCGATGAGCAGGGGTTCCGCGCCTATTCCGCGCAGATCGGCGAGGCGCGCCTTGCCAAGGCGCAGATCTGCGCCGGGCCATGAGCGCGGGTTTAGAATGACCGACCGACCTCAGCCTGCTGCCAACAGCAGGCTAAGGGCGGTTAACAGTCCTGATCAGTCGCGGCGCACGCCGGTCTGGGCAAAATCAACCCCCATCGCCCCCGCCAGATCGGCCATCGAATCGTGCAGCAATTGCAGCGCGTAATGCGGGTTGTGGACATGGGCGCCGCGATCGGCGGTCACGAATTTCCAGTTATACGCCGCGCGCAAAAGCCGGGGCGTCCAGTCCGTGAACGCCACCGGGCGCCCGTCCGCCTCGTCGATCACACCGTCCGCGTTCGCGTCGGCGAAGAAATAGGGATGGCGCGCGCCGTCATAGATCATCGGCGTGCCCGCGATCTCGGCCGCGTAATCCAGCACCATCTGGTGGAGCCGGCGCGCATTGTTCTGGATGTCCAGATAAATGCCCTGATTGCGCGCTCCGCTGCCGTCAAAGCTGGTCCGCGAGATACGGATCTCCTTCGCATCGCCCGAATCGTGGCAGGTGAGGCAGGTCGAGCTGGCGACCTCGAGCGAGTGGGGATCGTGGCAGGCGGCGCAGGTCGCGACGGGCTTGGCGTGGGTGAACCGGCCCTCATAGTCGCGGCCGGGATATTCATAGCCAAGCTGTGCGTAGCCGCCCAGCCACATCGCGGCTGCGGTCGCGTAATGGGGGTTGATGAAACGCAGATCGCTGCTCGGCGTGTCGGGATCGCCCGCTTCGGTTGCGTCGGCAATCGCCTGCCCCGAAGCGCGGCCCTGATGGCAGGTCATGCAGGATTGCTCGCCCGGCGCGGTCGGGTGCATCATGCCGTTCGGCAGGGCGATCTCGCGGATTTCGGTGAGGCCGGTATTGTGGCAGGTCGCGCAATCGACAACGCCGCCGATCGCGAAGGGCTCGTCGCGCAGACCGGGCTCCGAGCCGTCGAGGCCGTGGAAATTGCGAAACCCCTCGCCGGAATGGCAGCTCGCGCAGTTCGCGGGGATCTCACCCGCGTCGTTCCAATGGCTGAAGGCCCGCGCCGAGGCATCCGCGTGGCCCGACCGGGACCAGAGCGCGATTTCAGCGGCATTCGGCACCGGGATCCGGTCCGGCGCGCGCGGGGCGACCGAGGGGAGCGTGTAGGATGGCGGCGCGGCCTCATCCGGCGCAGGGGCCTCGGCGGCATCGGTCGGCGCGCCGGCGGGCGGCAGCGGGACGTCGGCGCCCTCGGGGATGATCGCGGGCGTCTCGACGCTCGCCTCGGGGGCGGGCGCGTCCGCCGCGGGCGGGGTCTGAGCCGCAGCCGGGCCAATCGGCGAGCCGGCCAGGCCGATTGTCATAAAACCTATACAAATCAACCGCGAGCTCTGTCGCAGAAAAGAATACGCATCGGGCATAACCGGTTCCTCAGAAGGTTGTGGACGGTCCGCGCGCCTGATAGCATCAGCCTAACGCGAGCAGTGATGGCGGGCAATATGGCGCGGGTGGTTTTCCGCGCGCCCGGCAAGGAACACGTAATCTTGGCGCTTTCATAAGGAGGGCCAGACGTGAGCCTGTTGCTTCGGCGTGGCCTAAAGCTGCCGATCGAAAGCCCGCCTGCGGAGGCGGGCGCGCCGCAACTGGCGCTGACCGACGAGTCGGCTCTGGGCGCCGGGTTCGGGCGCGATTTCCGGGTCGATCCGCTGGTGAAGCCGGGCGATCAGGTCGCGCAGGGCGCGCCGCTGATGCGCGCGCGGCGCCAGCCCGAGCTGGCCCTGACGGCGCCGGTCGGCGGCAAGATCGCGCGGCTCGATCTGGGCGCGGGGCGCGCCCTCTCGCAGATCGTCATCTTCCGCGATGCGGATGCGGACCGGCGCGAATACGCGACAGGCGATCAATCGCCCGAGGCGCTGCGGGCGCTTTTGCTCGAAACGGGGCTCTGGACCGGCTTTCGCTCGCGCCCGTTCGGCGCGTTTCCCGCATCGGATCAGGTGGCGGCTGCGATCTTCGTGACCGCGCATGACACGCGCCCGCTTGCCGCGCCCACGCGCGTCGCGCTGAAGGGGGCGGAGGAGTTCTTCGCGCGCGGGATCGAGGCGCTGTCCCGGCTCACCGAAGGCCCCGTTTTCGTCATTCAGGACCGGGGCGCGGATCTGGTGCCCGCCTCGGGCCGCGTTCGGATCCTGCGCGCGGGCAATCTCCACCCCGGCGGGCTTGCGGGCGGCTATATTCACCGCCTGCGCCCCGCGAGCCATGAAGCCCGGATCTGGGAGATCGACGCGCAAGAGGTGGCCGCGATTGGCAGCCTTCTGGCCGAGGGGCTGGTGCCCGAGACGCGCGTGGTCAGCGTCGCAGGTCCGGGCCTTGCGCGCGGGCGCCTCGTGCGCTGCCAGATCGGCGCGGATATGCGCGAGCTGGTGCAGGGCCTCTTGACCCCCGGCCCGCGCGCGATCCTGTCGGGCGCGCTCCCCGGCGCTCTCGAGGCGCGCCATCTGCGCCTGCGCGACCGGCAGGTGACGGTGGTGCCGCGCCGGGGCGATCAGCCGCGCCGCCATTGGTTCCGCGCCGCGCTGAGCCGCGCCGCGCGCCCGATGCCGGTCATCCCCACAATCGCCGCCGAACAGGCGCTTGCGGGCGGTATTCCCGCGATGGCGCTGATGCGCGCGCTGTCCTCGGGCGATCTCGAGGGGGCGGTCGCGCTCGGCGCGCTGTCGCTGCTGGAAGAGGATATGGAGCTTCTCGATTACGTCACCGACGCCGAGCCGGGCTTCAAGGGCCTGCTCCGCACCGCGCTGGACGAGATCGCGCGGGAGGAAGGCGCATGATGCGCGGTATCTGGAGCCGCGAGACCGTCGCGGCCATCTTGCTGATCGCCAGCCTGCCGCTTGCGCTGGCGTGGCTGTGGACGGAAGGCGCCGGCGCCGCGCTGCGCCTGATCGCGGTGCTGATCGCTGCCGGGATCTGGCATGGCGTCTTCATGCTTTTGCGCGCGCAGCCGCCCTCGCTTGCCGGCGCGCTGACCGCGCTCGCCATCGCGATGCTCGCGCCGCCGGGGCTGGGGCCGGTCGCGCTGATCCTCTCGATCAGCTTTGGCGTTGTCTTTGGCGAATTGGTCATGGGCGGCTGGGGGCGCAACATCCTGAACCCCGCGACGATCACGCTCGCCTTTGCCGGCTTCGGCTTTCCGGCGGCCGGGTGGCCCGAGCTTGCCGTCCAGACCGGCTGGGCTGCGATGGCGATGCTGGTGATCGGCTGCCTTTTCGGCGTCATGCACTGGCGTGTTCCGGCCTTCGCGCTGGCCGCACTGGCGGGCGCGTATCTGGCCGGTATTCCGGTCGGCCCCGCGATGACCGCCATTCTGGTCGTGCTGGCGCTGCTGGTGGCCGATCCCGTGACAAGCGGGACGACCGGGCTCGGCCGCGCCTTGACGGGGGCGAGCTACGGCGCGCTCGCCGCGCTGTTTACGGCGATGTGGGCAGATGCCGCGCCGGTCCAGCTTGCCGTGTCGGCGGCGCTTCTCGCCTCGCTTGCCGCGCCGCTTTACGACGATGCCGCGCTTGCGCTGTGGCAGTATCGACGGAGGAAATCGCTTGGCTGATCTGAACCCCGTATCGCAATGGCGCCGGCTGATGGCCGCGCCCAATGACAGCCGCGGCAAGACGATCGCGGTCGCGATTCTGCTCGCGCTCGCCTGCGCGCTGATGGTCAGTGCGGCAACCGTGATCCTGCGCCCGGTCCAGATGGCCAACCGCGCCGCCGAGCAGGAGGCGCGGCTCGAGGCGCTCGTCTCCGCGATCCCGGGGATGGAGGCGATGCTGGCGAGCGCCGAGGGCGGGCGCCTGTCGACCGTTGTGATCGACCTTGAACGCGGGCGCGCGGCGCCCGATCTGGGCCCCGAGACGGTGAATGCCGCGCTGAACGAGGCCGGCAACTGGACCAGCCTCACCCCCGCGCAGGACATCGCCGGGATCGGAACGCGCCCCGATTACGCGCAGATTTTCCTGCTGCGCGAGGGCGAAAGCGGGCCGGTCTCGCTTGTGATCCTGCCGGTGGTCGGGTCGGGCTATAACGGCGCGATCGAGGCGATGCTGGCGCTGCGCGGCGATATGCGCACGATCGCGGGGCTTGCGATCACCGATCAGTCGGAAACCCCCGGCCTTGGCGCGCGCATCGAAGAAAGCGCATGGCAGGCCCAGTTCACCGGCCGCCGCACCGCTGACGAGGCCGGCAATATGCGCTTTGCCGTGGCGCGCGGCCCGGCCGCATCCGATTACGAGGTGGACGGGATCACCGGCGCCACCCGCACCAATAACGCGGTGACGCAGATGGTGCGCTTCTGGCTGGGCCCCGACGGATACGGGCCTTTGCTGGACGCGATCAGGCGGGGGGAGTTCTAGCGATGACCGACGCTCCGCGCCGCGCGCTCTGGCCGATCCTGACCGATCCGCTGATCCGGCAGAACCCGGTGACGCTGCAAATCCTGGGCATCTGCTCGGCCCTTGCCGTCACCACATCGATCGTGACCGCGCTGACCATGTCGCTGTCGCTGATCTTCGTCGTGGTGATGGCGGCGCTGCTGATTTCGCTCATCAGGCGGCATATCCCGTCCTCGATCCGGCTGATCGTGCAGATCATGATCGTGGCCTCGCTGGTGATCGTGATCGACCAGTTCCTGCAAGCCTATTTCTACGAGATCTCGCGGAGCCTCTCCGTATTCGTCAGCCTGATCGCGACCAACTGCCTTGTGCTGGGCCGGACCGAATCCTTCGCGCGCCACAACGCGCCGGTGCCTGCGATGGTGGACGCCTTGGGGAACGGGCTTGGCTATTCGCTGGTCCTGCTGCTGATCGGCGGCGCGCGCGAGTTTTTCGGGACCGGAAAGCTCGCCGGGTTTCAGATACTCGCGACGGTCGATCAGGGGGGCTGGTTCGTTCCGCTGAACCTCATGCTGCTCGCGCCGTCCGCGTTCTTCATCCTTGGCGGGCTCGTGTGGCTGATCCGCAGTTTCTGGGCCGAGCAGATCGAGCAGCCCGAATTCCCCGCCCCAGAGCCGGACCGCGCGCCATGAACGATCTGGTCGCCCTTTTCCTGCGCGCGGCATTCGTCGACAACATGCCGCTGACCTTCTTTCTGGGGCTGTGCACCTTCATCGCGCTCTCGCGGCGCACCGGTGCGGCGGTCGGCCTCGGGCTCGCGGTCATCGGCGTGATGGGTGTCACCGTGCCGCTGAACCAGCTTATCTACGCCAATCTTCTGGCGCCCGGCGCGTGGCGTTGGGCGGGGATGCCGGAGCTCGATCTGTCATATCTGGCCCTGATCGCGTTTATCGGCGTTGTCGCGGCTACCGTGCAGCTGACCGAGATGCTGCTCGATCGCTTTTTCCCGAAGGTCCACGCGAGTTTCGGGGTTTTCCTGCCGCTTCTCGCCGTTCATTGCGCCATTCTGGGCGGCGCGCTGTTCATGGTCGAGCGTCAGTACAGCTTTGCCGAGGCGACCGTCTTCGGGCTTGGCGCCGGGACCGGGTTTGCGGTCGCGGTGATCCTCTTGGGCGCGATCCGCGCGCGGCTGTCCTATGCCGACATCCCGGACGGGCTGCGCGGGCTTGGCATCGCGTTCGTGCTGACCGGCATGATGTCGCTTGGCTTTTCGGCCTTCGCGCAGATGGTGGCGCCATGACCGAGATCGTCCTTTCCGCGCTTGTCATCACCGCGCTTGTGGCGCTGCTGACGCTGGGCCTTTTGGCGGCGCGGCGCAGGCTGATCCCCGAAGGCGCGGCCATCATCACGGTGAACGAGACGACCAAGATCGAGGCGGCGCGCGGACAAAAACTGCTCGAGGCGCTTCATGATGCGGGGCTCGCGATCCCGGCGGCGTGCGGCGGCGCGGGCACGTGCGGGCTCTGCCGCGTCACCGCGACCGGCGCCGGGGCGGGCGAGGTTCAGGCGACCGAGCGCGGTATGCTGTCGGCGCCCGAACGCCGCGCCCATACGCGGCTTGCCTGTCAGGTCACGCTGCGCGGGGCGTGCGACGTGACGGTGGCGGGCGATGCGCTTGCCGCCGAGACGCTGTCCTGCCGTGTGGCCTCGAACCGGATGCTGGCGCCGCTGATCCGCGAATTGGTGCTCGATCTGCCCGAAGGGGCCGAGATCGACTTCCGCGCGGGCGGCTTCATGCAGCTCACCGCGCCGCCCTACCGGCTCGACTTCGCCGAGATCGAGATCGCCCCGCAGTTCCGCACCGAGTGGGACCAGTCGGGGTGGAGCGCGATGCGCACCGTCTCGCCGCTGGCGGTCACGCGCGCCTATTCTATCGCCTCGCGCCCCGAAGATAAGGGCCAGATCGTCTTCAACATCCGCCTCGCCGTCCCGCCTGCGGGCGAAGAGGCGACGGTCCCGCCGGGGCGCGTGTCGTCCTGGCTGTTCGGGCTGCGCGAGGGGGACAGTGTCGAGGCGTCCGGCCCGTTCGGCGAATTCCACGTCCAGCCGACCGAGCGCGAGATGGTGTTCATCGGCGGCGGCGTCGGCATGGCGCCGCTGCGCGCGATGATCCACGAACAGATCGGGCTGGGGACGAGCCGCAAGATGACCTATTTCTACGGCGCCCGCAGCGCCGGCGATCTGTTCTACGAGGACGAGTTCGCGCGCATCGCCAAGGCGCACCCCAATTTCCGTTTCGTGCCCGCATTGACCGAGCCCGCGCCGGGCGATCGCTGGACCGGCCCGACCGGGTTCATTCACGAGACCGTCCGAAAGGCGCTGTCAGACCACCCCGCGCCCGAGGATTGCGAATATTATCTTTGCGGCCCGCCGGTCATGATCTCGGCCGTGCTGGCAACGCTGGGGCGGCTTGGGGTCGAGCCTCATTCCATCCATAACGATGATTTCGGAGCCTGAGCCATGAGCACATCTCAACATGAAGTCAGCCGCCGTTTCCTGATCGCTGCCGGCATCGGCCTTCTGGCAGCCCCCGCGCTTGGTCGCGGCGCGGCGCCGGTATCGGTGATCGGGGGCGAGGCGTTCGGTGCGGGCTGGCAGGTCACGGTCGGGCGCGGCGCGGAACTGGACCGGCTGACGGCGCGGATCGCTTCGGTGCTGGACGAGGTGGACCGTCAGATGTCGCCGTGGCGCCCTGACAGCGAGGTCACGCGGCTCAACCGGGCCGGGGCGGGCGCGTTCAGAGCGGGCGATGAGCTGGCGGCTCTGGCCGCGCAGGCGCTCCAGCTTGCGGGCGCGAGCGGCGGGCGCTTCGATCCGACGGTTGGCCCGCTTGTCGCGCGTTTCGGCTTCGGCCCGATCAAGGGCGACGGCGCGCCCCATCTGGCTGGCTTGCGCGTCGAGCAAGGCGCCATCATCAAGGACCGCGCGGCGTTGACCTTCGATCCGTGCGGCATCGCCAAGGGCCATGCGCTCGACCGAGTGGCGGCGCTGCTGCGCGCTGAAGGGCAGGGCGATTTCCTGATCGATCTGGGCGGCGATCTGCGCGCCGAGGGGGCGCGGCCGGACGGCGCGTCGTGGCGGATCGGGATCGAAGATCCGCGCCCGGGCGCAGACGCCCTCGCGGCGGTGATCGTGCCGGCGGGGCTCGCGGTCGCGACGTCTGGCGTCAGGGCGCAGGGCTATGATCTGGGCGGGCGGCGCTATAGCCATATCATCGACCCGGCCCTCGGCGCTCCGGTTGAAAGCCGCCTTTTGTCGGCGACCGTGGCGCACGCGGACGGGCCGCTTGCCGATGGATGGGCGACCGCGCTTATGGCGGCGGGGGATGGCGCAGAGGCGCTTGCCCGCTCGGCCGGGCTTGATGCGCTGCTGCTGGAAAGCGATGCCGAAGGGGGCCTTGCCCGACAGGCGACCGGGCGCATGGCGCATCTGCTGGACGCCTGAACAACCGCGAGAAAAAGGAGGCCGCATCATGGAATTCATCTTCGCCCTTATCGTGTTTGCGCTTGCCGTCGCCGGGATCGGGCTCGGCACTTTGTTCGGCCGCGCGCCGGTGCAAAGCTCGTGCGGGTCGGCCGCGTGCCTGCCGCGCCGGGACCGCTGCACCGATTGCCCGAACCGCATCAAGGGAGCGGGAGAATGAACGCGCAGGCCGGCACGATCGACGATGTGATGCGCCGCGATTTTCTGGCGCTCGCCCCCGATCTGCCGATTCGCGAGGCCGCAGCGATGCTGGTGCGCGAGGGCTGGGCGGGGGCGCCGGTGCTAGACGGGTCGGGCGCATTGGTCGGGATGCTGACGCAGAAGGACTGCTTTCGCCCCGCCCTGAACGCCAGCTATTACCGGCAATGGAGCGGCACCGTCGCCGATCAGATGAGCCGCGCGCCCATGTCGATCGAGGCGGGCACGGACCTTGTCACGGCGGCCGAGATATTTCTTGACCACAGCCACCGGCTTTATGCGGTGCTGCGCGACGGCGCGGTGATCGGCGTGCTGCGCCGGCGCGATCTGCTGGGCGCTCTGCTGGCGATGGGCTGAAAGCTAGGCGCTTGTCGCGACGGGGCGAGAAATGCCCGCCGCGACATCGCGCCCGGGGGCGCTTAGCGCGGCTGCGCGTAGACGGCGGCCCAGAACACCGTTCGCCCGTCCGAGCCGACCGCGCTGCCGATGCCCATATGGCGAAGGCCGGGGATCACGACGTTCGACTGGTGGTCGGGCGAGGATGACCATTCCGCCAGCGTTCTTTGCAGATCCATCCGCCCTGCCGCGATATTTTCCGAGGTGACGCGCGGGCCGTACCCTTCGGCGCGGACGCGGGCGGCCGGCCCGGTCGTGCTGCTGCCGGCATGGGTCATCAACCCGCGCCGCGCCATGTCGCAGGCGTGGCTTTCGGCCGCGCGCTGGATGGCGGCATGGGTTTGCAGCGCCGCAAGCCCCGCCCTCGCGCGAACCGCGTTGGTCGCCGCCAGAGCCGTCGCCGCGTCCTGCGCGCTTGTGGGCGCGCATTGAACCGCACCGGCTTTTGTCACCGCGACATCGCCGCGCCCGTCCGTGCGCAGGAAGCCGCCGGGAAGCCGGGGGGCGGAGACGCTCTCATCGCTTGGCGTCTCTGGCGGAGGCGCGGATGCCGGGCCGCAGGCGGCCATCAAAGCTACGGTCAGGCTTAGCGCTCCGAGTGTCGAGCAATTGGTCAATTCTTGTTCCTCCCGAAAAGATGTGCAGAAAAATCAACAATTGTTAACTAGTTAGATCGCGCGAAATATTTGTATTTACAAAATAGGTAAGCAAAACAGGGCTCTGTCAACCGTGAGTTGTCACTTGCGCCTGTTGACGTCGCGTCAGGTTTGTCTGGGGATGAAGAGTTGGCGGCGGCACGCGCGGCTTGTCGCCGCCGGGGCCAAGCGGCTTAGCGGCGCTTGGCCGACGAGCAGCTGTTCAGCGACAAGAGCCGCGCGCTAGAACGCAATTTGGCGCGCTCGCACGAACATGAACCGTGAATACGGCCGCCAGCCCGCCTTACGCGGCCGGCATCCGTGCCTCGACCATGCCGGCATACCAGCTTGCGCCGAAGGGGATGGCTTCGTCGCTGAAATTATATTCGGGGTGGTGGAGCGTCGCGCTGTCCCCGTTGCCGACGAAAATATAGGCGCCGGGGCGCGATTCCAGCATGAAGCTGAAATCCTCGCCGCCCATCATCGGGGCGACATCGGTATCCACATCGGCCGAGATTTTTCTGGCGACATCGACCGCGTAACCTGTCTCGTCCGGGTGGTTCACGGTCACCGGATAGCCGCGCACATAGCGGGTGTCGGCCTTCGCGCCCATCGCCGTTGCAACGCCCGAGGCGACGCGGGTGATCCCGGCTTCAAGCTGGGCGCGCACGTCCGCGTCAAGGCTCCGCGCGGTGCCCCGAATGACCACGGTTTGCGGGATCACGTTATCGGCAGGCGAGTCGGTGGTGATGACGCAGCACGAGACGACTGCGTTCTTCAGCGGATCGACATTGCGCGAGACGATGGATTGCAGCGCGGTGATGATCTGCGCGCTTGTCAGAACCGGGTCGATCACGTCATGAGGCGCCGCCGCGTGACCGCCGCGCCCGGTCACCGCGATCTCGAAGCGGTCAGAGGCGGCCATGATCCCCCCCTCGCGGATCGCGAACGAGCCGACAGGGATCCCCGGCATGTTGTGCATCCCGTAGAATTCCTGAATGCCCCAACGCTCGGTCAGCCCGTCCTCGATCATGGCGCGTCCGCCGCCCAGCCCCTCTTCGGCGGGCTGGAAGATCAGCACGGCGGTGCCGTCGAAATTGCGCGTCTCGGCCAGATAGCGCGCGGCGCCCAGCAGCATCGCGGTATGGCCGTCATGCCCGCAAGCGTGCATCGCGCCGTCATGCCGAGAGGCATAATCCGCGCCGGTCTTTTCGGTGATCGGCAGCGCATCCATATCCGCGCGCAGCCCGATCACGCGGCCCGCGCTGTCGCTTTTGCCGCGGATCACGGCGACAACGCCGGTCTGTCCGATGCCCTCGGTCACCTCATCGACGCCAAACTCGCGCAGCAATTCCGCGACGCGGGCGGCGGTGCGGTGCACCTCGTAGCCGATCTCGGGATGCTGGTGAAAATCGCGCCGCCATTCGGTGATCTCGGGCAGCAATTCGGCAAAGCGGTTCTTGATGGGCATGATCGTCTCCTTCCGGCGCAGCCTCGCGCCAAAGCCGGGCGGGCGCAAGGGGCGGGTTTGACACAGGCGGCTTGCCGGTCCAGGATCGGGGCCTCACCAGGGGTGTCCCGTCAAGGGGCCGAGATCCGGCTGGCGAGCTTGCAGCGCCGGAAACCCTTCGAACCTGATCCAGTTCACACTGGCGTAGGGACGGTGCGGTTTGCGGACGCCTCGCAATCCCCTTTCCTTCCAGAGCTGGGTCTTTGCACATGCAAGGAGCCTGATATGAGTGACACCAAACCCGCCCCGAACCTTGATCGCGCCGCGCCCGAGGTCACGACCGGCCCGCTGCCGGCCTCGACGAAAATCTATGCGCGCGGGCAGATCCACCCCGATCTGCGCGTTCCGATGCGCGAGATCGCGCTTCACCCAAGCGCGGGCGAGAAGCCGCTTCGGGTCTATGACAGCTCGGGGCCATATAGCGATCCGGCGGCGCAGATCGACATCGCGCAGGGGATCGCGCGGCTGCGCGAGGGCTGGATCAAGCGGCGCGGCGATACCGAGCTTTACGAGGGCCGCGTGGTCCGGCCCGAGGATAACGGCTTCGCCGATGGCGCGCGGGCAACGCCCGAGTTCCCGGTGCGCCGCCAGCCGCGGCGCGCGGCCTCGGGGCAGGCGGTCACGCAGCTTGCCTATGCCCGCGCCGGGATCATCACCCCCGAGATGGAGTTCGTCGCGATCCGCGAAAATCTTGGCCGCAGCGAGGCGCGTCACGCCGCGTCCGGGGGCGAGAGCTTCGGCGCCGAAATCCCCGCCATCGTCACGCCCGAATTCGTGCGCGACGAAATCGCGCGCGGCCGCGCGATCATCCCGTCAAATATCAACCACCCGGAAGCGGAGCCGATGATTATCGGGCGCAATTTCCTTGTGAAGATCAACGCCAATATCGGCAATTCGGCCGTCACCTCCTCGATGGAGGAAGAGGTCGAGAAAATGGTCTGGGCCACGCGGTGGGGCGCCGATACGGTCATGGACCTGTCTACCGGGCGCAATATCCACAATATCCGCGAGTGGATCATCCGAAACGCCGCCGTGCCGATCGGGACGGTGCCGCTTTATCAGGCGCTCGAAAAGGTCGGCGGCATTGCCGAGGCGCTCAGCTGGGAGGTGTTCCGCGACACGCTGATCGAGCAGGCCGAGCAGGGCGTCGATTACTTCACCATCCATGCGGGCGTGCGGCTCCACTACATGCCGCTGACCGTGGACCGGGTCACGGGGATCGTCTCGCGCGGCGGCTCGATCATGGCGAAATGGTGCCTCCACCATCACCGCGAGAGCTTTCTTTACGAGCATTTCGACGAGATCTGCGACATCATGCGCGCCTATGACGTCTCGTTCAGCCTTGGCGACGGGCTGCGTCCCGGCTCGATCGCCGATGCGAACGACAAGGCGCAGTTCGCCGAGCTGGAAACGCTGGGCGAGCTGACCAAGATCGCCTGGGAGCGCGATGTTCAGGTGATGATCGAGGGGCCAGGCCATGTGCCGATGCACAAGATCAAGGAGAATATGGACCGCCAGCTCGAGGTCTGCGGCGAGGCGCCGTTCTACACGCTCGGCCCGCTGACGACCGATATCGCGCCGGGCTACGATCATATCACAAGCGGGATTGGCGCAGCGATGATCGGCTGGTTCGGGACCGCGATGCTCTGCTATGTCACCCCGAAAGAGCATCTGGGTCTGCCGGACCGCGACGATGTGAAAACCGGCGTCATCACCTACAAGCTGGCCGCTCATGCCGCCGATCTGGCCAAGGGTCACCCGGCCGCGCAGCTTCGCGATGATGCGCTGTCGCGGGCGCGGTTCGAGTTTCGGTGGGAGGATCAGTTCAACCTCTCGCTCGACCCCGAGACGGCGCGCGATTTCCACGATCAGACGCTGCCGAAAGAGGCGCACAAGCTCGCGCATTTCTGTTCGATGTGCGGGCCGAAATTCTGCTCGATGCGGATCTCGCACGATATCAGAGCCGAAGCGCAGAAAGAGGGGATGGAGGCGATGGCGCGCAAATATCGCGAGGGCGGCGATCTTTACATGGCGGCCGACAAGTCGCGCTGAGCCGGGCGCTTTGCGGTAAAGGAAAGCCCCCGCCTGTGAAGGCGGGGGCTGACGGTTTTCTAAGCGACGAAGCGCGACTTAGTTGGTGGTCGGCTGCGGGGCTTCGGCGTCAGCGTCCGCTTCGGCGTCCGC
>JAUNRZ010000100.1 GCA_030539455.1 Paracoccus sp. (in: a-proteobacteria) | reverse complement strand
GGTAAAGCTTGCCCTCGACCATATCGACCGCGATCATCTGGCCCGGCCCAAGCGCCCCCTTTTCGACCACGGCGGTTTCATCGACCGGGACCATACCCACCTCGGAGCCGGCGATCAGCAGCCCCTCGCCGGTGACGACATAGCGCATCGGCCGCAGCCCGTTGCGGTCCAGCCCGCCGCAGACAAAGCGCCCGTCGGTCATCGCAAGCGCGGCCGGGCCGTCCCACGGCTCCATCACCGCGTTGCAATAGGCATACATGTCGGCCCACGCCTTCGGCATATCGGTCACGGCCTTGGACCAGCTTTCCGGCACAAGCATCGTCTTGGTCATCGGCGCCGAGCGGCCCGAGCGGACCAGCACCTCGAACACCGCATCAAGCGCGCCGGAATCCGAACTGCCTTCAGGGATGATCGGCTTGATGTCGTCCGCCATATCCCCGAACGCGCTCGACGCCATGCGGATCTCGTGGCTGCGCATCCAGTTGCGGTTGCCCTTCAGCGTGTTGATCTCGCCGTTATGGGCCAGCATCCGAAACGGCTGGGCCAGCCACCATTGCGGGAAGGTGTTGGTGGAATAGCGTTGGTGGTAGATCGCGAAGGCCGAGGTGAAGCGTTCATCCTTGAGGTCGGGGTAGAACTCGGCCACCTGCTCGGCCAGCATCATGCCCTTGTAGATGATCGAGCGGCAGGAGAGCGAGCAGAAGTAAAGCCCCGCGACCTGCGCCGCCACCGCCGCGCGTTCGATCCGGCGGCGGATGATGTAAAGCTCGCGCTCGAATTCTTCCTCGGAGATGTCTTTCTCGTTGCGGATGAGGATCTGCTCGATCTCGGGGCGGGTGGCGTTGGCCTTCTGACCCAGAACCGAGACATCGACCGGCACGTGACGCCAGCCGTAGATATAGTGGCCCATCCGCAGCACTTCGGACTCGACGATCGTGCGGCAGCGTTCCTGAGCGCCGAAATCGGTGCGCGGCAGGAAAACCTGCCCGACCGCGATGCGTTTGTTCTTGTCCGGCTCGTGACCGGTGCGGCGGATCTGGTCGTAGAAGAACGGTGCGGGGATCTGGACGTGGATGCCCGCGCCGTCGCCCGTCTTGCCGTCCGCGTCCACCGCCCCGCGATGCCAGACCGCCTTCAGCGCGTCGATGCCGTTCTGCACCACCTGCCGCGAGGGCTGCCCATCGATCGACACGACCAGCCCGACCCCGCAGGACGCGTGTTCGTCCTCGGCGCGGTAAAGACTATGCGCGGCCATCCAATCCCGGCGGGCCTCTTCGTCACGCATCCAGCTTTGTGAAAATTCAGTCATTGGGGGCCTCGTTGGTCGCTGAGACGAGCCGGTACGCATCCGGCCGGGTGTTTTCATGGACGATGCGCGTGACGGTAAACCCGCCGCGTTCGTCGAAAGAGCCGTGGGAGAGCTCAGGCGCTTTGCCGTCCCGCTGCCAGTAAAGTGTGCTGCCGCAATCGCGGCAAAAGCCGCGCGTTGCCGTATCGCTGGACCGCCAGACCGAAGGGTTGCCCTTGGTCCAGGCGACGCGCAGGGCAGGGCCGGCGGCGCAGACAAGCGGCCCGCTGTTCTGGCGCAGGCACTGGGTGCAAAAGCAAACGCCCAGCTCGCGGTTCTCTAGCTCGGCCTCGAAACGCACGGCGCCGCAGAGGCAGCCGCCGGTGACAGGCGCGCTCATGCCGGCCTGCCTTGGCGCGGGCCGCTCGAGATCATCGGATCGCAGCCGAATTGCGGCCGCGTCGCGCCAAAGCCCGGCTGGCCTTCGCGGCGGATCTGCACCGGCGTGTCGTCAAGCTTCGCGGCCTCGTCCGCGCCGCCCAGCGTGTAGGTCTCGGTTCCGCCAAAGAAGATGCGCGCGTCGCGTTTGATGAACTGATGACCCTCGCGCGTGTAAAGAAGAAGGCCGCTGCCGTCGCGCGCCTCGTCGCGAAAGCGCGTGATCTCCAGCGTGACGCCGTCGACCTCGATGCTGCGCCCGGTCAGAACGTCAGTGCCGCGATGGTTGATTCGGTAGCCCCCGGCGTCGATCATCCAGAAGTCGAAATCATCGCGGCCGGTTTCCACAAGGCGCGTGAACGAGGCATGGCTGCGCGCCTCGGGATCAAGGCGCGACGCGTAGTTCTCGCGCAGATCGGTCATTTCCAGCCAACGCGTCTCATGATCGATGAGCGAATCGTGAAACGGGCCCGAGCGGTCGAAATAAATCGCGCGCCGGTCAGGCGTCGCGCCGCCGCCGCAGCGCATCTGCTGGACCACGGTGCAGGAGCGAAGCTGAACCGTCATATCGAGAACGCAGCCTTCGGGCGCGGTGAAGTTGCTTGGCTGCGTCGCGGCGCCTGCGGGCGCGGCGAGCAGCGCGCAAAGGGCGATGATGGCGCGCATCGGCGTCATTCGGCCGCGACCGGGGCGCTTGCCGCGCCAAGGAAGGCGGCGATGCTGTCCGCTGCCTCGCGCCCGTCGCGGATCGCCCAGACGACAAGGCTCGCCCCGCGCACGATATCGCCGACCGCGAACACGCCGTCGAGGCTGGTGCGATGCGTTGCGAAATCGGTCCTGATCGTGCCCCATCTGGTGACCTCGAGCCCTTCGGCGCCCCAAAGCCGCGGCAGATCTTCCGGCTCGAACCCAAGCGCCTTGATTACCAGATCGGCCGGCTCGTCGTAATCGGCGCCCTCGATCAGCTCGGGCGACTGGCGGCCCGAGATATCGGGCTTGCCGAGCCGCATCTTCTGGATACGCACAGCCGCAAGCCGGGGCTGCTGGCTGTTGATGGCGCTTTCCGGCCCGGTCTCGCCCTCGGCTGCGCCAAGGAACGAGGCGGGCGCGGTGAGCCAGACGAACTCGACGCCTTCCTCCTCGGCGTTCTGGACCTCACGCTGGCTGCCCGGCATATTCGCGCGGTCGCGGCGGTAGAGACATTTGACCGACGCCGCGCCCTGCCGGATCGCGGTGCGCACGCAGTCCATCGCGGTGTCCCCGCCGCCGATCACGACCACGCGCTTGTCCCTGGCGTCAAGCTCGCCATCCGCGAAATCGGGCACCTCGTCGCCCAGATCGACCCGGTTCGCGGCCGTCAGATAGTCCAGCGCGCGGATCACGCCCTTGGCGGCCGGGTTGTCGATGTCGAGATCGCGCGTCTTGTAGACCCCGGTCGCGATCAGCACCGCGTCATGCTTGCCCCGGATCGCATCGAAGGTGATATCCTCGCCGACATTCACGTTCAGCACGAACTCGACCCCGCCATCCGCCAGCAGGCGATTGCGGCGCTCGACCACGGGTTTTTCCAGCTTGAAGCCGGGAATGCCGTAGATCATCAGCCCGCCCGCGCGGTCGTGGCGGTCATAGACGGTGACCTGAAACCCGGCCGAGCGCAGCCGCTCGGCAGCCGCCAGCCCGCCCGGACCAGCGCCGATGATCCCGACGCTTTCGCTGCGTTCGGCGGTTGGGGCAGGCGGCGCGACCCAGCCTTCCTCGAAGGCGGTATCGGTGATGTATTTCTCGATCGCGCCGATCGTGACCGTGCCGTGGCCCGATTGCTCGATCACGCAATTGCCTTCGCAAAGCCGGTCCTGCGGGCAGATGCGGCCGCAGATCTCGGGGAAGCTGTTGGTTTCCTGGCTGAGCGCATAGGCTTCGCGCAACCGCCCCTCGGCGGTCAGGCGGAGCCAGTCAGGGATGTTGTTGTGCAGCGGGCAATGCGTCTGACAATAGGGCACGCCGCACTGACTGCAACGGCTGGCCTGTTCGGCGGCCTTGGCATCTGCGAACTCGCGGTAGATCTCGTGGAAATCCTCGCTGCGCTCGGCGGCAGGACGCTTTGGGGGCATCTGGCGCGCGACATCCACGAATTTGAGCATTCTCTCGACAGCCATGACCTCGCCCTCAACTGATCAGGCGTTCCGCGTATACGAGAGAGATTTCGATTAAAAGGCAGCTATACTGACCTATAATGCAGAAAGTTAACGCCAGAGGGCTGCTGGCTAATATTTTTTCCAGACAAAAGGTAACTCAAGCTGACCTACCAGAGCCAAAGACAGATCAAAGCCAGCACACCCACGATGATTCGCCACCACGCGAAGAACGCGTAACCGTGCCGTTGGACGTAATCGAGCAGCCACCGCACCACCACGACGCCCGACAGAAACGCGCAGACGAAGCCGATGGCGATATTGCTCAGCACCGCGCCCTCGATGATGTCGCGGTTCTTGTAGAGATCATACGCAAACGCCCCCGCCATCGTCGGCATGGCGAGGAAGAACGAGAACTCGGCCGCTGCACGCTTGCTCGCGCCGAGCAAAAGCGCGCCAACGATGGTCGCGCCCGAACGCGAGACGCCGGGGATCATCGCGAGGCATTGGATGAACCCGACCTTCAGCGCCATCGGCAGCGTGAAATCCTCGGCGCGGTGGACGGTCGGTCGCAGCTCCATCCGGTCCACTGCCAGCAGGATGAAGCCGCCGACGATCAGCATGATCGCGATCAAAAGGGGCGTTTCGAACAGCACATCCTTGATGATGCCATGCGCCATAACGCCGATCACAACGGCAGGCAGAAACGCGATCAGCACCGCCGCGATAAAGCGCCGCGCATGAGGATCATGCGGCGCGGCGCTGAAAATCTGCCACAGCTTGCGGGCGTAAACGCTGAGGATCGCGGCAATCGCGCCCAGTTGGATCAGCACCTCGAAGGCCCGTCCGGGCGAGTCGAAGCCGAGGAAATGCCCCGCCAGCAGCAGATGGCCGGTCGAGGAAACGGGAATGAACTCGGTCAGCCCCTCGATGATGCCGAGAAGGGCGGCGACGATGGTGTTGTATTCCATAAAGTTCAGTCAGCTCGCAGATTTCGTGCCGAGGCGTTCATTTCGGCATATTGGCCGCCATTGCGGAAGCGCCAGAGGTAATCGCCGATCACCGCCGAAGCGGCCGTGGGGGTGATGCCGAACGCCTCGAACCCGGTCGCGCCGGCCGCAACGACATTATCGCCGCGCAGCAGGCGCACCTGATCGCGGGTGAGCACGCGGTTCACGAAAAGCCCGCCGGTGACGATCTGCCCGATATCGAGCACCCCGCCCGCAATGCCCGCCAGACCGAATGGCAGATTGACGATCGCGCGGCGCCGTCCGGTTTCCGCCAGCGTTGCCTCGGCGATCTCGCGTACGGTCATGATCTGCGGGCCGCCAAGCTCGTAAATGCCGGGCGCGACGCCGCCATCCGCCGCGATCATCGCAGCCCGTGCGACATCGCCGACATAGACCGGCTGCATTCTGGTATTCCCGCCGGTGATCGGCACGATGGGCGAGCGCGCCGCCATCCCGGCAAAACGCTCGAACAGCCCGTCGCCGGCGCCGAAAATGACCGAAGGGCGCAGAATCACCGCGTCATCGCGCCAGCTGAGTATCTCGGCCTCGCCCATCGCCTTGGTGCGCGCATAATCGCTGGGCGAATCCGCATCCGCGCCGATGGCAGAGATATGGACGAGGCGCCCGATGCCGGCCTCTTTCGAGAGCGAGGCGATCCGCCCCGCCCCCTCGGCCTGCACCGCCTCGAAGCGGTTGGCGCGCTCGTTGACGAGAATGCCGACGCAGTTGACGACCGCGTCCGCATCCGCCATCGCGGCGCGCACCGAAAGATCGTCGCGGATATTGCAGGCGAACGCGTCGATCTGGCCCACCGCGCCGTAGGTGCGCACGAAAAGCGCCTCATTCGGGCGGCGCACCGCGACCCGCACCCGCCAGCCCGCCTGCGCCATAAGCCGCGCGATCTGCCGGCCCACAAAGCCCGAGCCGCCGTAAATCGTGACCAGTTTCGCCATCATGTCCCCGCAAATCCCGCGCGTTAGCCTGAGTTTGCTGATACCAACCAAGCCGGGCCCTTGCAATGGAAGCTGGGGGAGCAGCATCTTCGGCCGGCTTTCCGCCCGCGCCGGCGCCTGCGCGGCAAGTTTTTCGCCCCAAGAAGCGCAGAATCGCGCAGGGGGCCGTTGACAGCCAGCCCCCGCACCGCTACTTACCCCGCTCACGGCACCTGCCCAGGTGGCGGAATTGGTAGACGCGCACGGTTCAGGTCCGTGTGCCGCAAGGCGTGGAAGTTCGAGTCTTCTCCTGGGCACCAAGCTGTTGATAAAGCCCCCGTGGAAGCGGGGGCTTTTCGGTTTTTGGTGTGTGTGTGCACCTTCGTCAGCGCTGTGGGCGCAAGTAGTTCCACACTCAAAACCAATGCAGCATATACTGTCGCTTGTTTATTTCGGCGTCGGCGTCTTGCCAGAATGTTCGATCCAATGGCGACTAATCTTTGCCGCAGCTTCTTCGTTGCGCTGCCAGATCCGCCCGAGTATCTGATCCCATTCTTCGTTAAAGTAATCCTTGCCGCCATTCGGGTTGGGCGTTATCTCCGAAAAAATTACCTCTTTTCGCGTGATATAGAGGTCGATTCGAACAAAGGGTCGCGCTATCTTTTCGGATAGTGCGGATGCCAGCCTAACTGCTTCCGGCCCCAAGGCAGGCGCGGGAAGCTGCGGATCTATCCGATCAGCATATTTGACGAGCCCAAGGGATTGCCAATCTGGCGACCAGAATTTGAAGCGCCAATCCTTCTTGTTCTTTGTTACAAACGCCTTCTGCATAATGAGTGCTACTTCTCCGCCGAAGCAGTATGCTTTGTAATCATGGGGTCGGCTATAACCCGGCTCGCTATCGACATACTCCTCGGTAAAGCAAGAGAGAGACATCTTACCCTGCGCCCTCTCAAAGTCAGCTTTATATTGTTCGCGCAGGGATTCAACCGAGTAGTCATCGTCAGAGGTCAAATCTCTGAGGCGTCCGTCAGCTGTTCTTTCAAGGCAGTACACGCCTCGAGAGTGGCTTCCCGATGAAGGTTTCAACACAAATCTACTTTCATCGGGCGGCGCAAATTCCGACACGCTCGCAAATTGAGCGTAGGTGCTCGGTGCGCGAAGTTCAGGCACTATGTTGGGAATGACCGTCTTTATTCGCTTTTTATTAGTGAGCATGCCTCGATATAATATTGTCGCGCGAGCCTCCTTTTCGGACAAGATCAGATTAGCTAGGCGAGCACGAAAGCCGGGTTCACTGGGGTCGCGGTTTGCCATTTTTTCCTCCGACAATCTTAAAGCGCCGAAGCGCTTGTGCATTCATCCTATTAAAATCGGCTGCTGAAATAGCGCCCAACGTCATCTTAACAAATTTCAATCCCCACCGGTCGCTATATTTGCCACGATATCAGATACCGGAACGTTCATTTCGTCTGGAGCGGAAAAGCGGCGGACCGTTTGCGGGAAGGGGAGAAAAACATCGTCTCCCGCGCTCTTCGTCTCAAGCCACGCGGACCACGCATCCCGGTAAGTTGCCCGGATCGGAGAGATTCCTGTTGCTTTTCTGACGCCATGTTCGGGATGGTTGGTTAGGCTTGTTTCAACGTCAAGGCATATCATCGATATTGCCCTGATACCTGAAAAGCGTTCACCGCATACCAATGTTGCGCGAGCTATCAATTCGCTGTCAGCTCCAAAACGCACAGTGTCCCAGAAGCCAATTTTTTCCATCATTACATCTTTTTTTAACAAGCAAGATATCGAGGATTTTCGTGCGGCGCCGTCAAGGCAGAACGATCCCAGAGATCCGATGTGGCCGAAATAGCCGCTCTTATGCATCCTGATCATATAGCTGAGGCTGGCATCAAGGCCGCGGCTCTCTGCGGTCTGCACATGTTTTTCAAGTCGGTCAGGCAGGGACCAATCATCCGCGTCCTGCCCGGTGACCCAAGCGCCCTTTGCGGATTTCAAAGCGATGTTCTTCGAAACATAAGGCCCGACATTCACCTTGTTTCGCATTATCTTCACGCGGTCGTCGGCCTGAGCGATATCTTGCAATACAGACCATGTTCCGTCGCTCGAGCAATCGTCGACGATCAGCAGTTCTATATTCTGCCAGGACTGGCCCAGGATGGAATCCACAGATTTGCGGATCGTGTTTTCGGCATTCCACGCGGGCATGATGACCGAAATGAGCGGACCGCCCGTTACGGGCGGCAGATGCGCGCCGGTCAAGCCCTCAAACAGCGGGCCGGAGCCGGAAATGCGCAGCGGATTAGCGCCGAAATGCGCCAGATACGCGTTCAGATGCGCGAGCCAGCCCTCCCTATCGCCCTTATTAATCGCTGCGTTTGCCCTGAGAATTTCAGCAGTATGCGCGAGATTTTCAGGCAGGTGATGCTCGGCGATCGCAATGGCTTTTTGCGCACAATCGTGACGCGCGATATCCGCTGCCGCGACAAGGACTCGCTTGTGGTTTATCTTCGGCTCTTCCGCATATTTCCTGCGCATCCAATCGAGACGCGAGACCGGCTCGAAGAGCGGGCGCAGGCCATACACCGTCCGCGCAAACCTCACACTGAAATCCGGCCCCGGGTCGCGGTTCAGGCGGTGGCCGATGCGCATATAATGGTCCATCGGGTCCATACCCA
>JAUNRZ010000268.1 GCA_030539455.1 Paracoccus sp. (in: a-proteobacteria) | reverse complement strand
TCGGTGATCGGGATCGGCGCGCAAAAGGGCGGCACGACTTGGCTGAACGCGATGCTCTCGCAGCATCCGAAGCTGTGGGCAACGCCCTTCAAAGAGGTGCATTTCTTCGATCATCGCTTTACCGAGGCGAACCGCAACTGGACCCCGTGGCACATCAAGCGCAATGCGCGCGTGCTGGCCGAGCTTTATGCCAAGAAGGGTCTCGAGATGCCGGACGAGGTCGCGCGCTATATCGAGATGATGACCGGCGATCAGATGTTCTCGAACGCGTGGTATAAAGACCTGTTCGCCCCTGCGCCCGCCGGCACGCGGCCCTTGGACATCACGCCGGAATATTCGGGGCTTTCGGAAGAAGGCGTTGCCTTCGTCGCCAGCTTTCTGCCCAAAGCGCAGTTCATCTACATCCTGCGCCACCCGGTCGACCGGCTGATCTCGCAGCTCAAGATGAACATGATGCGCAAGCGCAAAAAGCCGGTCGGCGTTGATGCGTGGATGGCCGAGATCGATGATCCGGTGCTTTACGCGCGCGGCAATTACAGCGCCTATATCCCGCGTTGGCGCGCGCATTTCGGGCCGGACCGCCTGCTGATCCTGCCATTCGGGCGCATCGCGCGTGAGCCGGATGCGTTTTTGCGCGATGTCGAGACGTTCCTCGACATCCCCGCCCACAACTATACCGGCGCCGACCGCAAGGTTTTCGCCGCGCAGGCCGGGCTTTCGGTGCCCGACGAGGTTCGCGCCGAGATCCGCGCGCGGGTCGAGGACGAATTCACCTTCCTGACCGACATGTTCGGCCCCGAATTCGTCCACCTCACCCGCTAGGGTTCCAATTCGCCGCCCTCGCGCCTACATGGGGGCCAAGTCTCATTATCCGATCAGGGGCAGCACTATGGCTTCTTACGAATTCGTTTACCACATGGACGGTGTGTCCAAGACCTATGCCGGCGGCAAGAAGGTCTTTGAGAATATCCGCCTGAACTTCCTGCCCGGCGTCAAGATCGGCGTTGTCGGCGTGAACGGCGCGGGGAAATCCTCGCTGCTGCGGATCATGGCCGGGATCGACAAGGATTTCTCGGGCGAGGCATGGGCCGCGAAGGGCGCCAAGGTCGGCTATCTGCCGCAAGAGCCGCAGCTTGATGAAAGCCTGAACGTGCGCGAGAACGTCATGCTCGGCGTTGCGGCCAAGAAGGCCAAGCTCGACCGCTATAACGAGCTGGCGATGAACTACTCGGACGAGACGGCCGAAGAAATGGCCAAGCTTCAGGACGAGATCGACGCCGAAAATCTGTGGGATCTGGACAGCCAGATCGACGTCGCGATGGAGGCGCTGCGCTGCCCGCCCGACGATGCGGATGTCTCGACCCTCTCGGGCGGCGAGCGGCGGCGGGTCGCGCTGTGCAAGCTGCTGCTCGAGGCGCCGGAGATGCTGCTGCTGGACGAGCCGACCAACCACCTTGACGCCGAGACGATCGCCTGGCTGCAAAAGCACCTGATCGAATATCCCGGCACGAT
>JAUNRZ010000099.1:2060-8565 GCA_030539455.1 Paracoccus sp. (in: a-proteobacteria) | reverse complement strand
TGTTCGGGCGCGACAGATCGGCGCCCAGATCGAACAGATCGTTCTGGATCACCGAAAGGCGCGCGCTCAGATCGCCCTCTGCCAGCAGCGCGGCCAGCCCGAGCGCGGCGTTCAGCTCATCGACGGTGCCGTAAGCCTCGACGCGCGGGTCGTGCTTTGGGACGCGCGATCCGTCCGACAGCGCCGTCTCGCCCCCATCGCCGGTGCGGGTGTAGATCTTGTTCAGAACGACCATCAGCCGGCTCCGCGCAGGGTGACATAAAGCAAGATGGCGAGGACGGCGGCGGCCTGCGCGATGATCCGCCACCGCATCATGCGGTTGCCGTGGCGGCGGTTGAACGCGCCGCCGCCCGCATAGCCGCCGAGCCCGACCGCCAGCACCACGACGACCGCGCCGCAAAGCAGCGCGGCGAAAACCAGCAGGGACATATCGTTCATGATCGCGCGCCTTTTATCGCATGGCAGTAGTCTAGGGCGGGCCGGCCCCCGCGTCCAGCTACGCCAGCAGCGACAAAACCGCGCCGCCCGCAGCGCCGGCCAGAACGACCTGCAAGGCCGGGCGCTTCCAGAGCGTGAGCATCAGGAAAAGCGCCACGGCGAGCGCGAAATGGCTCGGCGCGAGGATGCCGGCGGTGAAGATCGGGTGATAAAGCGCCGCGCCAAGGATGCCGACAACGGCCGCATTTGCCCCCGCCATCGCGTGACGCGCAAGCGGAGCAGCGGCGATTTCGGCCCAGAAGGGCAGCGCGCCCATCAGCAGCAGATAGCCCGGCGCGAAGATCGCAAGCGTCGCGATGACCGCGCCGAAGGGGCCCGCCGCGACCTGACCGAGATAGGTCGCGAAGGTGAAAAGCGGGCCCGGCATGGCCTGCGCGGCGCCGTAACCGGCCAGAAAGCTGCCCGGCCCGACCAGACCTTCGCCGACCGTCCCGGCCTCGAGCAGCGGCAGCACGACATGCCCGCCGCCGAAGACAAGCGCGCCGGCGCGATAGGCGGTCGAGGCAAGCTGCGCGATGATCCCGCCCGCCGAGGCCAGCAGCGGCAAAAGGATCAGCAGCGCCGCGAAAATCGCCAGCAGGATCAGCCCGGTGCGGCGGGGCGGGGTAATCAGACGCTCGGGCGCGGCGGCGGCGGCACTGGCAGGCTCCGGCGCAAGCCGCAGGCCCGCGCCCAAAGCAGCGCCGAGCGCGATTACCGCGACCTGCGCAAACGCGCCCGCCGGCAGCAGAGCAAGCGCGGCCAAAGCGCCAAGCGCGATCCCCGCCCGCGCGCCCTCGGGCGCGAGGCTGCGCGCCATCCCGAGCACCGCATGGGCGACCACGGCAACGGCGGTGATCTTGAGCCCGGTCACAACGCCGCCGACCAGCCCCGTATCGGGCGGCGCGGCGCCCCAAAGCGCGGCCAGCAGGAACAGCGCGAGCGCCGAAGGCAGCGTGAAACAGACCGCCGCCGCGAACGCGCCTGCCCAGCCGGCGCGCTGATAGCCAAGCGCGAAGCCAAGCTGGCTCGATGCCGGGCCGGGCAGGAACTGGCACAAAGCCAACAGCTCGGCAAAGCGCGCATCGCTGACCCATTTCTCGCGCAGCACGATCGCCTCGCGGTAATAGCCGATATGGGCGACCGGCCCGCCGAACGAGGTCAGCCCCAGCACCCCGAACACCCGCGCCACCTCGCGCCAGTCACCTTGCGGTGCCGCAGCGTCACGCAATGCTCCGTTTTCCCCTGCGCTCATGATTTGCCTCGTTTTTTTGTGCCGCCCGGTGCCCTGATAAGCACCGCCTATTACAGAAATATGGCGAAGATGAACACGCAAGCGCAATCATCAGTGGCGCCAGCGGGGCAATCGCGCTAGACTGGCGGCAGAGATCCGGGACAAGCCGGACATACGAGGCAGAGACAGTCACACGGTGGGCCCATGACCGAAATGGTCTTTGGCGCCGCGCCCTCGCGGGCAGGCGATCCGATTATCCCGAAATACTGGCGGACCGTGGACCGCTGGTCGCTGGCCTGCGTGCTGGCGCTGTTTCTGATGGGGCTGCTGCTTGGGCTCGCCGCCTCGGTTCCGCTGGCCGAGCGCAACAATCAGCCGACCTTCTATTACGTCACAAGGCAGGCCGTGTTCGGCGGCATGGCGCTGGCGGTGATGGTGATCTTTTCGATGATGTCACCCCGGCAGGTGCGCCGGCTGGGCGTGATCGGCTTCATGATCTCGTTCGCGATCGTCCTGATGCTGCCCTGGATCGGAACCGATTTCGGCAAGGGTGCGACGCGCTGGCTGAGCCTCGGCTTCACCTCGATCCAGCCCTCCGAGTTTCTCAAGCCCGGCTTCGTGATTTTCGGCGCGTGGCTGCTGGCCGCCGGCCAGTCCGTGGGCGGGCCGCCCGGCAAGACGTTCAGCTTCATCCTGACCGGCATTGTCTGCACGGTGCTGGCGCTGCAACCCGATTTCGGGCAGGCCGCGCTGATCGGCGTCTCGTGGGGCGTCATGTATTTCGTCGCCGGAGCGCCGATCATCGTGCTGCTGGTCGCGGTCGCGATCGCGGCGGCGGGCGGGATCTACGCCTACGGCGCCTCGCCCCATTTCGCGGGCCGGATCAACGGGTTCCTCTCGCCCGAGGTGGACCCGCACACCCAGCTTGGCTATGCGGCGAACGCGATCCAGCAGGGCGGGTTCTTCGGCGTGGGCGTCGGCGAGGGCACCGTGAAATGGTCGCTGCCCGATGCGCATACCGATTTCATCATCGCCGTCGCGGCCGAGGAATACGGGCTCGCCATCGTGCTGGTCATCATCGCGCTTTACGGAACGATCGTGTTCCGCTCGCTGATGCGGCTCTTGCGCGAGACGGATATGTTCACGCGGATCGCCGGGACCGGGCTCGCCTGCGCGTTCGGCGCTCAGGCGCTCATCAACATGGCGGTGGCGGCGCGGCTGGTTCCGGCCAAGGGGATGACGCTGCCGTTCGTGTCCTATGGCGGATCGTCGGTGCTGGCCTCGGGGATCGCGCTCGGGATGCTGCTGGCGCTGACGCGCTACCGCCCGCAGGGCAAGATGGCCTCGCTGATCGGGCGGGGCGGCTGATGGCGGCGGGGGCGAGCGATAGAACCCGCTACGCGTTGATCGCGGCGGGCGGCACGGGCGGGCATATGTTCCCCGCGCAGGCTCTGGCCGAGATCATGCTGGACGAGGGCTGGCAGGTGCGCCTGTCCACCGATGCGCGCGGAGCGCGCTATGCGGGCGGCTTTCCGGCCGCTGTCGTGCGCGAGACCGTGCGCTCGGCCACCACGGCGCGGGGCGGGATCGCGGGCAAGATGGGCGCGCCCTTCGCGATCGCGGCCGGGGTCGGCGGCGCGGTCGCCGCGATGCGCCGGGCGCGGCCCGACATCGTGATCGGCTTTGGCGGCTACCCCTCGATCCCCGCCATGTGCGCGGCGAGCCTTCTGGGTATCCCGCGCATGATCCATGAACAGAACGGGGTGATGGGCCGCGTCAACCGGCTCTTTGCGCCGCGCGTTCACCGCGTCGCGTGCGGGGTCTGGCCGACCGCCTTGCCGGCTGGCGTTGAAGCGGTCCACACCGGCAACCCGGTCCGCCAATCGGTGATCGAGCGCGCCGGCGCCGATTACCGCCCGCCAAGGGACGGCGCGGAATTGCGCGTGCTGGTCATCGGCGGATCGCAAGGGGCGCGCGTTCTCTCGGACGCCATCCCCGCCGCCATCGCCCTTCTGCCCGAGGATCTGCGCGCCCGGCTGAGCGTCAGTCACCAGGCCCGCGCCGAGGATGAAGAGCGGGTTCGCGCAGCCTATCAAGAAGCTGGCATAAGCGCCGAGATTCGCCCGTTTTTCGACGATGTCCCGCAAAGGATCGAGGCCGCGCATCTGGTCATCAGCCGCGCCGGAGCCTCGTCCGTGGCCGACATCACCGCGATCGGCCGGCCCTCGATCCTGATCCCCTACGCCGCCGCCGCCGGGGACCATCAATCGGCCAATGCGCGGGCGATTGCCGATGCGGGCGCCGCGCTCGTTCTGCCCGAATCGGTGCTTGACGCAGCATCCGCCATGCGCGACATCGCTGCAATTCTCAGCGATCCGGCCCGCGCCGCGCAGATGGCGACGGCCGCGCGCGATCTGGGCCGGCCCCGCGCCGCCCGCCATCTTTACGAACTCGCCCAGGAGCTTGCCGCATGAACGCAGCCACGAAACTGCCCGGAGAACTCGGCCCCATCCATTTCGTCGGCATTGGCGGCATCGGCATGTCCGGCATCGCCGAAGTGCTGATGACGCTGGGCTATCAGGTGCAGGGCAGCGATCTGAAGCGCTCGAAGATCACCGAGCGGCTGGAGAGCCTTGGCGCCGAGATTTTCGAGGGGCAGCGCGCCGAGAATATCGGCGAAGCGGGCGTCATCGTCATCTCGACCGCGATCAAGAAGGGCAATCCCGAGCTGGAAGAGGCGCGCCGGCGCGGCCTGCCGGTCGTGCGCCGCGCCGAGATGCTGGCCGAGCTGATGCGGCTGAAATCCAACGTCGCGATTGCCGGAACGCATGGCAAGACGACGACCACGACGATGGTGGCGACGCTGCTCGATGCGGGCGGGATCGACCCGACCGTCATCAATGGCGGCGTGATCCATGCCTACGGCTCGAACGCGCGCGCCGGGGCGGGTGAGTGGATGGTGGTCGAGGCCGACGAATCCGATGGCAGCTTCAACCGCCTGCCGGCGACAATCGCGATCGTGACCAATATCGACCCCGAGCATATGGAGCATTGGGGCAGCTTCGATGCGCTCCGCAAGGGGTTCCACGATTTCGTCTCGGGGATTCCGTTCTACGGGCTCGCCGTGTGCTGCACCGACCACCCCGAGGTGCAGGCTCTGGTCGGCCGGCTGACCGACCGGCGCGTCGTCACCTTCGGCTTCAACGCGCAGGCCGATATCCGCGCGATCAATCTGCGCTACGAGGACGGGATCGCTCATTTCGACATCGCGCTTCAGGGCGAGGCGGCGCTGAACGATGGCGAGGTGCCGATGATCGAGGGCTGCACCCTGCCCATGCCCGGCGATCACAATGTCAGCAACGCTTTGGCGGCGGTCGCGGTCTCGCGCCATCTGGGGCTTGCCCGCAGCGTGATCCGCGACGCGTTGGCCAAGTTCGGCGGGGTGGGGCGGCGCTTTACCCGCGTCGGCGAGGCGCATGGCGTGACGATCATCGACGATTACGGCCACCACCCGGTCGAGATCGCCGCGGTGCTTCGCGCTGCCCGTCAGGCGACCAAGGGCCGCGTGATCGCGGTCCATCAGCCGCACCGCTATTCGCGGCTCCACTCGCTGTTTGACGATTTCTGCACCTGTTTCAACGAGGCCGATGTGGTCGCCATCGCCGAGGTCTACGCAGCCGGCGAAGACCCGATCGAGGGCGCCTCGCGCGATGATCTGGTCGCCGGGCTGATCGCCCACGGCCATCGCCACGCCCGCGCGATCCTGTCCGAGGACGATCTGGTGCGCCTTGTGCGCGAGCAGGCGCGGCCGGGCGATATGGTCGTCTGCCTTGGCGCGGGCAATATCAGCCAATGGGCGAACGCGCTGCCCGAGCGGCTGCTCGGCCGGGCGGCCTAGATCGATGTTCGCCCAGAGCTCCGAAGCCTATTTGATCATATCGGGCTTGCTGGGCGTGGCCGGAATCGTCGCCGCTTTGGCGCTTGCGCCGTGGCGCCAGACCCGTCTCGCCTTGATCTGGGCGGGCGCCGTGGTGGTGTTTCTCTTCATTGTCGTCAAGGGCAACCTCATGATGGGCGCGATCCCGATGATGATTGCCTATGGCTCGGTCCCCGCGATTTTCATGTCGATACTCGCGCGGCAATTGCCGCCCCGGGCGCAGATCGTGGGGGTCGCGCTGCTGGCCGGGTTCGCGGCGCTTGGCTACTGGCTGATGGGCGCGCGGCCCGAAACCGGCTTTCTGGCCGATCTGAGCTATGTTCTCGCGATCTGGCTCCACGCGATCCCGATCGCGGGCGGCTTCGCCGCCGGCGTTCTTCTCTCGCGCCGGGAACGCGGCGGCAGCGGCGCTTGAGGCTTGGCGGCTTCCGTGGCATTTGCGGTTCCATGACGACAATTCCGACCCCGCGCGGCGCCCTGACGCCCGACCGCCCGCTTGATGCGCTCACCTGGCTGCGTGTCGGCGGGCCTGCCGATTTCCTGTTCCAGCCCGCCGATGCCGATGATCTGGCCGCGTTCCTGCGCGATCTGGACCCGAGCGTTCCGGTCTTTCCCATGGGCGTCGGCAGCAATCTCATCGTGCGCGATGGCGGCATACGCGGCGTCGTGATCCGCCTTGGGCGGGGGTTCAACGGGATCGAGAGGGACGGGCAGATCGTCACCGCGGGCGCTGCCGCGCTTGATGCGCATGTCGCGCGGCGGGCGGGCGAGGCGGGGCTGGACTTGACCTTTCTGCGCACCATTCCCGGCTCGATCGGGGGCGCGGTCGCGATGAATGCGGGCTGCTACGGCGCCTA
>JAUNRZ010000099.1:0-1960 GCA_030539455.1 Paracoccus sp. (in: a-proteobacteria) | reverse complement strand
GGCTCGACCTTCCGCAACCCGGCCGGGTTCAGCTCGACCGGGCGGGCGGATGATGTCCACGATCTCAAGGCATGGAAGCTGATCGAGGATGCCGGGCTGCGCGGCTATCGCCACGGCGGGGCGCAGATGTCGGAAAAGCACCCGAATTTCCTTCTGAACGCCGATGGCGCGAGTGCGGCCGATCTCGAAGATCTGGGCGAACTGGTTCGCGCTCGGGTCCGCGCCCAGTCAGGCCATGATCTGCAATGGGAAGTCATCCGCATCGGTGAGCGCGGCTGAACCGGCGCGCTTGCCAATCTGTCACCGGACTGTATCAATTCGCCCCTATCGCGGTGGTTGCAGCGCAGTAATGAAGGGGCCGGCGTCATGGGCACAGGGATCAATTCACCAAACCCCGAGGGGCTGAGCGCCGATCGCCCCGCCAAAAGCCGCCACGCCTATGTCACGCTTGTGACCAATGACGACTACGCGCTTGGCGCGCTTGCGCTTCTCAACTCCCTCCGCCGCAGCGGGACCGAGGCCGATTGCGCCGTGCTCCATACCGGCGCGCCATCGCCCGCCCCGCTGGAGCGGCTTGCCCGCGCCGGCGCGCGGCTGATCGAGACAGACCTTCTGCCCACCTCGGACGCGTTCAACGCCGCCCATGCGCGCGATGCGCTCCACGGCCGCGCGCCCTTCACCAAGGGCGGCAAGCCCGCTTTCCACACGCCCCTCGATAATTTCGCCAAGCTGCGGCTGTGGCAGTTGACCGAATATGAGCGCGTCGTTTTCATCGACGCCGATGCGCTTGTGCTGCGCAATTGCGACCGGCTTTTCGCCTATCCCGAGTTCTGCGCCGCGCCGAACGTCTATGAGAGCCTCGCCGATTTCCACCGCCTCAATTCGGGCGTCTTTACCGCCCGCCCAAGCGCCGCGACGTTCGATGCGATGCTGGCGCGGCTCGACCGCCCCGGCATGTTCTGGCGCCGCACCGATCAGAGCTTCTTGCAGGATTTCTTCCCGGACTGGCACGGGCTGCCGGTGTTCTACAACATGCTGCAATATGTGTGGCTGAACCTGCCGCAGCTCTGGTCGTGGGAGGCGATTCATATCCTGCATTATCAATACGAAAAGCCCTGGCAGGATCACGACAAGGCGGACCGTCTGGGCCCGCTGATCGAGCTTTGGCGCGGCTATGCGGGGCTGGGTCCGCTGCTTGATCCGGCAGCGATGCCCGGCCCGCCCGGATGAGGCTGGCGGTTACAGGCGCGACCGGGCGCGTCGGGGGCTTCATCGTCGCCGAGGCGCAGGCGGCGGGCGATGAGGTTGTGGCTTTCACGCGGCGCGGCGCGCCGGGGCTGCCGCACCGCCCCTATGATCTGGCCGGCCCCGCCCCGGATCTAAGCGGGTTCGACGCGCTCATCCATTGCGGCTTCGCCCATGTTCCGGGCCGCTACCGGGGCGGCGAGGGCGATGATCCGGCCGGGTTCGAGGCGCGCAATCTCGGCGGCTCGCTGCGCCTTTTCGCGGCGGCGCAGGATGCGGGCGCGCGGGTGATCTTCATCTCGTCGCGCGCGGTCTATGACGGGCTGGAGGGCCCCCTCTCCGAGCGCGCGGCATGCGCGCCGACCAGCCTTTACGGCCAGCTCAAGCTCGCGGCCGAGCGTGCTTTGCGCGACGATGCGATGATCCTGCGCGCAACGGGGGTTTACGGGGCAGGGGCCGCGCATAAATGGCGAGGACTCTTTGACGATTTCGCGGCGGGCCGCGCGATCGAGCCGCGCGCGGGGACGGAACTTCACGGCGCCGACCTCGCCGCCGCCGTCCGTCTTGGGCTGGAGGGCGCGCAGGGGTGCTATAACGTGTCGGATCTGATGCTCGACCGCCGCGATCTGCTGAGCCTATGGGCCGAGATCACCGGGCAGCGCGGCCATCTGCCCGATCGCGCGACCGCCCTGCCGGCCGAGATGGACTGCACCCG
>JAUNRZ010000098.1:6962-8651 GCA_030539455.1 Paracoccus sp. (in: a-proteobacteria) | reverse complement strand
CCGATGATCCCGTCCCAGCCCATCGCCTGCGCCACATCGCCCGCCGAGATCGGCGTTCCGGTCGTCTCGAGCCCCGGCGCAGAAGGCGCGCAGGACGGCATCTGCGTGAAGATCGAGATCGGCTGCGCCATCGCCTCGTCGCGCATCAGGCGAACACCCTCGAGCCCGAACACATTGGCGATCTCGTGCGGGTCATGGAAGATCGCCGTGGTGCCGTGCGGGATGACGGCGGCGGCAAAGCCGGCGGGGGTCAGCATCCCCGATTCGATATGCATATGCGCGTCGATCAGGCCGGGGATCATGTAGCGCCCCGCTGCCTCGATCACCTGCGTCTCGGGGCCGATCGCGGGCGCTGCGTCCGGGCCGACATAGGCGATCCGCCCGTCCGCAATGGCGATGTCGTGATCCTCGATCACCTCGCGGGTGTGGACCGAAACCCATGCCCCGCCGCGTATCACCAGATCGGCATGGGCGCGGCCTGCGGCGATCTCGACCAGACGCGGCTGCGCCTCTTCCCATGGTTTCAGCATTGGCTTTTCTCCTTCCGCCGGTCCAGATTGCACTTGGGCAGAGGCAAAGGAAACCCGCAATGGAATGGAGCTGCGAGGCCACGCTGATCGCCCGCCGCCCGCATGGCGAGAACGGCGTGATCGTCGAGGCGTTCAGCGCAGAACATGGCCGCGTCGCGGGGATGGTGCCGGGCGGCGCGTCGCGCTCGCGCGCGGCGATGCTGCAACCGGGCAGCCATGTCGCGCTGCGGTGGCGCGCGCGGATCGAGGGGCAGCTTGGCACCTTCACCGTCGACCCCGTGCGGCTGCGCCCCGGCCTTCTGGCCAGCGGTCTGGCGCTGGACGGGCTGGGCGCAACCTGCGCGCTGCTGCGCTTTGCGCTGCCCGAAAACGACCCGCATCCAAGGTTGGCGGCGCAAAGCGAGGCGCTGTGGGACGCGATGGACCGGGGCGATGACTGGGCCGCCGATTATGTGCGGTGGGAGCTTGCCCTGCTGGCCGAGATGGGCTTCGGCCTTGATCTGACGCGCTGCGCGGTGACGGGCGCGGCCGAGGGGCTGGCTTATGTCAGCCCGCGCTCGGGGCGGGCGGTCGCGGCCGAGGGGGCGGGCGCCTACGCCCCGCGCCTTTTGCGCCTGCCGCAAATGCTGGGCGGCCCGCCCGGCAATGACGATCTGCGGCAGGCGCTTGCCCTGACCGGGCATTTTCTGGACAAATGGCTCGCTGCCGAGTTGGTCGGACGCAAGCTTCCCGCCGCCCGCACACGCCTGATCGACCGGCTCACGCGGGGCAGCGGCGCATGAGTATTTATGCGCAGAAGAACGGGCTGGCTTTCTTCTGCGCATAAATACTCAGCTTCCCCTCAACCCGCGATGAGCCCTTCGATGGCGCGATCCAGCGGCGTCCAGTCATCCAGCTCCAGCCGCACGGGCAGGGCGAGCACGCGCCGCCGGAAGTCAGGCGGCAGGCGGGCCGCGTCCTTTTCGGTGGTGACAAGCTGCGCGTTCAGAAGCCGTGCCTCGGCTTCCAGCCGTGTCAGCAGGGCGGGCGTGAACACCTGATGATCTTCCAGCGCCTCGGCCCCGGCCAGATCGGCGCCAAGACCGCGCAGCGTGGCGAAGAATTTCTCGGGATGGCCGATGCCCGCGAAGGCCAGCACGCGATGGCCCGCCCAGTCGAG
>JAUNRZ010000098.1:4515-6862 GCA_030539455.1 Paracoccus sp. (in: a-proteobacteria) | reverse complement strand
AGCAGGATGATCTCGGCGCCGGCGTCCTTTGCCGCCTCGGCGCCCTCGGCCCGGCGGTCCGACACCCAGACCGGCGCGAAGGCCGACATCAGCAGCGGCTCGTCGCCGACCTCCGCCGCGCTATGGAGGCGCTCATCCACCCGCAGGGGCCCCTTGAGGGTGCCGCCATAGCCGCGGCTGACGATATGGGGCTTGCGGCCGGCGGCCAGCAGACGCTGGGCGATCGCGATTACGGTCGGGGTCTTGCCGGTCCCGCCCGCGTTGAGATTGCCGACGCAGATCACCGGGACGCCGATCCGCGCACGCTCGCCTTGCGCGAGGCGCCGCGCCGTCGCGCGGGCGTAAAGTGCGCCTAGCGGGGCAAGCGCCCAGGCGGCTGGGCCGGGGCGGCGGCGGAACCAGAAGGCGGGGGCGCGGCGGCTCATGTCTGGCTCTCCTCCTCGATGCCGCGCAGTGCGGCTTTCACGACGATGGCGATGCGTGCCGCGACACCGGCGCCGCCGGTCGAGACCGACCACGCATTCGCCGCAAGCTGCGCCGCGTCATCGGGCACGAACAGATCCGCAACCGCCTGCGCGAGCCCCGCCGCATCGGGCGCAAGCCGCGCCGCGCCGGCGCCGTCGAGCTGCTGCCATTCGGCCGCAAAAGCGCCCGTTTGCGGGCCATGAATGATCGCCGAGCCAAGCGCTGCCGGCTCGAACGGGTGACGCGCGGCGCCCGTGCCCGCTTCGGGCGCACCGGCGAGGGTGCCGCCCATGAACGCGACCGGCGCAAGACGATACCAAAGCCCAAGCTCGGCCGGATCGTCGCACAGATAGATGTTGACCTCGGGCGTCGGATCGTCGTCGCCCGCACGCTCGGCCACGAGGAGGCCCGCCGCCTCGGCCGCCTCGACAAAGCTCGGCGCCTGCGCCGGACCCGCTGGCAGGGCGATCAGCATCGCGCGGTGGCTATAGGCAAGCGCGCCCAGATGCGCGTGGATCACCGCCTCATGCTCGGCGGCGGTGAAGGCAGCCGCGAGCCAAAGCTGGCGCCCGAGCAGCACCTCGGACAGCGCCTCGCGCTCGGCCTCGAGATAGGGCAGCGCGTCGCGGGTCTGGGTGATCGGGCCGGTGATCTCGACCCGCTCGGGCCGCGTGCCAAGGTCCAGCATCGCTGCCTCGCTGGCCTTGTCGGTGACGAGCACGCGGGTCAGCCGCGAGACGATCGCCGCCGATGAGGGCAGCGGCCAGCGAATCAGCCGCCGGGGCGGGGCGGGCAGGCGCGCTTCGGCCATGATGACGGGAAGGCGCGCCTGCTGCGCGGTCTCGATCAGCCGGGCCGGCAGATCGCGGCCCAGCAGCAGCACCGCGGCCGCACCCATCGCGCCCAGATGAGCGCGGATCGCGCCGGCATTCTCGCCCGGATCAGGGATCGCAGTGACATGGGCCGCACGCCCGCGCGGCGGGCTTGGCAGCGTAAAGCCGTTGCCGCTGCCGGCAAAAGACAGCGCGACGCGGAATTCGGCGCGGCGCAGGGCGCCCAGAAGCTGCATGATGGCGGCGGGCGGCGCGCCGGTCTCTGGATCGGGCGCGAACTCGGCCCCCGCGCGCAGCCAGATCAGCGGCAGCTCACCCGGCGGCAGCGCGAGCGTGGGCGCTTGCGGCTCGGCACGCTCCTGCCGCAGCCAGTTGAACCAGCCGCGCGCCAATCGTCAGATGCCCAGCTCGGCGGTCGGGCTGGTCTCGCGGCTTTCATCCATCAGACGGTGCAGATGGGCGATGAAATAGCGGGTCTGCGCGCTGTCGACGGTGCGCTGCGCGGCCGCTTTCCAGGCCGAGAAGGCGCTTTGGTAATCGGGAAACACGCCGACCACGTCGATCTTGCTGGTGTCGCGAAATTCCGAGCCTTGCAGGTCGACAAGCTCGCCGCCGAACACGAGATGGAGCCTTTGGGTCATGTTTTGCCTCTTGGTAAATGGCGTTGCGATCGCTGCGGCTTACCTAATCCGCCGGGGGCGAAGGCGCAATCAGGCGCGGGGTGCGGCTGCGGTTATGGCGCGGGCGATCAGGGACGGCACAAGCGGCGCGCAACCGACCGGGTCCAGAAGGCGGCCGGTGAAGCCCGCCGCGTCAAGCGCTTCGGGGATGTCCTTGGTGACGTGCTCGGCCCGCGTTGCGAACAGCGGCAGGCAGATCGCGTCGCTGCCAAGACCGCGCGCTGCGTCGCGGGCGAAGGGGGCCTCTTCGATAAAGCCGGTCAGCACCCGCCCGAAATCGGGTGCGAGCGTCGCTGCCATCGCGGCCGCGAACTCGGCCGAGGCGCGCGCGCGCTGCGAGCCGTGGGCGAGCAGCAAAACCGTGCTGCG
>JAUNRZ010000098.1:0-4415 GCA_030539455.1 Paracoccus sp. (in: a-proteobacteria) | reverse complement strand
GGGCGGGCGCCGGCGGTCAATCTGTGGCAACACGCGCTTTGGCAGCGATGGGCGGTCAACCTCGCCATGCCCGCCGCGATCGCGCTTGCCGTTTTCGGGGTCGGTGCGCCCAATCCGCTGGGTGTCGGCGGTAGCGCCAATCGGTTCGATCCGCAGCGCCCAGGGATCACCGGCGTCACGCGCCATCCGCTGATGTGGGCGTTCGCGATCTGGGCGGGCGCTCATCTGCTGGCGAATGGCGATCTGGCCCATGTGCTGCTGTTCGGCTCGATGCTGGTTTTCGCGGTCGCAGGTATCGCGAGCGCCGAGGCGCGGGCGCGCCGCCGGCCCGATTTCGCGCTTCTCGCAGCGCGGACGTCGTTATGGCCGCTCGGCGCGCTGCTGACGGGGCGGTGGCGGCCGGAGGGGTTCCCCTCGCCGGTGCGGGCGGCGATTGCGGCGGCGGTCTGGGCGGCTCTGCTCTGGCTCCACCGGCCGGTGATCGGGGTCACGCCGCTGCCCTAGATCTCGGCGACGGAAAACCCCTTGGGCAGGTCGGCCTTGCCCTCGAGCACCAGATCGGCGGCCCATCCGGCCATGACGGGCGCCATGCCAAAGCCGATCTTGAACCCGCCATTCAGAACGAAATGCCCCGCCCGCCCCGGCCATGGCCCGATCAGCGGCGCGCGGCTGCGGGCACGGGGGCGCAGGCCAGCCCAGCGGTCGATCACCGGCGCGGCAGCCAGCTGAGGGCAGATCGCGCGCGCCTTGGCGATCAGATCGTCAAGCTGTCCGTCAACGCTTGCCGGATCGTCGAATTCCGTCTCGGAGGTCGAGCCGATGGCGATCGTCCCGTCGCCATGTGGCACGATATGGAGCCCATCGGCAAACACCTGCGGCGCGTCTTTGGCATCATAGCCCAGCAGCGCCGACTGCCCCTTCACGCCTTTGCCGACCGCGCGGCCCAGATCGGCGGACAGCGCGGCGAGCCCCTCGGCCCCGGTCGCCCAGATCACCGGGGCGGGCATGTCACCCGGCGCGGGCGTGCCGGTGACGATCTCGCCCCCGCGTGCCGTAATCGACGCAGATAACGCTGCGATCGCTGCGCGCGGGGCGATACGGGCGGTCAAATTGTCGTGCAGATACCAGCCCGAGGCGCTGCCCAACGCTAGCCCGCCCGCATCGCGGCTCAGCCACATGCGCTTTTCGGCAGGCCAATGCGCCGCCGCCGCCTCAACCCGCGCGCGGGCGCGCTCCAAAGCCGCCCTATCCGCCAGCGGCTGAACCCGCCCCGCGCCGCCATAAAGCGGATCGCGGCCCGATGCCTCGGCCACCTCGGCCCAGAAGCGCGGCTGGGCGAGCAGGCTGCGAAGCTGCGCCTCTTTCTTCGCGTTCCAGTTCTCGGGCGCGTGGGGGGCAAGCGCGCCGACCGTGCCGCCGCTTGCGCCCGCCCCCGGCGCGCGCGCCTCGATCACGCGCACGGACGCGCCGCGACGCAGCAGCTCCCACGCAGCGGCGAGGCCGGCAATGCCCGCGCCGACCACCGTGATCTGATCGCTTGCCATTTGCGCCCCCTTTCGGCACCTGCTTTGGATGAGACGGAGTTAGCGCGAATGGGCAAGCGGGAACAAGAAGCGGGGGGGCTCGACTGGACGGGCGAGGGCGTGCCGGTCTCGCGGCGCTTTGACGACCCCTATTTCAGCCTGCGGGGCGGGCTGGACGAGACGCGCCATGTGTTTCTGGCGGGGAACGGCCTGCCCGCCCGGCTCGGCCCCGGCTTTCACGTGGCCGAGCTGGGCTTTGGCACCGGGCTCAACCTGATGGCACTTGCGCAGATCGCGCCTCCCGGCGTGCGTTTCACCAGTTTCGAGGCGTTCCCGCTGACCGCCCCCGAAATGGAGCGCGCGCATCAAGCCTTCCCCGAGCTGGCCGCGCTGTCAGCCGAGCTGCGGGCGGCAGAGGGCGCGCGGCGGTTCCGGCTGGGCGGTGTCGAGGTCGAGCTTGTTATCGGCGATGCGCGCCGAACGCTGCCGGAATGGGGCGGGAAGGCCGATGCTTGGTTTCTCGACGGTTTCTCGCCGGCGCGTAACCCCGAGCTGTGGTCGCCCGAATTGATGGCAGAGATCGCGCGCCACACCGCGCCCGGCGGCACGTTCGCCACTTATAGCGCCGCCGGTCACGTGCGCCGCGGGCTGGACGCCGCGGGCTTCGACGTCGCCCGCGCGCCCGGATTTGCCGGCAAACGCCATATGAGCCGAGGCAGGCTGCGCCCGCGCGCCTGAGGCGCCCCGCCCGCATCTGGACATTTGCGGCCCCGCGCTGTTCCCTTTCGACAACGGACCAACAGGAGAAACGGCATGGATCTGGGGATCAGAGGCAAGCGCGCGCTCGTCTGCGCGGCGTCAAAGGGGCTGGGGCGGGGCTGCGCCGAGGCGCTTGCCGCCGAGGGTGTGAGCCTCGTCATCAACGCGCGGGGCGAGGACACGCTGCGCGCCGCCGCGCAGGCGATCTCGGCCGCGCATGGCGTCGAGGTGATCCCGGTGGCGGGCGACATCACCACCGAGGACGGGCGCGGCGCGGTGCTCGAGGCGCTTGGCGGCGAGGCGGATATTCTGGTCAACAACGCCGGCGGCCCGCCGCCCGGCAATTGGCGCGACTGGGGGCGCGAGGATTTCCTGCGCGCGATCGAGGGCAATATGCTGACCGCGATCTCGCTCATGCAGGCGCTTGTGCCGGGGATGTGCGATCGCGGCTGGGGGCGGGTGGTGAACATCACCTCGGGCGCGGTGCGCTCGCCCATTCCGGTGCTGGGGCTGTCGAACACGGCGCGGGCCGGGCTGACCGGGTTCGTCGCCGGGATCAGCCGCGAGGTCGCGCAGGACGGCGTGATCATCAACAACCTTCTGCCCGGCATCCACGCGACCGACCGCGCCGACAGTCTCGACAAGGGCGTGGCCGAGAAAGAGGGCATCAGCCTCGATCAGGCGCGTGCCAAGCGGCAGGCGACGATCCCGACACGCAGCTACGGCTCGGCCGCCGATTTCGGCGCCGCCTGCGCGTTTCTGTGCAGCGAGCGGGCGAGCTTTATCGTCGGGCAGAACCTGCTGCTCGATGGCGGGGCGCTGAACGTGACGATCTAGCCGTGCGCGCCGCGCGGCTTGCACAAGAGCGGGGGGGCTGATACCCGAAGCGCTATTTCCGACTGAATCAATCGGAGTTCCGTTTGGACCCCAAGCCTCAATCACGCGCGCAGCTTCCACGGCTGGAAGTGGACGGGCTGACCCGCTGTTTCGGCGGGCGCGCCGTGGTGGATGAGGTCAGCTTTGCGGTCGATGCGGGCGAGGTCGCGTGCTTGCTCGGCCCGTCCGGCTGCGGGAAATCGACCACGCTGCGAATCATTGCGGGGGTGGATATTCAGGACGCGGGCGCGATCCGCGTTGATGGCGCGGTGATCGCGGACGACGCGCGGACCCTGCCGCCCGAGCAGCGCCGCATCGGGCTGATGTTTCAGGATTTCGCGCTTTTCCCGCATCTTTCGGTCGCCGAGAACGTCGCTTTCGGTCTGCCGGGCGGAGCGCGCGCCAACCGCGCGCGGATCGAAGAGCTGCTCGCCCGCGTGCAGATGCTGCGCCATTTCGACAGCTACCCGCACGCCTTGTCGGGGGGCGAGCAGCAACGTGTCGCGCTTGTCCGCGCGCTAGCGCCGCGCCCGCGCGTCATGCTGATGGACGAGCCGTTCTCGGGCTTGGACGAGCGGCTCCGCGACGGGATCCGCGACGAGACGCTTGCCCTGCTGAAAGAGGAAGGCACGGCGGTTCTGCTAGTGACGCATGACCCGCAAGAGGCGCTGCGGATGGGCGATCAGATATTGCTGATGCGCGACGGTCAGATCGTGCAGCGCGGCGCGCCCTACAACATCTACAACGCCCCCGTTGACCGCGCGGCCGCCGCCTTCTTCTCGGACATCAACACGATCACGGCGCGCGTCGAGGGCGCCTTGACCCGCACCGCGTTCGGCGAATTTCTTGCCCCTGGCGTGCCGGACGGCACGATGGTCGATATCGTGATCCGCCCGCAGCACCTCAAGATCGAGTTCGACCGCGCGGGCGTCGGCCCTGCGCCGACCGCTCAGAACGGCACCGCCGCCGCCGGCGTGGTCGAGCGCGCGCGCTTCATGGGCCGCGAATCGCTTGTCGAGTTCCGGCTGGATCATGACGGCAGCATCCTGCGCGCGTCGGTGCCGAACGTGTTCCTGCCGCGCCCCGGCCTGCGGATGTGGCTGATGCTGCGCCGCGATCGCGCCTTCGTCTTCCCGCACCCCCACTGAGGCGGCCCGAGATTTTGCTTGCCTGCGCGCAGCATCAAAGCTACCCCGACAGATGGAACACGGGAGACACTGGCGCAAGTCAGGGCCGAAGGAGCAACCGCCCCGGTAA
>JAUNRZ010000267.1 GCA_030539455.1 Paracoccus sp. (in: a-proteobacteria) | reverse complement strand
TTCTCGACCGCAGGGATCAGCACGCGCAGCCGCATTCCCTTCGCCGCGCCGGTGCGGGCCAGCATCTGCGTCAGCCCCAGCACCGAGGCCGCCCCGCCCATGTCCTTTTTCATCAACCCCATCGACGCGCCCGGCTTGATATTAAGCCCGCCCGTGTCGAAACAGACCCCCTTGCCGACGAGCGTGAGCGAGGGGCCTTCGGTCCCGCAGGTCAGCTCGATCAGCCGGGGCGCATCGCGCCCGGCGCGGCCAACCGTATGAATAAGCGGGAAATTCTGGTCCAGCAGATCATCCCCGGCGATCACCTTGACCGCCATCCCGCAATCGCCCGCCAGCTCGCGCGCTGCGTCCTCAAGCGCTGCGGGGCCAAGATCATTGGCGGGGGTATTGATGAGATCGCGGGTCAGAAACTCGGCCTCGGCCATGATCTCGATCCGCGCGGCATCCAACCCGTCAGGGGCAACAAGCCGGGCCCGTTTCGCCTCCGATTTCTTATATTTGTCAAAGCGATAAGCCGTCAGCAGCCAGCCGAGCGCGAAGGCGAAGCGGTCAACCCCGGCCGGCCCCCCGGCAAGCCGCCAAATCCCCTCGGGCAGGGCCGCGCCGGCTGCGGCGGGCGCGAAGGGATCGCGCGCCAGCCGATCCTCTGGCCCGATCCCGTAGATCGCGCCGGCCAGCCCGTCTTCGCCGGGCAAGAGACAAACCTGCCCCGCCGCGCCGGTAAAGCCGCAGGCCTCCGCCCATTCGCGCGCGCCGTCAGGCAGCCCCTCGGGCAGCGCACAGGCGGCGAGCCAGAGCGGGAGGGAGGGTTGCGTCTTGTCGGCAAATCGCGGGGACATCGGAGCTCCATCGAAGATCAGGCGGGGGCGAGCATCGCACCAACCCAGACCGCCTTCAAGCCAGCCGGCGCCGCTGCTAGCCCGCCGTTTCCCAATCCCCGATCGCGCTGAGCGAGCGGTCCGTCACGCGCCGCGCGCGTTCGAGCGTCGCCGCCAGTGCCGCCGGATCGCCCAGCCGCGTGCAGGCGAACACGTCGGCCGCCACCCCGGCAAGCGAGACCAGCCCGATCTGCCCCGCCAGCCGCGACAGGCGCGCGGCCTCTTTCCCGGTCCCGCGCGTGTCCCCGTCGCGCGCGGCGCGGTGCAGCCGGGCCGAGCCGGCGGCGATCTGTTCCAGCGCCTGGCAGACCAGATCGTCGGCATCCGGCCCGACGCGCAGCCGGATCTGCGCGATGCGATGGCTGTCGATCACAATCGGCTCGTCCGGTGTAAGGGTGCGAATATTCTGCATATTGTCCTGACCGGAAACCGGCGCCTCATGTTTCAGGGAAGATCGCCTAAAACGCTGAAAACTTTGCTAAGAGCGCCCGGAAAAATGTGAAGAATTGCGCCTATTCATCGCTTGTGGCAGAGGGATACGGCAAGGAGGCCCAGCCATGATACCAGCCCGACCGCTGCCCCAATATCTTGTGACGCGCTATCAGGGCTGGCGCGCGACGACCTATGGCGACAACCGCGCCTGGTATCGGCGGCTGGCCGAT
>JAUNRZ010000097.1 GCA_030539455.1 Paracoccus sp. (in: a-proteobacteria) | reverse complement strand
ACGAATAGGCGATCAGCTTTTTCATGTCCGACTGCGCCAGCGCCACCAGCGAGGTGTAGACGATCGCGATCGCCGACAGCCAGAAGATGAAGGGCTGGAACATGTCCGAGGCGACCGGGAACATCGGCAGCGAGAAACGCAGGAACCCGTAGCCGCCCATTTTCAGCAGCACCGCCGCCAGCACGACCGAGCCCGCCGTCGGCGCCTGAACGTGCGCATCGGGCAGCCATGTATGGACCGGCCACATCGGCATCTTGACCGCGAACGAGGCGAGGAAGGCGATGAACAGCAGCGTTTGCAGCCCGCCCATGATCGTCATGCCAAAGACCTGCATCGGCTCCGAGGCGAACTCATGGCCCAGCAGCACGGTGATGTCCGTGGTGCCCGCATCCATATACATCGCGATCATCGCGACCAGCATCAGCACCGAGCCAAGGAAGGTATAAAGGAAGAACTTGAACGCGGCGTAGATGCGGTCCTTGCCGCCCCAGATCCCGATGATCAGGAACATCGGGATCAGTCCGGCCTCGAAGAACAGGTAGAAAAGGATCAGATCGAGCGCGGTGAAGACGCCAATCATCAGCCCCTCGAGGACCAGAAACGCGATCATGTATTCCTTGACGCGCGCCTTGACGCCCCATGCCGACAGCACCGTCAGCGGCATCAGGAAGGTCGTCAGCATCACGAAGAGAACCGAGATCCCGTCAACGCCCATGCGGTAGGTGAGGCCCATGACCCACTCATGTTCCTCGACGAACTGGAAGCCCGGATTGCCGCGGTCAAAGCCGAACAGCACCACCAGCGAGATGATGAACGTCGCCGTGGTCGCGAAGAGCGCAAGGTTCTTGGCGTTGCGCTGCGCGGCCTCGTCATCCCCGCGCAGCAGAACCGCCATGATCGCGGCGGCGACGATGGGCAGGAAGGTGATGATGGAGAGGATATTCGTCATCTTATTGCGCCCCTCGCATCATCACCCAGATCAGCAGGCCGACAATGCCCAGCACCATCGCGAGCGCGTAGTGGAACACAAAGCCCGACTGCGCGCGCCCGGCCAGCCTCGTGGCGCGCGGCACGGCGTTCATCGCGATGAAATTGATCAGTCCGTCGATCACCCGCCCATCGCCGAAACGCCACAGCAGCGCGCCGATCCAGCGCGCGGGGCGGACAAAGACGAAATCGTAGATCTCGTCGAAATACCATTTGTTGAGCAGAAAGTTATAGAGCGGGCGTTGATGCGCGGCGAGCTGCGCCGGGAATTCCGGGCGGCGGATATACATCAGCCACGCGAGCGCCAGCCCGATCAGCATCGCGATAAACGGCGAGAGCTTGACCCATGTGGGCACGTAATGCGCCTCGTGCATGACGTGGTTGTCGGGGTGCATATAGATCGCGCCGGGGCCCACGGTGATGTCGATCTCGGCCGGGTCTTGCGCAGCGCCAGCAGCGGAATGGGCCGCATCGCCGGCAGGCTCGGCCTGCGGGGCCTCGGCCACGCTGCCCTCAAGTGCCGTCGCGCTCGGCTCATGGGACGCCTCGGCGACCGGCATCCCGAAGAAGCCGCGCACATACTCATCCTTGCCGAAGAAGCTGTTATACCAGACCATCCCCGCAAAGATCGAGCCGATCGCCAGAACGCCCAGCGGCACGGTCATCACGGCAGGGCTTTCATGGGCGTGCTCATGCGCGTGAAGATCGCCGCGGGGCTTGCCCCAAAAGGTCATGAACATCAGCCGCCACGAATAGAAGCTGGTCATCAGCGCGGCGACGACCAGCGCCCAGAAGGCAAACCCGTTGCCCGAGGCAAACGCGCTTTCGATCACCGCATCCTTCGAGAGATACCCCGCAAAGCCGATATGCGTCAGCGGAATCCCGACGCCGGTGATCGCCAGTGTCCCGATCAGCATCGCCCAGAAGGTCAGCGGGATCTTCTTTCGCAGCCCGCCATAATTGCGCAGATCCTGCTCGTGATGCATCGCGTGAATGACCGAGCCGGCGCCAAGGAACAGCATCGCCTTGAAGAAGGCGTGCGTGAAAAGATGGAACATGGCGACCGAGTAGACGCCGACGCCCGCCGCGACGAACATATAGCCAAGCTGCGAGCAGGTCGAGTAGGCGATCACGCGCTTGATGTCGTTCTGCACCAGCCCGACCGTGGCCGCGAAGAAGGCCGTCGCGGCGCCGATATAGACGATGAAGAGCTTTGCCTCTGGCGCGAATTCGTAAAGCGGAGACATCCGGCAGACAAGGAACACGCCCGCCGTCACCATCGTCGCGGCATGGATCAGCGCCGAAACCGGGGTCGGGCCTTCCATCGCGTCGGGCAGCCAGGTGTGAAGGAAAAGCTGCGCCGATTTGCCCATCGCGCCGATAAACAGCAGCACGCCGATCAGGTTCGCCGCGTTCCAGTCGGTCCAGAGGAACCGCACATCCATCGCGGCAAGCGCCGGCACCTGCGCGAAGATCTCGTCAAACCGGACCGAGCCGGTCAGCCAGTAAATCCCGAAAATCCCCAAAAGGAAGCCGAAATCCCCCACCCGGTTGACGACGAACGCCTTGATGGCGGCGGCATTCGCGCTCGGCTTTTTGTAGTAGAACCCGATCAGCAGGTACGAGGCGACGCCCACGCCCTCCCAGCCGAAGAACATTTGCAGCAGATTGTCCGCCGTCACCAGCATCAGCATCGCGAAGGTGAAGAACGAGAGATAGGCGAAGAAGCGGGCGCGGTAGGGCTCGGCCTCGGTCCAGTTCTCGTCATGGGCCATGTAGCCCATCGAATAAAGATGAACGAGCGCGGAGACAGACGTCACCACGATCAGCATGATCGAGGTCAGCCGGTCGAGCCGGATCGTCCATGACGAATGGAAATCCCCGACAACGATCCAGTCCAGAACGTCGATGATGCGCGTCTGCCCGTCAAAGCCCAGAAACACGATCCACGACAGCGCGGCGCACAAAAACAGGATGCCGGTCGTCAGCAGCTGCGCGCCCTTCTCGCCGATGATCCGCCAGCCGAAACCCGCGATTATGGCGCCGAGAAGGGGGGCGAATAGGATGATCTGTTCCATGCGCTCAGCCCTTCATCAGGTTGACGTCATCGACGGCGATCGAGCCGCGATTGCGGAAGAACACCACCAGAATGGCAAGGCCGATTGCCGCCTCGGCGGCCGCGACGGTCAGGATGAACAGCGTGAAGGCCTGCCCGCCCAGATCGCCCAGATGCCACGAGAAGGCGACGAAGTTGATGTTCACCGCCAGCAGCATCAGCTCGATCGACATGAGAATGACAATCACGTTCTTGCGGTTCACGAAGATGCCGAAAATGCCGGTGACGAACAAGATCGCCCCCACCACCAGAAAATGCGTCAATCCGATCATCGCCTTGTCCCTCCGGTCCGTTGCCGGTTCTCGTCATTCTCTTGCGGGCGCGACGCGGCGCGCCCCGGGCGGGGCCTTTACAGCCCCTGCCCCGGTTTCACATCGCGCAGCTCGATCTGCTTGGCCGGATCGCGCCACATCTGTTCCAGCACGTTCTGCCGCTTGATGTCGCGGCGGTGGCGCAGGGTCAGCACGATCGCGCCGATCATCGCGACCAGCAGCACCATGCCGGCAAGCTGGAAGGCGATGAAATAGCGGTCGTAAAGCACGTTGGCCAGCGCGTTCGTGTTATGCGCCAGCATCGGATCATAGGGCGCGGCAAGCTGCCCGCCCGCCTGAGCGGGGGTCTGCCATTCCCCGTAGCTCATCACCAGCGTTGTCAGCATCACCAGCGCGATCACGAGCGCGAATGGCAGATACTGCGCCATCTCGGCGCGCAAGGCGGCGAAGTCGATATCGAGCATCATCACGACGAACAGGAACAGCACCGCGACCGCGCCGACATAGACGATCACCAGCAGCATCGCGACGAATTCGGCGTTCAGCAGAACGAAAAGCCCCGCCGCGCCGAGAAAGGTCAGGATCAGCCACAGAACCGAATGGACCGGGTTGCGCGCGATCACGACCATGAAGCCCGACACGCAGATCACCGTTGCGAACAGGTAAAAGGCGAAAGCCATCATGGCGCGTCCTCCTCGTCGTCGGCATAGACCTCTTGCGCGATTTCCAGAGCCTTCTGCATCGCAGGCAGCCCGCCGAACATGCTCATCTGGTAGATCGTCTCGGCGATCTCGCGCTTGCTCGCGCCGGCTTCCAGAGCGTGGCGGATCGTCAGCCGAAGCTGCGGCTCGGCGACCGCGCCCTGGCAGGTGATCGCGCCGATGGTCAGCAAAAGCCGCGTCTTGGCGTCCAGCCCCTCGCGGTTGAAGGTGCGCCCGAACCACATCTCGAGCATCTCGGCGGGCATGGTCGGCACCAGCTTTTCAAACGCGCGCGCGTCGACCTCTTCCAGCGCGGGGTTGAACACGCGGGCCATCTCCTGACCCGATTGCATCATCTGCGCGAACATTTTCTGAAAGGCGTCGTTCATCGGTAGGGCGCATCCATCTCGAGGTTACGGGCGATCTGCGCTTCCCAGCGCGCGCCGTTATCGAGCAGCTTGTCCTTGTCGTAGAACAGCTCTTCGCGCGTTTCCGTCGCGAACTCGAAATTCGGGCCCTCGACGATCGCATCGACCGGGCAGGCTTCCTGACAGAACCCGCAATAGATGCATTTCGTCATGTCGATGTCATAGCGCGTCGTCCGGCGCGAGCCGTCCTCGCGCGGCTCGGCGTCGATGGTGATCGCCTGCGCGGGGCAGATCGCCTCGCAAAGCTTGCAGGCGATGCAGCGCTCTTCGCCGTTCGGATAGCGGCGCAGCGCGTGCTCACCCCGAAAACGCGGCGAAAGCGGGCCCTTTTCGTGCGGATAGTTGATCGTGTCCTTGGGCGAGACGAAGTAGCGCATCCCAAGACCGAAGCCTTTGATGAAGTCCCAGAGCAGGAAATACTTGGTCGCGCGTGCCAGATCGAATGCCATGCTTTACCCCTTTTTCCTTTCCGCCGCCTGCATCACGCCCCCGCCCAGCGCGCCCAGAACGTGCCAAGCACCTCATAGCGCGCGAGGAAGGCGACCAGCACGACCCATGCGAGCGAGAGCGGGAGGAACACTTTCCAGCCGATCCGCATCAGTTGGTCGTAGCGATAGCGCGGCACGATCGCCTTCACCATGGCGAACATGAAGAAGAAGAACCACATCTTGATGACCATCCAGATCGGCCCGTCCGGCAGGAACGGCACCGGCGACAGCCAGCCGCCGAAGAACAGGAGCGAGATCAGCGCGCACATCAGGAAGATCGCGATATACTCGCCCGCCATGTAAAGCAGGTAGGGCGTCGAGGAATATTCGACCATGTGCCCCGCGACGAGCTCGGATTCCGCCTCGGGCAGATCGAAGGGCGGGCGGTTCGTTTCGGCCAGCGCCGAGATGAAGAACAGTACCAGCATCGGCAGATGCGGCAGCCAGAACCACGACAGCATCCCCGCCCCGCGCTGCGCCTCGACGATCAGCGAGAGGTTCATGGTCCCGGCCGAGATCACGATGCCGATGATGATGAGCCCCATCGACACCTCGTAAGAGATCATCTGCGCGGCCGAGCGCAGCCCACCAAGAAACGGATATTTCGAGTTCGACGCCCAGCCGCCCATGATGACGCCGTAAACCTCGAGGCTCGAGACGGCGAAGATGAACAGGATGCCGACATTGATATTCGCCATCACCCAGCCCGGCCCGAACGGGATCGCGACAAAGGCGATCAGCGCAAGCGTCATGGACAGGAACGGCGCGAGGAAAAAGACGAACTTGTCCGCCCCCGCCGGGACGACGATTTCCTTCAGCACATATTTCAGCGCATCGGCGAAGGTCTGTAACAGCCCCCACGGCCCGACCACGTTCGGCCCGCGCCGCGCCTGCACCGCCGCCCAGATCTTGCGATCGCCGTAGACCATGAAGATCAGCGAGCCCATCACGAACGCGATGATCGCGAGACCCTGAGCCAGCAGGATGATCGCGATACCCAACGGGGAAGCCCAGAACTCGGCCATGTCTATGTCCCTTCGCGTAGCTGTGCGCTGCGTGTGCTTATCCCTGCCGGAATGCCCCGAGCGCGGCAATCTTGCAAGGTCTGTCTCGTTTCCATCACCCGCAAGCCCATAGGCTGAGTGCGCGACATCGTAAAGACGGCCTCGAGCGCCATGACGCCGCTGCGATTGGCGCTCAGGCTGCGGATATGGCGGGCATAGCGGGCCGGGCCGCGATCCGCCCAGGCCGCCAGGCTGCATGTGGCATAGGCAAGCGCCACCGAATCGTCCACCCCCCGGCGCAGATTGACCGTCACCCGCACCAGATCGTCACCGCCCTCTTGCGGCGCGTCACGCAGGCGCAAAAGGGCGATCTCGGCGCCGATGAAATCCTCGGCCGCGAAGGGCGGCAGCGTCGCGGGAAGCGCGGGCCCTGTGCGCGCGGCGAACTGCTCCAGCGCGCGTTCCTGCGCCGTCGGGCCGGGCTCGATATATTCGTAGACCTCGGACGTGTCCTCGATCAGAACGTCCTGAAGCCGCAGCAGCCCGCCATCGCCCCGCCCCAGCGCCGAGCGCCCCTGCGGCGAGGACACCGCCATGCGCGAGACGCTCCCGTCCGGCTCGAGCACCTCCAGCGCGCCGTCGCGCGTTGCGACGCGGCCCAGCAGCCGCGTATCGGCGGTCGGCCCCTCGAGCGAGACGGCAATCCGCGAGGGTTTGGCGCGGGGCGGCTGATCGAGCCCGCCATCGCCTGCCGGCCCGCCCTCGCAGGCGGCCAGCAGCGCGCAAGCGATCGCGGCGGCGGCAAAACGCCGCGCCCGGATCCCACCTCGCTTCGATATAGCGCCCATCGCCGCGCCCCCCTGCCGGCGACTACTCTGCCGCCATATCGGCTGCCCCGCGGGACGCTGCCATCGCCGAAAGCTGCCCCATCAGCGGCGAGGCGCGGGCGATCGGGTTGGTGAGGTAGAAATCCTTGAGCGCATTGCGGAAATCCGCGCTACCGAGATCAAAGCGGTCCAGCGCCTGCCAGTCGTTTTCCGGCACCTCGCCGATCTGCGCCAGATGCGGGACCGCCTCGATCAGCGCACGGCGCAGCGCGGCAAGGCTGTCCCAAGGCTGCCTGGCGCCGAGTTCGGCCGACAGCGCCCGCAGGATCGCCCAGTTTTCCTTGGCCTCGCCGGGCGCGAAATTGGCGCGCATGGCAAGCTGAGGGCGGCCCTCGGTGTTCACGAAAAGCCCGTTTTCCTCGGTATAGCAGGCGGCGGGCAGGATGATATCGGCGCGGTGCGCGCCCCGGTCGCCGTGGCTGCCCTGATAGATCACGAAAGCGCCCGGCGCGATGTCCACCTCGTCCGCGCCAAGATTATAGACCAACTCGGCGCCGTCCATCGCGGCCCCCAGACCGCCCTCGGTCACGGCGCCCACATCCATCGCGCCGACCCGGCTCGCCGCGGTGTGAAGGATCAGCAGCTTCGAGTTGCTGTTCTCGGCCAGACGCATCGCATGAGCCAACACAGCCTCGCCGTCCGCCTCGCTGATCGCGCCCTGCCCGACGATTACCAGCGTCGGCTTCTCGCGCGTCTCGTCGCTGATTTCCAGCGAAGAAAGCCGCTCGAGCGCCGCGCGATCCGTGCCGACATGGGCATAATCATACGTCAGATCAACGGCTTGACCGACAAGCCCGATCTGCGCGCCAGCGAGCCACGCCTTGCGGATACGCGCGTTCAGCACCGGCGCCTCGTCGCGCGGGTTGGTGCCGATAAGCTGGATCATCTGCGCGGTGTCGATATCCTCGATCCGCGCCGTGCCGACATAGGCCGAGCGGTTTCCGGCCGGCAGACGCGCGCCATCGGTGCGGCACTCGACGCGCCCGCCCTGCCCCTCGACAAGCTGCTTGAGCGCGAACGCTGCCTCGACCGGCGCCAGATCGCCGATGAGACCGGCAATGCGCCGCCCTTCCATCGCCGATGCCGCCGCTTGCAGCGCCTCGGGCCAGCTTGCCGGGCGCAGGCGGCCATTCTCGCGGATATAGGGCCGGTCCAGACGCTGACGGCGCAGCCCGTCCCAGACAAAGCGGGTCTTGTCGCTGACCCATTCCTCGTTCACGCCGTCATTGTTGCGCGGCTGGATGCGCATGACCTCGCGGCCCTTGGTGTCGATGCGGATATTGCTGCCAAGCGCGTCCATCACGTCGATCGATTCGGTCTTGCTCAGCTCCCACGGGCGGGCGGTGAAGGCGTAGGGCTTGGAGACAAGCGCGCCGACCGGGCAAAGATCGATGATATTGCCCTGCAAGTTCGAATTCAGCGTCTCGTTCAGATACGAGGTGATCTCGCTGTCCTCGCCGCGCCCGGTCTGGCCCATCTGCGTGATGCCCGCCACCTCGGTCGTAAAGCGAACGCAGCGCGTGCACGAGATACAGCGCGTCATGTGCGTTTCGACAAGCGGGCCGAGATCGAGATCCTCGGACGCCCGCTTCGGCTCGCGAAAGCGCGAGAAATCAACGCCGTAAGCGACCGCCTGATCTTGCAGGTCGCACTCGCCGCCCTGATCGCAGATCGGGCAGTCGAGCGGGTGGTTGATGAGCAGGAACTCCATCACCCCTTCGCGCGCCTTGCGGACCATGGGCGAGTTTGTGCGGATCTCGGACGGCGCGCCCTCGGGGCCGGGCCGCAGATCCTTCACCTGCATGGCGCAGGAGGCGGCGGGTTTGGGCGGGCCGCCCACCACCTCGACCAGACACATCCGGCAATTGCCGGCGATCG
>JAUNRZ010000096.1:6672-8784 GCA_030539455.1 Paracoccus sp. (in: a-proteobacteria) | reverse complement strand
GCGCATTTGATGACCATTTCCGAGGTCAGCCGCCCGGTCGTGTAAAGGATCTTGTCGCCCCCCGCGATGCCATGCGCCAGCATCAGCCCCGCGATCTTGTCGACGGCATTATGCCGCCCGACATCTTCCATATAGGCCAGAACGCGATCTTGCTGGCACAGAACCGTGCCGTGGATCGCGCCGGCTTCGAGGTAAAGCGAGGGCAGCGTGTTGATCTGCCGCGCAAGCGCGTAAAGCCAGGAGATGCGCAACTCGGCCGGGGGCAGGCGCAGCCCTGCGATCCCCTCCATCATGTCGCCGAACACCGTGCCGACCGCGCAGCCCGAGGTGCGCGTCTTGCGCGCGAGCTTGTCCTCGAAACTCGTCTCGGTCTCGGTGCGCACCACCACCGTATCGGTTTCGGGATCGACATCCACACCCGTCACCACGTCGCGATCCGACAGCATCCCCTGATTGCGCAAAAACCCGAGCGCGAGATAATCGGGGTAATCGCCGATCGTCATGGCGGTCACGATCTCGCGGCGGTTGAGCCAGATGGTCAGCGGGCGTTCCTCGATCACGCGCAGATCCTGCACGCGCCCCTGATGATCGCGCCCCGAGACGGCGCGCGTCAGCCCGCCAGATTCCGGGTCGGGCAGGATCGGGAAATCGGGCGGCGCGGGGGGGAAACTTCGGCTCATCGGAGCGGGCAGAGCGCGGTCTTACGCGTCGGGGCCGGCGATCTCGCCCTCGACGATATGCTCCAGATCAAGCCCGTCGATGGTCAGCACCATTTTCGCGCGGAACGGGCCGCTTTGCCCGCTTTCGCGGATCGCCTGTTCGATCTGCTGCTGCGAGGTCACGCCGACCTGCTTGAGAAATTTGCGCATCGACATGTTCAGCTTTTCGTCTTCCATTGCTGGCTCCTTTTCAGCTTTCGTTGAGCGCGGCGATGATCGCGCTGAAATCGGATTCTTTCAGGCTGGCACCGCCGACAAGCGCGCCATCGACATTGGCGAGCGCGAAGATCTCAGAGGCGTTCGAGGGCTTGACCGAGCCGCCATAAAGCAGCCGGAAATCCTCGCCGTCGGCAAATCGCTGCATGAGCCGCTCGCGCAGGAGGGCGTGAACCTCGGTGATCTGGTCATTGGTCGGGGTGCGGCCGGTTCCGATCGCCCAGACCGGCTCATAGGCGATCACGCTGTTCTCGGCGGTTGCGCATTCGGGGACCGAGCCGGCAAGCTGGCCCGCTATCACATCGAGCGTCTCGCCGCCATCACGCTCGGCCTCGGTCTCGCCGACGCAGATGATCGTGACCAGCCCCGCCTCATGCGCGGCGATGGCCTTGTCGGCGATCATCGCGTCGGTCTCGGCGTGATTGGTGCGGCGCTCGGAATGGCCGACGATGACGTGGCTGGCACCGGCATCGCGAAGCTGCGGCGCCGAGATATCGCCGGTATGGGCGCCGGAATCGAGCCGGTGACAATCCTGCCCGCCTATCGCCACCACAGACCCGCCCGCCTGCGCCGCCGCAGCGATCAGGGTCGCGGGCGGGCAGATCACGATTTCGGCGCGCGAGCCGTTATGCGCGCGCGCAAGCGCCTCGATTTCGGACAGGGCGCCGCGCATCCCGTTCATCTTCCAGTTGCCGGCGGCGAGTTTGCGTGGGGCGGCCATGATCCTCTCCTCGTGACGTGGTGCCTAGGGATAGGCCGGGCGCGCGCGGGGATCAACCCGCCCCCGCGCAGCCCGAAGCGCGGGCGGGGGCTGCGGGAGCCTCCGGCGGGGATATTTGGGGACAAAAGAAGCGCGCGTTCAGATCGCGCCAGAGTGGCTGTTCTCGGCCATGTCGTAAGCGTCGATCATGCGCGCGATCATGCGGGTCAGCGGGCGGGCATGGTCCGGGATGATCAGCCCGCCATCGGGGAGGATCTGCACCATATCCCCGAAACGCGCGGCAATGGGGGCGAAGATCTGGTGCAGATCGTTCGGCGAGAGCGCGAAACGCTGCGCCATCTCGTCCGCATCGACCGCGAAATCGCACATAAGCGCCTCGATCATCCGCCCGCGCCAGTGATCCTCGGCGCTGAATTCGTGCCCGCGATGGACGGCGAGCCGCCCCTCGCGCACCGC
>JAUNRZ010000096.1:2404-6572 GCA_030539455.1 Paracoccus sp. (in: a-proteobacteria) | reverse complement strand
CGGCGAGGGCAGGGCGGCGCCGGGGATCATCACCTGGCGCTTGGCCATCCACGGCACATGCGCATAGCCGTAAAGCGCGACCCGGTCCGGGCGCAGCGTCAGCAGCTTTTCGACCGTTGCCGTGATCGAGCGATCGTCCTGATAGGGCAGCCCGAAAAGGATATCGGCGTTGAGGCTGTCGACGCCCGCCGCGCGGGCCATCTCGGCCGCCTCGCGCGTGATCTCGAGGCTTTGCGCGCGCCCGATCGCGGATTGGATCTTCGGGTCGAAATCCTGCACCCCGATCGAGGCGCGGCTCATCCCCGCGCGGGCGAGTGCCGCCATCCGCGCCGCGTCGATCTCGCTCGGATCAATCTCGACCGAGAACTCGGCGCCGGGCGCCATCGGGAACGCATCGAACACCGCGCCCGCCAGACGCTCGATCAGATCGGGCGCCAGAAGCGTCGGCGTGCCCCCGCCCCAATGGAGCCGCGAGAGCGTGACGCCATCCGGCAGATGCGCGCGCAGCATCGCGATCTCGTCCAGAAGCGTTTCGACATAAGCCCGCACCGGCGCATCGGACGACGTGCCCTGCGTCCGGCACGCGCAGAACCAGCAGAGCCGCCGGCAGAACGGGACATGGATATAAAGCGAGACCTGCGTTCCCGGCGCGATCTCGGCCAGCCAGCCGGCCATCTGCGCCGCCCCGATCTCGGGCGAAAACCTGGTCGCCGGCGGGTACGAGGTGTAGCGCGGCACGCGCGCGTCAAAAAGTCCCAGCCGCGAGAGTTGCGATTCGTCGTTCATGGGGTTAGTCGTTAACTATTAAGCGCGGACCTGACATTGACACATATCAACTCGATACGCGGCCTTGATCCGGCGGCGGGCTTTGCGGCCAGCTGTCAGCAATGCCCCATCCGCTATCGCGCGGTCTGCGCCTATTGCGAAGAGGATGAGCTGACGCGGCTCGAGGCGGTGAAATATTATCGCAGCTTCCAGCCCGGTCAGGTCATCGTCTGGGCCGGTGATCGTCTCGATTTCGTGGCCTCGGTGGTTGCGGGCGTGGCGAGCCTCACGCAGACGCTCGAGGATGGGCGCACGCAGATGGTGGGGCTGCTGCTGCCTTCGGACTTCCTCGGCCGGCCGGGGCGCGATCTGGCGGCGCATACCGTGACCGCCGTGACCGATATCCAGCTTTGCTGCTTTCGGCGCGAGCCGTTCGAGCGGCTGCTGCGCGATGTCCCCCATATCGCGAGCCGGCTCCTTGAGATGACGCTCGACGAGCTTGACGCGGCGCGCGAATGGTTGGTTCTGCTGGGCCGAAAGACCGCGCGCGAGAAGATCGCCTCGCTGCTTGTGGGGCTCGCGCGGCGCGAGGCTCTGGCGCGCAAGAACACGGCTGTCGGGCAGATCGAGCTGGAATTGCCGCTCACCCGCGAGGCGATGGCCGATTATCTGGGCGTGACGCTGGAAACGGTCAGCCGCCAGATCTCGGCGCTGCGCCGTGAGGGGCTGATCGAGCTTGCTGGCAAACGGCGCCTCATCGTGCGCGATGTGCAGGCGCTGCTGGACCAAAGCGGCGATGACAATGATGGCGGGCTGTTGATCTAGCCGCGCAGCCTAGGGCGCGGCGGGCGGGTCTTGCAGCATGACCGTGCGCGAATGCGAGGTGAACTCGCGCCGCCAGCTCACCCAGGTGACAAGCGCGGTCGTGGCGAGCAGCATGAGCGGGCCGGCCAGCCAGCCAAGCGCCGCAATCGCGAAATAGACGCTCCGCAGCCCGGCATTGAAGCTGCGCGCGGCGGTCACGTTGATCTGTGCCGCCTGCGCGGCGCGGGGGATGGCGGCCGGGTGTTCCGGCTCGTTCGGCACCGACGCCATCATGATGGCGCAATAGCCGAACAGGCGGTGCGCCCAGACGAATTTCAGGAACGCGTTGGCCACGAAAATCAGCGTGACGACGATCTTGGCCTGCCACAGGATCACCGGCGTGCCCGCCGCCTCGAACCCCGCCGCAACGCCCCGCAGCCGGTCGAGATTGCCCAGCAGCGCCAGCCCGCCCCCGATCGCGATCATCGTAGCCGAGGCGAAGAACGTCGTCCCCTCGCGCAGCGAGGCGAGGATGGCGCTGTCGAAAATGCGTGGCTGGCGGGTGATGAACTGGCGCATCCATTCATGGCGATAGGCGCGCATCAGGAACGAGACCGAAGGGCGCGCGGCGGGCGGGTTCTCGATCACGAAACCGACCGCGAGCCAAGCCGCAAACAGCAGCGTGACCGCAGCCAGATCGGCGGCGGACATGGCCGAGAAAAGGGCGTCGAACCGTGTCATCGCGGGCACTCTAGCGCCGGGCGGGGCGCGTTGAAAGGGCGCGCGGGCGCCTCGGCGCGGCAGGCTTGAAATCGCGCCCGCCCGTCCCAAATAAGGCGCACGAACGCCGCAAGGGTTCCACAAACCGCCGCCCGCAAGGGGGCATAACCGCATCGCTTTGAAAGGATGTCACAATGCGTAATTTTGATCGCGCTCCGCTTTACCGCGCCTCTGTCGGTTTTGACCGCATGGCCGACCTGATCGACCGGGTGCTCTCGGCCGACGTCGCCACCCCGTCCTACCCGCCCTATAATATCGAGAAAACCGGCGAGAACACCTACCGGATCTCGATCGCCGTGGCCGGGTTCACCGCTGACGAGCTGAATGTCGAGATGCGCGATGGCGCCGTCATCGTCTCGGCCCGCAAGCCCGAGGACGAGGCCGAGCGCCAGTTCCTCCACCGCGGCATCGCGACCCGCGCGTTCGAACGCAAATTCACCCTCGCCGAGCATATCCGCGTCGAGGCGGCCAGCCATCTGGACGGGATGCTCCATATCGACCTCGTGCGCGAGATCCCCGAGGCGCTGAAGCCGCGCCAGATCGAGATCTCGAAGGGCGCTGCGGCCCCGCGCATCGACGCCTGACCTTGCCGATAATCTAGGCAGACCAGAAGGCGCGGCAGCTGCCGCGCCTTTTTGACGTAACGGCAATGCTGCATCGCAGCGGAACAAGTTTGCACCCACAGCATTATGTTGGCAGAGTTGATCTGAGCCAAACGGCCGGGATGCCTGTGATGAAAAAGAAGAAGATCAATCTGGCCCTGCAAGGCGGCGGCGCGCATGGCGCGTTCACCTGGGGCGTGCTCGACCGTCTTCTGGACGAGGACTGGCTGGAAATCTCCGGCGTCAGCGGCACCTCGGCGGGCGCGCTGAACGGGGCTGCGCTGAAGGCCGGGCTCGCCTGCGGGGCGGGCGCGGCGGGCCGTCAGGCGGCGCGGCGCAATCTCGAACATGTCTGGTCCGAGGTCGGCAAGGTCAGCGATAACCGCATGGTCCGCTGGCTTTATTCCGTGTTCCCCGCCCCCCGCGCGCTCGAGCGTGTGACCGAGATGCTCTCGCCCGTGGCCTGGATCGAGCAGGCGACGCGAATGTTCAGCCCCTATGATTACGGGGTTTTCTACAGCAATCCGCTGCGCGCGGTGATCGATTCGATGCCTCACCCGCGCATCTGCGCCGAGGGCGGGCCGATGCTGTTCGTCAACGCGACCAATGTGCGCACGGGGCAGGGCCGGGTCTTCGCCAATGGCGAGGTGACGACCGACGCCGTGCTTGCCTCGGCGTGCCTTCCGACGATCTACCGCGCGATCCGCATCGAGGATCCGCTGACCGGCCGCAGCGAGAGCTATTGGGACGGCGGCTATTCCGGGAACCCCGCGCTTTTCCCGCTGTTCCGCTCGGACCTGCCGCGCGACATCGTGATCGTGAACATCAATCCGATGCACCGCGAGGATGTCCCGCGCACCCCGACCGCGATTCAGGACCGGATCAACGAGGTCAGCTTCAATGCCGCGCTTCTCTCCGAGCTGCGCGCGATCAATTTCGTGAAGCATCTCCATTCCGAGGACCGCTTGCAGGGGCGGCCGATGAAGAACGTGCTGATGCACATGATCCTCGACGACAAGCTGATGAACGATCTGAACGCGCGCTCGAAGATCCTGCCGAAGCCGGGGCTGCTGTCGGCGATGAAGGAAGCCGGCCAGCACGCGGCGAACGGGTTTATCGAGCAATGCGCGGATGCGATCAACGAGCGCGATACGGTTGATTTCTCCTCGCTTTTCCCCCGCGCGACGCTGAACACGGCGTTGATGAACCCGCGCGCG
>JAUNRZ010000096.1:0-2304 GCA_030539455.1 Paracoccus sp. (in: a-proteobacteria) | reverse complement strand
CGCGCCATCTCGTCCAGCGCGATCTCGTCCGCCGCGGGGATCGGGTTCACCACAAGCTGCCCCCCCGGAAGACCAAGCGCCGCACGCATCCGCGCCGCGCGCGCGATCTGCGCCGGATCATCCAGCCGAAGCGGCGCGCGGAGCCCCGATTCGCGCGACCAGAAGGCAGGCAGATCGTCCTGCCCGAAGGCGATGACGGGAACGCCCAGCGTCTCGAGCACCTCCAGCGTCTTGGGCAGATCGAGGATCGCCTTTGCCCCCGCCGCCACCACCGTCACCGGGCTCGCGGCCAGCTCGCTGAGATCGGCCGAGATGTCAAAGCTCGTCTCGGCGCCGCGATGAACGCCGCCGATCCCGCCGGTCGCGAACACCTCGATCCCGGCCAGAGCGGCGCAGATCATCGTCGCGGCCACCGTCGTCGCGCCGGTGCGCCCGGTTGCGAGACACACCGCGAGATCGGCGCGCGAGAGCTTCATCACATCGGCCTGCGGGGTCCGGGCAAGCCGCTCCATCGCCTGATCGTCCAGCCCGATATGAATGCGCCCGCCCATCACCGCGATCGTCGCCGGCACGGCGCCCTGATCGCGCAGCACCGCCTCGACCTGCCGCGCCAGATCGAGATTGCGCGGATAGGGCATCCCATGCGTGATGATCGTCGATTCGAGCGCGACGACCGGGCGCCCCGTGTCAAGCGCCGCGCGGATCTCGGGCGTGATACTCAGCATATCGGCAAGGGCGATCGTCATGGCAAATCCTTTCCTGAAACATGGGCGGCAGCGGCGCTTGCGGCCGCGGTCAGCGCGGCTGCGCGGTCCATCCCCGCGCGCTCGGCCGTGATATGGGCGGCGAGAAAGCAATCGCCCGCGCCGGTCACGCGGACGATCTCGACCTCGGGCGGGCGCGCGGTGACGGCCTCCTCGCCTTGCGCGGCTTCGGCGACGCTTGCCGCGCCATCGGTGACCAGAACGCGCGCCATGCCAAGGCCGAGCATCCCCTGCGCCGCCTCGGCCGCATCGTTAAAATCCCGCCCGGCGAGGATTTCCGCCTCGATCCGGTTGAGATAGAAGCAGCTTCCCGCCCGCCGGGCGAGCGGCAGCAAACGCTCGGCCTTGCCGGGGCTCGCGGGCACAATGCGCAGATCGGCCTGCACAAAGGCCGGATCATCGCCTAGCGCCGCAAGCTGCGCTGCGGTCAGATTACCGTCAGTCACCACCGGCCCGGTCCACGGCGCCGGCAGTCGCCCGTCGCGCAAAGGCGCCAGAATGGCCGCGCCCGCCGCCTCGAGCGAGTGGACATCCGCGATCGCCGCGATCAGCCCCGCTTTGTCCTCGATCGCCATGTAAACATCGGTCGGCAGCCCGCCCTCGCGCGCCACAAAGCGGCAATCGACGCCAAGCGCTTCGGACGCCGCGAGCAGCGCCTCACCCTCGGCATCGCGCCCGACCGCCGAGAGAATCGCAGGCCGCCAGCCGCGCCGCGCGAAGGCGATGGCCGCGTTCAGCGCAACGCCGCCGGGGATATGCGCGATCCGGCCCGGCACGTCATGGCCCTTGCCCATCACCCGCCCGGTGCGCCCGATCACGTCCCACAGCGCCGCGCCGATGCAGAGAATATCGGGGGTTTTCGCGCTCATCCCGTTCATCGCTCCTTCATTGCCCGCCCTCGGGGAGCAGCCGCGTGACGCCCACCGCCGCCGCCCGCGCAAGCGCGGGATCAAGCGACATGGTGATATATTCGCCCCGCCGCCACCGCACCGAAAGATCGTCGTAATGGCGCGAGAACACATGGCCCGACTGCCCGGTCGAGACGATATAGACCGAGCTGTCGGGATCGGCGAGATCGTAAATCGCGCGGTAGCCGGCCCCCGCCACGGCGCGCCACGGATCGGGCGGGGCGGCGCGGGTTGGCGCGCGGGCGAGCGTGAAATCACCGCCCGAGAGCGACTGGCGGATATTCGCGATCCAGCCAAGCCGGGGCAGGGCGCCGAAATAGGGGCTTTGATGGACGGCCTCATGCGCATCGCCCCACCGCCAGCTTGTCACGTCCGGGCCGAACCGCGCGCTCAGATCCAGAATGGCGGCGTCGAGCGCCTGCCGCGCGATCATGGTGCAGGTCTCGATCGGCGCAGATTGGCGGATATCGCACCACTCGGCCGCGCCGCCGCGATTGCGATAGACGCGCTCGATAAAGCTGGGCGAGATGCGGATGATATCGTCGGCGAGCGGGCCCAGCTCATCGCGGATCAGCCTGTCCTGAAGCGCGCCCATCCATGCGGCATAGATCAGCGGCTCGGGCAGATGCTCG
>JAUNRZ010000266.1 GCA_030539455.1 Paracoccus sp. (in: a-proteobacteria) | reverse complement strand
CCCGCCCCGAATCCCTGCTGCTCACGCGCGCCGGCTGACCTTGTCTGGCCAAAGCTCGGCGGGCGGGGGAAGTCGTCATTGGCGGGGGCGGCGACGAAGCTTTCCGGCTCGAACCCGTGGCGGAGCGCGAATTCCTCGGCCTCGCGCAGCGTCTGGCGCGCGACGGCGGCGACGCGGACCGTGCCTTCGGGCGCGTCGGGCGAGCCGCCGGTCAGGTCCTGCCAGTCAAAGGCCAGATCGGCCACGCGATAAGGCGTCAGCCCGTCAAGCGCGTTCCGCAGCGCCTGTATCCGGCTGGGCGCAGGCGCAAGGGATAGCTGCGTGTAAAGGATCTGATCGTCCGGGATCACCAGCCTCAGCACATGGCCCGCAGGCGAATCCGACGCGATGCGGTCCTTCAGGGCGGCCAGATCGCCGTGCAGATCCGCGCCGTCAAAGCGCGCATCCCCCAACTCTTCCCAGACCGCGCCCGAGCGGCGCAGCAGCATCACACGTTCAGGATCGAAGCCAAGCGCATACTCGGCCGATGGGGCAGGCGCCCCCTGTTTCATCTGCTCGTTCATCCACCCGGCCCTTGGAGGCTCACATTGTTTCGTCAATGCTAGCCCAAGACGGCGCTCAAGAAAAGGTTAAGCTGGTCATGATGAACAAAATCAACCCGGCCGGCGTTTTAAGGCGAACATCACGATCCGACAGGAGCATGACATGACCCGTCTTTTCTCTTCCGCAGCGATGGCCGCAATCGCCGCCGCTGCACTTGGCGCCGCGCCTGCGCTTGCGCAGCAAGGCTATCACCACGCGATGAGTTCGGGCTGTATGCCGGGCAAGCTGTCCGTCACCGGCGAGGGCGAGGCGCGCGTGGCGCCCGACATGGCGACGATCTCGCTCGGGGTTACGACACAGGCTGACACGGCCGACGCCGCGATGGAAGAAAACTCGGAGAAACAGAACGCTGTGGTCGAGGCGCTTGCGCAAAGCGGGGTCGCCGACAGCGATATTCAGACCTCGGGGCTGATGCTGACGCCGATGATCAATTACGGCAACCAGGAGGCGGGCCCGAACATCACCGGCTATCAGGCGCAGAACATGGTGACGGTGCGCGTCCATGATCTGGCCGAGCTTGGCTCGGTGCTGGACGCCATCGTGCAGGCCGGCGCGAACGAGCTCCACGGGATCAATTTCACCCGCGAGGATTCAAACGGAGCCGAGGATCAGGCCCGGATGAGCGCGGTTGAGGATGCGATGAATCGCGCAGAAGTGATGGCGCGCGCCGCGGGGCGCGAGCTTGGCCCGATCCTCACCATGGGCGAGCCGCCGATGCCCCCGGTCGGCCCCGAGCCGATGATGATGCGCCTCGAGGCCGCCTCGGCGGACAGCGCGGGCGTGCCGGTTTCGGCGGGTGAAATCTCGCTGATGTCGCGCGTTGCGATGGAGTTCGTGCTGCTGCCCGCCGAGGGTGAAGCCTGCGCCATGCCGATGCGCGGTGGGCCCGATGCCGGGCCGGGTGATGCGCGCGGGCCGGGCGAGCGCCCCCGCTCGCGCCCCGCACGCGACGGCGCG
>JAUNRZ010000095.1 GCA_030539455.1 Paracoccus sp. (in: a-proteobacteria) | reverse complement strand
TCCGATGATGACGCTGAACCCGGTGCTGCGCATCGACACGCAGATGATCGAGGCGATCCAGACCCACGAGAAAGTCAGCGCCAAGGCCGCGCGCGAGCGTTCGATCAAGACGCTCGGGCGGGTCGGTATCCCCTCGCCCGAGGAACGCATCGTCGCCTATCCGCACCAATTCTCGGGCGGGATGCGGCAGCGCGTCGCCATCGCCATCGCCTTGCTGAACGGGCCCGAGCTGATCATCGCGGATGAGCCGACCACGGCGCTTGACGTCACGATCCAGAGCCAGATCCTGGCCGAGATGCAGGAGCTGGCCCGCGAGACCGGCACCGCGATGATCTGGATCACCCATGATCTGGCGGTGGTTGCCGGCCTCGCGCAGAAGCTCTGCGTGATGTATGCGGGCCGCGTGGTCGAGGCGGGGCGCACCGATGACGTGCTGCGTGCGCCGGCCCATCCCTATACGGCGGGCCTGCTCGGCTCGATCCCGTCGCATAACAAGCGGGGCGAGCGGCTTGCGCAGATCCCCGGCATGGCGCCCTCGATGGCGAACCTGCCGCAAGGCTGCGCCTTTGCGCCGCGCTGCGCCTATGCGCAGGACGATTGCCGCGCCGCGCCCCCGCCCGAGACGCAGATCGAAGGCCGGCGGATGCGCTGCTACCACCCGCTGCTGAGCGTGGAGGTCGGAACATGAGCGCGCTGCTGGAGCTGAACGATCTCACCAAGCGGTTCGAGAAAAAGCCCGACATGATCGAGCGGCTTGCCAAGCGCCTTGGCGCGAATGTCCGCCATGTGAGCGTGCGCGCGGTGGACGGGGCGAGCTTTGTGATCGAGAAGGGCGAGGTGGTCGGGCTGGTCGGCGAATCCGGCTGCGGGAAATCGACGCTCGGGCGGATGGTGGCGGGGCTGCTGCCGCCGACCTCGGGGCAGATCACCTATGCCGGGCAGGACGTGACCCGCGCCGAGAGCGCCGCTTCGCGCAAGGCGCGGCTGCGCATCCAGATGATCTTTCAAGACCCGATGTCGTCGCTCAACCCGCGCATCAAGGTGCGCGACATTATCGGCGAGGCGGCGGTCTATCACGGCTTTACCACGCGGCGCGGCATGGCCGCCTATGTGTCCGATCTGCTGGAAAAGGTCGGGCTCGACCCCAGCTATGCCGACCGCTACCCGCATCAATTCTCGGGCGGGCAGCGTCAGAGGATCGGGATCGCCCGCGCGCTTGCGGTCAAGCCCGATTTCCTGATCTGCGATGAAAGCATCGCGGCGCTCGATGTGTCCATTCAGGCGCAGGTCATCAATCTCTTTCAGGATCTGCGCCGCGAATTGGGGCTCACCTATCTTTTCATCAGCCACGATCTTGGCGTGGTCGAGCATATCGCCGACCGGGTCGTGGTGATGTATCTTGGCCGTGTGGTCGAGATCGCGCCGACCGAGGCGCTGTTTGCCAGCCCGCGCCATCCCTACACGCAGGCGCTTCTGGACCAGATCCCGCGGATCGATTCGGGGGCGCGCGAGTTCAGCGCGATCAAGGGCGAGATCCCGAGCCCACTGAACCCGCCGCCGGGCTGTCATTTCCACCCGCGCTGCCCCTTCGCCGGCCCGCGTTGCCGGCGCGAGGTGCCGCGTCTGAAACATGAGGGCGCGCGCGCGGATGCGTGCCACCTCAACGACGGAGGAGTCGCATGAAAGATCACATCCCGGACGTTTTGACCATTGAAGGGCGCGACGAGCAGACGATTCCGCTGGTTCTCGACAGCCCCCATTCGGGCACGACCTACCCGGACGATTTCCGCCACGCCGTCGATCCGGTCAAGCTGCGCCATGCCGAGGACACCCATGTCCATGATCTGTGGCGCGGCGGGCTCGATCATGGCGCGGTGCTGCTCCACGCGCATTTCCCGCGCAGCTATATCGACCCGAACCGGCGCGAGACCGACATGGACCCGGGCGCGATCGAGGGCGCGATGCCGATCACGCTCGAGCCGGGCGAGAAAAGCCGGCTCGGGATCGGGCTGTGCTGGACGCGCGAGCCGCCGGGCGGCGGGCCGCTTTACGACCGCAAGCTGGGCGCGGATGAGGTGATGGCGCGGATCGAGACCTATCACCGGCCCTATCAGCAGACGCTCCGCGCGCTGCTGGACGAGACTCATGCGCGGTTCGGCGAGGTCTGGCACGTCAATTGCCATTCGATGCAGGAGGTCGCCTCGGCGATGTCCGATCAGGCGCGCGGCACGCCCCGGCCCGATTTCGTGCTGGGCGACCGGGACGGGACGACCTGCGCGCCCGAATTCACCGCGATGATCCATGAATTCCTGACCGGGCGCGGCTATTCGGTCGCGATCAACGATCCCTATAAGGGGCAGGCGCTTATCGCCGATAACGGCGCGCCGGATCAGGGGCGGCACTCGATCCAGATCGAGGTGAACCGCAAGACCCATATGGACGAGGCGACGCGCGAGCCGAACGAGGGCTATGGCGAGATCAAAGGGCTTTTCAGCGACCTCTCGGGCCGGATCGCCGATTTCCTGGCCGAGCGCACCGAGGCGAGATCATGAGCGGTTCGGGAACGGGCAGGGGCTCGGCCACCGGGCTTGATAATATCTACCCGGTCGAGATCACGCCGCCGGACCTGACGCCTTACGCGAAGGGCAACAACGGCATCCCCTATATCTGGACCTGGGATTCGGGCCAGCCCGGCCCCCATGTCGCCGTGACCGCGCTTGTTCACGGGAACGAGCCATGCGGCGCGGTGACGCTCGACTGGCTGATGCGCGACGAACTGCGGCCCGCCCAAGGCAGGCTGTCGCTCGGGTTCATCAACATCGCCGCCTATGAGGCGTTCGATCCCGAAGAACCTGACGCAACCCGTTGGATCGACGAGGATTTCAACCGGCTCTGGGCGCCGGGGCGGCTCGATGACGGGGTGCGCGAGACCGCCGAGGTCATGCGCGCGCGTGAGATCAGGCCGTGGCTCGATACGGTCGATCTGCTGCTTGATATCCACTCGATGCAGCACAAGACCGAGCCGCTGACCATTGCGGGCTGGCAGAAGCGCTCGGCCGAGCTGGCGCGGCGCATGGGCACGCCCCCGGTGATCGTGGCCGATCAGGGCCATGCCGAAGGGATGCGGATGCGCGATTATGCCGGCTTCTCGGAGGATGGCAGCGACAAGACGGCGGTGCTGATCGAATGCGGGCAGCACTGGGAAAGCGCCTCGGTCGATGTGGCTAAGGCGGCGACGACCGGGTTCTTGAGGGCAACCGGGGTGGTGGCGCCCGATTGGGGCGATCTGCCCGCTGCGCCCGCGCCCGAGCTGCTTCAGGTGACCGAGGCGGTGACGATCGAGACCGAGAATTTCCGCTTTGCCGAGGATTGGCGCGGGTTCGAGCGTCTGGCGAAGGGCACGCTGATCGGCACGGACGGGAGGCGAGAAGTGCGCGCCCCGCACGAGCCGACCGTTCTCATCATGCCCTCGCGCCGGCTTTGGCCCGGCAAGACGGCGGTGCGGCTCGCGCATCCGGTCCCGGCGGGCGCTTAGCTGCCCAGCCGGACCACGTATTCGGAGACGGCGCGCCGCGCGCTTGGCGCGCCGGCCTGCCGTGCCGCCTCGATCACCTCGCGCAGATCATCCAGATTGGCGCGCCTTATCAGATGCTTGACCGGCCCGATCGAGGCCGGGCGCATGGACAGGCGCCGGAGGCCAAGCGCCGCGAAGGTCAGCGCCTCGATCGGCCGGCCCGCATCCTCGCCGCAGAATGACAGGCTCGCGCGGCTGGCGTTGCAGCGGTCGATGACCTGCTCGAGCAGGCTCAGAAAGCTGAAGCTCAGCGTGTCATAGCGCCGCCGCACGCGTTCATTCTCGCGGTCGGCGGCGAAAAAGAACTGCTTGAGATCGTTCCCGCCGATCGAAATGAAATCGCAGCCATCGAAGAAGCTTTGCGGCGCGAACGCCATCGAGGGCGTCTCGAGCATCGCGCCGACGCGAATATCAGAGGGCAGCACATGGCCAAGCGCCTGCTCGCGCCCCAGCTCTGCCATCAGCAGGCGGTGGGCGGCCTCGTATTCCGAGGGCTCGGCGATGAATGGGAACATGATATGAAGCGGGCGGCCCTTCGCCGCGCGGATCAGGGCCTGAAGCTGCATCCGCAGGACGCCGCGCTTGTCGAGCCCGACCCGGATCGCGCGCCAGCCCATCGCGGGGTTCGGCTCGTCCTGCGGCTTCATATAGGGCAGCACCTTGTCCGAGCCGATATCGAGCGTGCGGAACACGACCGGCTTGCCCTGCGCCGCATCCATCACCCGCGCATAAAGCGCCGCAAGCTCGGCCCGGCGCGGAACATGGGTGCGGGTCAGGAACTGAAGCTCGGTGCGAAACAGCCCGACCCCCTCGGCCCCCGAGCCGGCGAGGCTGGGCAGATCGGCCATCAGCCCCGCATTCATCTGGAGCTCGACCCGCTTGCCGGCGCGGTCCTCGGCCGGCTGATCGCGCAGCCCGGCATAACGCTGCTGCGCGGCGGCCTGCATCGCGATCTTGTCGCGGAACGCGGCGGCGACCGTGTCCTCGGGGCGCAGATGGACGATCCCCATATCGCCGTCCACAAGGATCGGATCGCCGTTCAGCGCCTCGGAGGTGATGCGAGCCGCGTGAATAACAAGCGGGATCGCAAGCGCGCGGGCCACGATCGCCGCGTGGCTGCCGACCGAGCCTTCCTCGAGGACGACGCCTTTCAGCTTGCGCCCGTAATCCAGAAGCTCGGCCGGGCCGATATTGCGCGCAACGAGGATCGGCTTGTCGGGCATCTCGGCCCCGGTATCGCGCCCCTGTCCGGTCAGGATCCGCAGCAGCCGGTTCGAGAGGTCATCGAGATCATGCAGCCGGTCGCGCAGATAGGGATCGGCCGCCTGTTCAAGCCGCGCGCGGGTCTGCGACTGTTCCTTTTCCACGGCGGCCTCGGCGGACAGGCCCAGCTCGATATCCGCCTCCATGCGCTTGAGCCAGGAACGCGAGCGGGTGAACAGGCGATAGGCCTCCATCACCTCGGCATGATCACCGTCCGCGCCCATATCGGCATCGGCGACCAGCCGGTCCACATAGATGCGCAGCTCGGCGATCGCCTCGTTCAGCCGCGCTTTCTCGCGCACCGGATCATCGCCGACCGGGTTCGTCACGATCACGCGCGGCTCGTGCAGCCAGACGCGCCCCTCGGCCGCGCCTTCCTGCCCGGTCCCGCCGCGGAACATGGCCGGAAAGCGGTGCGCAAGGGGCATACGGTCGCTTTGGCTGCCCTGAAACGCGCCCAGCTCGGCCATTTCGGCGACCACCATCGCGACCACTTCGAGCCCGTAAATATCGTCCTCGGTAAAGGCGCGGGAATCGCGGGACTGGACGACCAGCACGCCGAGCTTTTCGCCCACACGCTGGATCGGAACGCCCAGAAACGCCGAGAACACCTCTTCGCCGGTCTCGGGCATATAGCGAAAACCGGGCTGGGCCGGCGCGTTGCCGGTGTTCAGCGGCCGGCCCGAGCGCGCGACGCGCCCGACCAGACCCTCGCCCAGCCGCAGACGCGTGTTGTGAACCGATTCCGGGCGCAGCCCCTCGCTTGCGCAAAGCTCGAGCGTGTCGGCATCGCGGAACAGATAGATCGAGCACACCTCGGTGCCCATCGAATCGGCGATTTCATGCGTGATCGCGTCCAGCCGGTCCTGACCGCCCCCCGGCGCCGAGAGGCTGTCGCGCAAACGCCGCAGCAATTTGCGGGAATCGCTGTCATCGCGGTGCGGCATGGTCCCCCTCGTCTTCAGGGCGGCGCGCGGCCGGCCAGAGGCTCAGCTCGCGCGGTCCAGCTCGAACGCATCATGGAGCGCCTGCACGGCGAGTTCCATATATTTGCGGTCGATCAGCACCGAGATCTTGATCTCGGAGGTCGAGATGACCTTGATGTTGATATTCTCGTCCGCAAGCGCCCGGAACATCCGCGCCGCAACGCCGGCATGGCTGCGCATCCCGATCCCGACCACCGAGACCTTTGCAACATCGGTGTCCACGACCAGATCGTCATACTGGATCGAGCCGTTCGCGCGCGCATCCTCCATCGCCTTCTTGGCGCGCTCGACCTGATTGATCGGGCAGGAGAACGTCATGTCGGTGACCGCGCCCTTGTGATCCTCGTAATCCTTTTCCGAGATGTTCTGCACGATCATATCGACATTCACCCCGCCATCGGCGAGCGGCGCGAAGATCGCGGCGGAAATGCCGGGGCGGTCCTCGACCGTGACCAGAGTGACCTTCGCTTCATCGCGCGAGAAGGCGACGCCCGAGACGACTTTCGATTCCATGATATCTTCCTCATCGCAGACCAGAGTGCCCGAATTCTCGTCGCTGTCCTCGAACGAGGACAGAACCCGCAGGCGCACATTATAACGCATCGCCAGCTCGACCGAGCGGGTTTGCAGCACTTTCGCGCCAAGGCTGGCAAGTTCGAGCATCTCCTCGAACGCGATCTTGTCGAGTTTGCGCGCCTTGGCCGAAATGCGCGGATCGGTGGTATAGACCCCGTCCACGTCGGTATAGATGTCGCAGCGCTCGGCCCCGAAAGCGGCGGCGAAGGCAACGGCGGTCGTGTCCGACCCGCCCCGGCCAAGCGTGGTGATCCGCCCGTCCGGCGCGATCCCCTGAAAGCCCGCGACGACCGCAACGCGCATCCCTTCGGCGAATTTCTGGTCGATATTGGCGCGCGGAATGTCGAGAAACCGCGCCGCCGAATGCTGCGCCGTGGTGTGGATCGGCACCTGCCAGCCCTGCCAGGACCGCGCCGGCACGTCCATCTGCTGAAGCGTGAGGGCCATCAGCCCGGCGGTCACGTTCTCGCCCGAGCTGACCACGGCATCATATTCGCGCGCATCGAAGAAGGGCGAGGTCTGCTCGACCCAGCCGACCAGCTCGTTCGTCTTGCCGGACATGGCCGAGACGATGACGATCACGTCATAGCCGCGTTCCACTTCGCGCCGCACCTTGTCGGCGGCATTCCTGATCCGGTCGAGATCGGCGACGGAGGTGCCGCCGAATTTCATCACGAGCAGGGGCATCAACACCCTCCATTAACCCCTTTCGGGGCATTGCGAACGGGCATCTCTTAGGGACAAGCGCGGGCAGGTGCAAGGTGGGCAGGCGCGGGGCGCACGGGCGGCTAGTGGGTCTTGGCGCGGGCGGCAAAGGGCAGGGGCAGCACGGGCACGCCGTCCTCGGCGAGCTTTCTCGCCTCATCAAGCCGCGCCTCGCCGTGGATCGCGCGTTCGGGCTCGCGCCCCTCATGGATCGCGCGGGCCTTCTCGGCGAAATCGGCTCCGACATAATCCGAGTTTTTCTCGACGTGATCGCGCAGCTTCGCCATCGCTTGCGCGGCGCGCGCCCGCCCGGCGCGGGCCGGGACCGAGGGCGCCATCAGCGACTTCTCGACCCTCTGCTCGCCGCACTCCGTGCAGGTAATCTGACCGCCTGCGCGCTGCGCCTCATAGCTTTCGGACGAGCGGAACCACCCGTCGAAATCATGGCCGTTGGCGCAGCGAAGCGAATAGCGGATCAAGTTTTTTCCTTTCCGGTCCGGTCAATATTGGTGCTGGGCCCCTCGGTTGCAAGCGCGGCGATGGCGGCGATCAGCGGGGCCGGGTCGGGCGCGCTTGCCTCCAGAACCGCGCGCGCGGCAGCACCAATCTCGCGCGCCTTGGCGGGGTTTTCGGCGAGCTTGGCCAGCGTCTCGCCCGGCGCGGCGCCAAGCGGGCAGGCGCCGCCCGCCTCGTGCAGCGCCTGATAATCGGGGGCGAAATTGGAGATATGCGGGCCGTGCAGGATGGCGCAGCCATAAGCGGCCGGCTCCCACGGGGTATGCCCGCCTTTGTCGGTCAGCGAGCCGCCCGTGATGCAGATCCCGGCCGCGCCATACCAAAGCCCCATCTCGCCCAGCGTGTCGCCAAGCAGCACCGGCGCGGCCAGCCCCGCCCCGTCCGAGCGGCGCGCAAAGCCAAGCCCGCGCGCGTCCAGCAACGCCGCGATCTCGGGCGCCCGGCGCGGATGGCGGGGGGCTATGATCAGGCGCAGATCGGGGATGCGCGCGCGCGCAGCAAGATAGGCGTCAAGGATCGGGCCATCTTCGCCCTCATGCGTCGAGGCGGCGAGCACCGTCCGATCGCGCGCCGCCGAGGGCGCAGGCGGGGTGATGCGCGCCGGGGCCAGCAGCTTGAGCTGCATGCGCGGCAGCACGGCAGAAGGAGGCAGCCCGAGCGCCAAAAAACGCGCCTCGCTGCCCGCATCCTGCGCGGAAAGCCCGTCAATCGTGCCCAGCATCGCGGCGATCATCCCGCGCGCGAGCCGCCACCGCCTGGCCGAGCGCGCCGAGATGCGCGCCCCGATCACCACCTGCGAAATCCCGCGCGCCCGAGCGATACGGATGCGATTCGGCCAAAGCTCGTTTTCCAGCGTGACGATGACGCGCGGGCGGGCGGCGTCCAGAAACCGCCCCACAGCCTGGGGCGTGTCGAGCGGGGCCAGATGCGCCGCAAACCCCATCTCTCGCGCGGCCTCCAGCCCCGCTTGCGTATTCGCGGTCACGATTAGCGGCCTGATCCGCGCCAGCTGCGGGAGCAGCCGCTCGGCCGAGCGCAACTCGCCCACGCTCGCCCCATGCACCCAGATCGCCGCCGGCCCGGCCGGCCGAGGGCGCAGTCGCGCGGCCAGATCACCGCGCGCAAAAGCGGGCAGCCCCGCCCCGGCGAGCCATGATGCAGCGCGATAAATCAACGGGAAACCGGCATGAACTTGAAAAACTGGAGGTGGGTACCGGAATCGAACCGGTCTTCACGGATTTGCAATCCGGTGCGTAACCACTCCGCCAACCCACC
>JAUNRZ010000094.1 GCA_030539455.1 Paracoccus sp. (in: a-proteobacteria) | reverse complement strand
AGCACAAGCTGGCGCGCGGCTATCTGCCGGCCGAGACATGGTCGCTTCACTGGGTTGCCGATCCGGGGTTCCGGCGCGCCTTGGCCGAATATCTGGCCGAGGAAGGCAAGGCGGTGGGCGCCGAAATCGCGGTGCTTCGCGACTGGGGGCCGTTCCGAAAAGCCTAAAGCGGCGGCCGCTCGAGCCGCGCCGCGATCTCGAGCAGATCGGCCCACGCCTCTCGCTTGGCGGGCGGGTTGCGCAAAAGATAGGCCGGGTGCGTCATCGGCATGGCAGGAAGACCGAAGGCGGTGGTCCAGTTGCCGCGCAGCCGCAGGATCCCCTCTTGATCCAGCGCAGCGGCGCAGGATGTATTGCCCATCAGCACGAGAATATCGGGCGCGGCCAGCTCGACATGGCGGGCAATGAATGGGCGAGACAGCGCGATTTCCTCGGGCGTCGGGCGGCGATTGCCGGGCGGGTGCCAGCACAGCACATTCGCGATATAGGCGGCCTGTTCCGCCCACGGCGCATCACGCGCTATCCCGATGGCGGCCAGCATCTGGTTCAGAAGCTGGCCCGCCCGGCCGACGAAGGGCTTGCCCTGCCGGTCCTCTTCCTCGCCCGGCGCCTCGCCCAGTATCATCAGCCGCGCGCCGGGTTTGCCGTCCGAGAACACGAAATTCCGCGCGCCCTGCCGCAGCTCGAGCCCCGCAAAGCCGCGCTGGGCGTCGGCCAGATCGTCCAGCGTCGCGGCTGCGGCGGCAAGGGCGCGCGCCTCGTCCAGCAGCGCGGTCTGGCTCGCAAGGGCCGGCGCGGGCTCGGGCTCGGGCGGCGCAGGGGCGGGCGCCGCCTGTTTCGGCGCGGCCTGCGCCAGATCGAACCGATCGAGCGCGGCGTCCAGCATCGGCTCATCCGCGCCCATCTCGCGCTGCCATTCCAGCAGCGCAAGCGCAGTTGCGCCGTCCAGCGCGACATCATTCCAGGATTGGGCCGATTCCATCGTGCCAAGCTAGGGCGCGGGGGCGCTTGCCGCAAGCGGCGCGGTTTGCCATAGAGAACCCGCCGCAACCGGAGACGCAAATGACATTCCGCGCCCGCCATCTGCTTGGGATCGAGCCGCTCGCACCGCCCGAGATCACCACGCTGCTGGATCTGGCCGAGGATTATGTCGAACTGAACCGGCGCACGGTCAAGCACTCGGACGCGCTGGCCGGGATGACGCAGATCAACATGTTCTTCGAGAACTCGACCCGCACGCAGGCGAGCTTCGAGCTGGCGGGCAAGCGGCTGGGCGCGGATGTGATGAACATGGCCGTCGCGCATTCTTCGGTGAAAAAGGGCGAGACGCTGATCGACACGGCGCTGACGCTGAACGCGATGCACCCCGATCTGCTGGTGGTCCGGCACCCGCAATCGGGGGCGGTGAACCTCCTGGCCGAAAAGGTGAACTGCGCGGTTCTGAACGCAGGCGACGGGCGGCACGAGCATCCGACGCAGGCACTGCTTGACGCGCTGACGATCCGCCGCGCGAAGGGGCGGCTCCACCGGCTGACCGTGGCAATTTGCGGCGACATCGCCCATAGCCGCGTGGCGCGCTCGAATCTGCTGCTGCTCGGCAAGATGGAAAGCCGGCTGCGGCTGATCGGGCCGGCCACGCTGATGCCGCCGGGCGCTGCCGATCTGGGCGTCGAGGTGTTCGAGGACATGAACGAAGGGCTCGAAGGCGCCGATGTCGTGATGATGCTGCGCCTTCAGCGCGAGCGGATGGATGGCGGCTTTATCCCGTCCGAGCGCGAATATTATCACCGCTGGGGGCTCGACGCCGAAAAGCTGGCGCGTGCGAAACCCGATGCGATCGTGATGCATCCCGGCCCGATGAACCGGGGCGTCGAGATCGACGGGACCATCGCCGACGACATCAATCGCAGCGTCATTCAGGATCAGGTCGAGATGGGCGTTGCCGTGCGCATGGCCGCGATGGACCTTCTGGCGCGGAATTTGCGCGCCGAGCGGGGCCGCGCCGCAGCGGAGCAGATGGCATGAGCGGCGAGGGCGCAGCGGGGCTCGAGCCGGGCGAGCGGATCATCGCCGAGATCCGCCCCTCGGCAATGCGGGCGGTGCCGGGGCTGTGGGTGTTTCTGGCGATCTTCGTGGCCGTGGGCGTGGTGATGATGGCGCTGCGCGGCGCGTTCTCGCCCTCGGATTGGGCGGCGCTGCTGGTGCGGTCGATCATCGTGTCGGTGATCTGGCTGGTGATCGGCTGGCTGATGCTGCGGCGCAATCACTGGATCATCAGCGACCGCCGGCTGATCGACGCGGGACGCGGGAAGGCCGCTGCGCTGGCGGATGTCGCCTCGGCCCAGCCGACGCTGTTTGGCGGGAACGTCGCGGTGCGGCTTCGGGACGGAAGGCGGCTGTTCATTCAGGCCGTGCCGCGCGCGAAGGATTTCGCCGCGCAGATCATCGCCGCGCGCGATGCCGCGCTGCCGGAAGGGGGCCGCGCCGATGTCTGACAGCCCGCAATATCGCGACCGCCTTGCCGCCCCCGAGATCGAGGCCGGAGAGCGCCTGATCGAGACGTTCCGCCCCGACCGCGCGCGCTATATCCGCGATCACGTCAACCTTGCCGGCGCGGGGATCGCGGGCGCGATGCTGATTCTGCTGATCCTTGGCAAGGGCGATCTGCTCTGGACCGCGTTCCTTGGCGTCACCGCTGCAATCTTGCTGCGGGGGCTGTGGTTTTACCGCGACGTGATGGCGCAAAGCTGGCTCTTGACCGACCGCGCCCTGATCGCGCCGGGTGGCGCGCGGCTTGCGCTGCGCCAGATCTCGGGCGTGCGGCGGCTGCTGGGGGATGTGCAGGTGACAGCGGGCACACGCCGCACGCTTATCAAGCATCAGGCGAATGCCGCGCTGACTGTTGCCGCCATCGAGGATGCGAGGGACAAGGAATGAGCCGAGCCGCACCGATCTCCACCCAGATTTTCGAGCCGGGAGAGCGCATTCTCTGGCAGGGGCGCCCTCGGGTGCGGCTCGATCTGGGCACGCTGCTGGCGGGCGGCGTGTCGCAGATGTGGATCGGGCTTTTCATGATCGCCTTCGCGCTGTTCTGGATCATCCAGACCTCGCGCGATGGCGCGCCGTTCATCTTCCCGCTTTTCGGGCTCCTGTTCCTCGGTCAGGGCGTCGTCAGCGTCGCGCGGCCGGTGATCTGGCCGCTGTTTCTGCGCTCGCGCAGCTATTACACGCTGACCGACCGCACGGCGTATGTGGTGACGGACGTGCCGGGGCGCGGGCGGCGGATGACCAGCACGCCGGTCGGCAGCCACACGCCGGTTGAATGGGTGGACAGCGATCCACCGACGATCATCTTCGGGACCGAGGGAACGGCGGTGAGTTTCCACAATATCGATGAGGCGGCCGAGGTGATGCGGCTGATCCGCGAGATGCAGGCCGGCGGGATGCGGGCGGCGAACGCCTCGAGCGATTGGCAAGGCGGCTCGGACTGGGGCGAGCGCAGCGCGGCGCACCCGCCCCCGCCTCCCTCGCAGCAACCGCCGCCCTTGCCCAATGCCGACAGGGACAACGCGCCATGATCCATTTCGAGAATGCGCTTCTGATCGACCCCGAAGCCGGCACCGCCGAGCCCGGCTCGCTGACGCTCGATGCGGGCCGGATCGCAGCGCGGGACGAGCCCGCGCCGAAGGGCGCCGAGGTGATCGACTGCGGCGGCAAGGTGCTTGCGCCCGGTCTTGTCGATTGGGGCGTGAAAGTGGGCGAGCCGGGCGAGCGGCACAAGGAATCCTACCGCACCGCCGGCGCGGCGGCGGCAGCCGGGGGCGTTACGACCATGATCGTGCGCCCCGACACCGCGCCGCCGATCGACAGCCCCGAAAGCCTTGATTTCGTGACAAAACGCGCCGCCGATGCAGTGGTTCGCGTGCACCATATGGCCGCGCTGACCAAAGCCCGCGAGGGGCGCGAGATGGTCGAGATCGGCTTTCTCGCCGATGCGGGCGCGGTTGCCTTCACCGACGGCGTGCGGGTCGTCGCCGACACGAGGCTGCTGGGGCGCTGCCTGACCTATGCGCGGGGCTGCGGGGCTCTGATCGTCGGCCATCCGCAGGATCCCGGCCTGTCGCGCGGCGCGGCGGCGACGGCGGGCAAGTTCGCCTCGCTTTACGGCATCGCCCATGTCTCGCCGATGGCCGAGCTGATGGGGCTGGAGCGTGATCTGGCGATGATCCGCATGACCGGCGCGCGCTATCACGCCGATCAGATCACCACGGCGGCGGCGCTCGAGCCGCTTCGCCGGGCGCGCGAGGACGGGCTGGACGTCACCGCGGGCGTATCGATCCATCACCTGACGCTGAACGAATTCGACGTGGGCGATTACCGCACCTTCTTCCGCTTTACCCCGCCGCTACGGGCAGAGACCGACCGCGAGGCCGTGGTGCAGGCCGTGGCGGATGGGGAAATCGACGTGATCGCCAGTTTCCACACCCCGCAGGACGAGGAATCCAAGCGCCTTCCGTTTTCAGAGGCCGCGCCGGGGGCGGTGGGTCTGCAAACCCTGCTGCCCGCTGCGCTGCGGCTTTACCATCAGGGCGGGCTCAGCCTGCCGCAGCTCTGGCGGGCCATGTCACTGAACCCGTCGCGGATCCTTGGGCTGGAGGGCGGGCGGCTGAGCGTCGGTGCACCGGGCGATCTCGTGCTGCTCGACCCCGACGCGCCCTTCGTGCTCGACCGCTTTGCGCTGCTGTCGAAATCGAAGAACACGCCCTTTGACGGTGCGCGTATGCAAGGCCGGGTGCTTGGCACATGGGTCGGCGGGCGCGCAGTATTCCGCGCCTGAGCGTGGCGCAACCGCCGCGATCCGAGTATTTTGACGCAGAAGAAAGAACAGCTTGATGTTGGTGATCTGGACGGTTTTTGGCTATCTGCTCGGCTCGGTGCCGTTCGGGCTGGTGATCGCGCGCGCCCTTGGGCTTGGCGATCTGCGCAAGATCGGATCGGGCAATATCGGCGCGACGAACGTGCTGCGCACAGGCAACAAGGGCGCGGCGCTTGCAACGCTGCTGCTGGACAGCGGCAAGGGCGCGATCGCGGTGCTGATCGCCCGGCATTTCGGCGGCGAGACGGCGGCGATGCTGGCGGGCGCGGCCGCATTTCTGGGCCATTGCTTCCCGATCTGGCTGGGTTTCAAGGGCGGCAAGGGCGTTGCGACCTTTCTCGGCACGCTGATCGCGCTTTACTGGCCGCTCGGGCTGATCGCCTGCGCGATCTGGGCGGCGGTGGCGGCGATCTCTCGCATTTCGTCACTGTCGGCACTGGCCGCGGCGGCGCTGTCGGTCCCGCTGTCATGGTCGCTGTCGCGAGGCGATCTGGCCCCGGCGCTGCTGTTTATGGCGGCGCTGATCTTCCTGCGCCACCGCGAGAACATCGCCCGCCTGCTGGCGGGGACCGAGCCAAAAATCGGCCGCAAATAGGCGCGCGGGCCGAGCTGTCACAGCTCTTTGACGCGAAACCGGCGAATCGGGCGAATTTGCACGATTTTTGCTCTTTCGCGAGCTTTGGGCGGCGCTTATCTAGGCTCCATGCTGCACGTGAACGACCATATATCTATCGACGAGTGGGAGCTTGTCGAAAGCTTCACCCGCGCCCAGGGGCCGGGGGGTCAAAACGTGAACAAGGTTGCCACGGCGGTCGAATTGCGGTTCGAGGCCGCGCGCTCGCCCAACCTGCCCGAGCCGGTCAAGCGCCGGCTTCAGCGCATCGCGGGGCGGCGCTGGACGAATGAGGGCGCGATCATCATTCAGGTGCAGGACACGCGCAGTCAGGCGCGTAACCGCGACATCGCGCGGCAGCGCCTCGTCGATCTGATCGCGCGCGCGGCGATCGCGCCCAAGCGCCGCATCGCGACGCGGCCGACACTGGGCAGCCAGCGGCGGCGGCTGGCGGCCAAGACCGCGCGCGGGCAGGTCAAGTCGCTGCGCGGCCGTGTGGCGGAGCCGGGAGATGACTGAGCGGTTTCGCGAAAGGCTGACCCGGCTTCTGGGCCGCCGCCCGGCCACGATGCAGATCGGGGCGCTGTGCCTTGACGGGGCGGGGCGCGTTCTGCTGATCACCTCGCGCGGGACGGGGCGGTGGATCATCCCCAAAGGCTGGCCGATGGCGGGGAGATCCCTCAGCGAGGCCGCGCTTCAAGAGGCGTGGGAGGAGGCGGGCGTCGAGGGCGCGGTCGAGCCCGAGCCGATGGGCCGCTATTTCTACGACAAGATGCACGATAGCGGCTTCGGCGTTCCTGTCGTCGTGCATGTGTTCCGGGTGAGCGTCTCAAATCTGGCCGAGGATTTCCCCGAACAGGGCGAGCGCCGCCGCGCGTGGTTCGCCCCCGAGGACGCCGCAAAACTGGTCGCCGAGGATGGGCTGCGCGAGCTGCTGTCCGCGCTCCCCAAGCCTGAAGCGGGCGGCGCGGTGCCGCAACGGGCGCTTGGCGCAGACGGAAACTGATGCGCCAGCCGCGCGATTATCGGACGCTCGACAAGGATTTGCGGCGCATATCTCAGGCTGAAATCGCCGGGTTTTACGCGCTGCGCCCGCTCCACCGCATCGGTCTGGCGCTGATTTTTCTAAGCGCCGTCGCGCTTCTGGCCACCGCGCTGATGCAGGGTGCGTTCGGCTCGGCGATGGTTCTGGCAGGCTTCGTCGTCGCGGCGTATCTGGCGCTGAATATCGGGGCGAACGATGTCGCGAACTCGGCCGGCGCCGCGATCGGGGCGGGGGTGATCCCGCTGGGGCTTGGCCTTGCCCTTGTGGCGCTGTCGCAAATCGCCGGGGCGCTGCTGGGCAGCGCGCAGGTCAAGCACACCATTGCGACGCAAATCATCGCGCCCGGCTCGATCGGAGGCGCGTTGGCCGCCCAGATCATGCTCTCGGCGCTGATTTCGGCGGCGCTGTGGGTCAATCTTGCGGTCTGGCTGCGCGCGCCCGTCAGCACGACACACAGCGTCATCGGCGGCATCGCGGGGGCCGGGATCGCGGCGGTCGGCCCTTCCGCGGTCCACTGGCCCGAGCTGGCCCGCATCGCTAGCGCATGGGTCGCGGCGCCGTTCATCTCGGCCATGCTCGCCGCCGGGCTGTTCGGCTTTCTGCGATGGCGGGTCCATTTCGCCGAGGACCGCCGCCGCGCTGCGCTTTTCTGGCTGCCGGTTTTCGTCGCGCTCGCCGCGTTTGTCTTTGCCTTGTATCTCGGCTGGCAGATCGCCCCGCATATCGGCTGGATGCCCGGCGCGGGCGCCGGTTTGGCGCTTTGCGCATGGGCGGTCGCTCGCTGGCATCTGCACCGCCTTATCACGCGCAAGGGCGGGGCGGGCGATCCGTCCCTCACCGCGCGGCAGTTTCTGACCGTGCCGCTTGTCATGGCGGCAATGATGTCGGGCTTTGCGCATGGCGCGAACGATCTGGCGAATGTCGCGGGGCCGCTATCGGTTCTGCTGCAAACCACCGGGCCCGAGGCGGCATGGCTCAGCCGCTCGGTCTGGCTCGTGCTGATCGCCGGATGCGGGATCGCGCTTGGCTCGATGCTGTTTGGCCGCAATGTCGTCCAGATGGTCGGCAGCGAGATCACCCGCCTGAACGCCTCGCGCGCGTTTGCGGCGGTGCTGGCGGCGGCGTCGACGGTGATCGGCTGCTCGGCCCTTGGCCTGCCGGTCTCGACCACCCACTGCGCGGTCGCGGGCGTCTTCGGGATCGGCTTTTACCGCGAGCGAGAGGACCGCCTGCGCCGCAAATCGCGCAAGATGCTGCCAAGCGAGGAACGCCGCCTGCGCCGCCTCTTTCGCCGCAGCCATGTCTGGACGATCGTTGCGGCCTGGGTCGTCACCCTGCCCAGCGTCGCCTTGCTGAGCGCGCTGTGCCTCACCGTCCTGCGGCTGAGCGGCTAGCGATCAGACGATCACTTCAGAGCTGACCTGCTCGCCGATATCGAACACGCGCTTGTAGCGCTCGATCTCCTGCGCCGGGCCCATCGCCTTGGCGGGGTTGTCCGACAGCTTGACGGTCGGCCGGCCCTCGGCCTCGACCGCCTTGCAAACGAGGCTGAGCGGCGCCAGAGCGTCCCCGTCCACCAGACCGCGGAAATCATTGGTCAGGAGCGTGCCCCAGCCGAAGCTGACCTTTACACGGCCATGATAAAGCGCGTGGAGCTCCTTGATCTTGGCCACGTCCAGCCCGTCCGAGAAGATCAGCAGCTTGCTCTTCGGATCCTCGCCCCGATCCTGCCACCATTTGATGGCCAGCTCGGCGCCCTGCGCCGGATCGCCGGAATCGATCCGCATCCCGGTCCAGCCGGCCAGCCAGTCCGGCGCATTGGCCAGAAAGCCGGCGGTGCCGTAGGTATCGGGCAGGATGATGCGCAGATTGCCGTCATGTTCCTCGTGCCAGTCCGCCAGAACGCGATAGGGCGCCTGCCGCAATTCCTCGTCATCGCCGGCAAGCGCGGCATAAACCATCGGCAATTCATGCGCGTTCGTCCCGATCGCCTCGAGATCGCGGCGCATGGCGATCAGGCAGTTCGACGTGCCGATGAACGCGCCGCCGCGTTCGGCCGCGCCCAGCCCCTCGCCCATCGCCTGGACGCACCAGTCCTGCCACAGATAGGAGTGGCGCCGCCTCGTCCCGAAATCGGCGATCTTGAGGTCGGGGAGGCTGCGCAGCTCGGTGATCTTCTCCCAGATCCGGGCCATCGCGCGGGCGTAAAGCACCTGAAGCTCGAACCGGCCCAGATCGCGCAAGGCGGCGCGTGATCGCAACTCCATGATGATCGAGAGGGCGGGGATTTCCCAAAGCATGACCTCGGGCCATTTGCCCTCGAAAGTCAGCTCATACTGGCCGTCGCGCTTTTCGAGGTGGT
>JAUNRZ010000093.1 GCA_030539455.1 Paracoccus sp. (in: a-proteobacteria) | reverse complement strand
CGCTTCGCCCCCGGACCCCCGAGGATATTTCCGGACAAAAGAAGCGGAGAGCGGGCGCTTTGCGGGGCGCCCCTGTCAGTCCTCGATTGCGGCGAAGCCGGCTTTTTGGCGCTCGGTCCACATGACGGTGAATTCCTGGCCTGTCTCGGTCGCAGCCTCGCCCTCGACCACCCCCGCCTCATGGAGCCACGCCCGCCGCCGCCCATCCGCGAAATCGAGCGTGACGACATCGCGAAAACGCGGCTCATCGAGAGCAACGCCAAGCGCGGCGTCGATGGCCGCGACGAGATCATCCATCCCCTCGCCCGTCAAAGCGCTGACCGCCTGCACCCCCTCGGTGCGCTTGTCGGTGCGGCGCAGCGCCGCGCGCGTCGCATCGCCAAGCGCGTCGATCTTGTTCCAGACCTCGATCAGGGCAACGTCTTCCTCGACCCCCAGCCCGCCGAGAATCTCGGCGACATCCGCCGCCTGTTCCTCGGTTTCGGGATGCGAGATGTCGCGGACATGGAGGATCAGATCGGCCTCGAGCACCTCTTCGAGCGTGGCCCGAAAGGCCGCGACCAGCTCATGCGGGAGCTCGGAGATAAAGCCGACCGTGTCCGACAAGATCACCTTGCGCCCCGCCGCGCTGCCATCGGCGGCCGGCAGGCGGATCGCGCGCATGGTGGGGTCAAGCGTGGCGAACAGCATGTCCTTGGCCAGCACCTCGGCCCCGGTCAAGCGGTTGAAAAGCGTCGATTTTCCGGCGTTCGTATAGCCGACAAGCGCGACGATCGGGTAAGGCACCTTCGCGCGCGCGGCGCGGTGGAGCGTGCGTGTCTTGACGACGCGTTCAAGCTGGCGGCGCAGGCGGGTCATCTGCTCGTCGATCGCGCGGCGGTCGGCCTCGATCTGCGTCTCGCCGGGGCCGCCGACAAAGCCGAGCCCGCCCCGCTGACGTTCAAGGTGCGTCCAGGCCCGCACAAGGCGCGTTCGTTGATAGGAGAGCGCAGCGAGCTCGACCTGAAGCACACCCTCGCGCGTGCGGGCGCGGTCCGCGAAGATCTCGAGGATCAGCCCGGTGCGGTCGAGTATCTTGACGTCCCACGCCTTTTCCAGATTGCGCTGCTGGACGGGGCTGACCGGACCGTCGATCAGCACCAGTTCCGCCTCGGCGGCGGCGATCGCGGCGCCGGTCTCGGCCAGCTTGCCGGTCGTGAAGAGATGGCCCGGGCTCGGCTTGCGCAGCCGCACCGTTTCCGCGCCGACGATCTCGACCGAGGGGAGCGCGGCCGCAAGCGCAACCGCTTCTTCCAGCGCATTCTCGGGCGCGCGGCGCGGCGCGTCGCGGCCATCAATCGCAGGGTGGATCACAAAGGCCCGTGTGGGCGTGCGTTCCGTCTCGAACGGTTCAGCCAATCACTCTTCGCCTTCGTAAAGCGAGATCGGCGCGCCCGGCATGATCGTGGAAATCGCGTGCTTATAGACAAGCTGCGATTGACCATCCCGGCGCAAAAGCACGCAGAAATTGTCGAACCAGGTGATCACACCTTGCAATTTCACGCCATTAATCAGGAAAATCGTGACCGGGACTTTCGCTTTGCGCACATGGTTCAGGAACGCGTCCTGGAGATTTTGTTTATCGGCAGCCATGTTGGTCCCGTTTCGTTGTTGTTTTCTGATATTTAGGCAAGGAAAAAGCGGCTGGCAAGGATTCGGCGCCGATTTAGGCAACTGCGATTTCTTAATTTGCGCGCGTTAGCGGCGCCAGTAATCGGGCGCGAACATCGCAAGAATGGCCAGCGTTTCAAGCCGGCCGACGATCATCGCGCCGGCGAGGGTGATTTTCGTCCAGCCCGGCAGGTTTGCCCAGCCATCCCACGGCGCAAGCGGCAAATGCGCGCCCTCGGCCGAAATCAGCGGGATCGTGCCGGCAAGCTGCCCGGTATTGGTCAGCGCAGCGATAGACAGCAGCATCGCGGTGTCGAAATCGACCGGCCCAAGCGAGACCGCCAGCACCGTCACCGAAATCGACAGCGCAAAGAGCATGAAAAAGACGAAAGCGAGATACGCGCCGCCGCCGCGCAGCCGGCGCATGACCGCGCCCCCGCCCCAGACCGCGCTTGGGTAGATCAGCCGGTCCAGCTCGCGCTCGGACTGGCGGGCAAGCGCATAGACGCGCAGCAGCTTGACCCCGCCCGCCGCCGTCGCGGCGCCCCCGCCCATGATGGCAAGCGCGGCCAGCAGCAGCCCCGGCGCGGACAGGCCCGACCATTGCTGCGCCCCGTGCCAATGCGCCGAGCTCCACCCGGTTGTCGTCAGGAACGACAAGGCGTTGAAAAACCCGCCCCACGCCGCCGAGATTGCAAGCGCGATCTGGCTGCCATCGCGCACGCCGCCCTGATCGGGCAGAGCCGCGAAATGGCGCGCCAGCAGCACAAGCGAGGTGCCAAGCGTCAGGGCAAGCGCCATGCGTAGCTCGGGATCGCGGAATGCGCGGTCCGTCACGCGCAGCTCGCCCCCGCCGGGCCAGAACCGACGGGAGAGGGCGAGGATGAGGAACACGGCAATGGCGATCTCGCCCGCCCAGCCGGCGTTGTTCGCAAGCCCCGCGCCGATGCCGCTTGTCGAGAGCGTGCCCATCGCGTGCATCAATGCGGAAAGCCCGCGATCGCCGGCGATCAGCAGCGCGACCCATAGCGCGCCGGTCAGCCCCGCATAAACCGGCGCGACCTGCGCAAAGCTGCGCATCAGATGCGCTTGCGGATCGCCGATACCGGCGTGGCCGGGCTGGCTGTCGCCCTGCTCGGCCAGCAATATCTCGAACCCGCCGAGCCGCAGCGGCGCAAAGACGGAGATCGCGGTCACGAGGATGAAGAGCCCGCCCAGCCAGCCGACTATCCCGCGCCACAGATGCAGCGGCGCGGCCAGATCGCCCGGCGCATAAAGCGTCGCGCCCGTGGTCGTCAGCGCACTGACCATTTCCCACCACGCGGCGATCAGCCCGTGATCCGGGCGGGCCATGTAAAGCGGCAACGCCAGCACGAGCGGCAGCGCGATCATCAGCCCCAGAACCGCCCGCAGGACCGAACGCAGCGGCGCCGCCCGGCGCGGGTTGGCGGCGATGGCGAGGTAGACCGTCACCGCCGCCACGATAACCAGCATCCCGGACGCGGCGAAGGTCGCGGCAAGCTGAGGCGCGCCCTGCGCGCTTGCATAGCCAGCAGGCACCAGCATAAGCGCGCCGGATGCGCCCGAGAGCGTCACCAGGGCGGGGGTCGCGGCGATCCGGGCGGCGAGGCTCATCAGAAATAGTTGATCGCGACCTGAAGCAGCTCTTCCACGCGCGGGACGTCGCGCGACAGCGAAAAGATGCAGATCACGTCACCCTCTTCCAGCCGCAGATCGCCATGCGGCGGCACCACATGATCGCGCTTCATCACCATGCCGACCATAGCGCCCGCCGGGAAGGCGATCTCGCGCAGCGTCTTGCCGGCGACCGAGGAGGTCGCCAGAACCTGCGCCTCGATCACCTCGGCCTCGGCATCGCCGATGGCGTAGACATCGCGCACCCGCCCGTGGCGTATATGGCGCAGGATGGTCGAGACGGTGGTGGCGCGCGGGTTGATATAGGCGTCGATCTCCATCGGCTGGATCAGCGGCACCAGGCTCGGATCGTTGATGAGGCTGATGACCATTCGCGCGCCGTTTTGACGGGCGCGCAGGGCGGCGAGGATGTTGGTCTTGTCGTCATCGGTCAGCGTCACGACCGCGTCGGCCCGGTCGATCTCGGCCTCGGCCAGCATCTCGGGCGAGAGCCCGTCGCCGTGAAGGACAATGGTCCGCGACAGAGCATCGGCGGCCGCCTCGGCGCGGGCGCGGTCGCGTTCGATGATGCGGGCGTCGATCCGGGCCGGGCCGCGGTCAAGCTGCTCGGCGACGACCTGCCCGATATTGCCCCCGCCGATGAGAACGACGCGGCGCACCGGCTGGCCGGGCTTGCCGAAAATCTCCAACGCGCGGGCCGCATCTTCGTGATGGCAGAAGAGATAAACCTGATCGCCCGCGTTGAGTTCGTCCCCGGCGCGGGCGACGGCAAGCCGCCCGGCGCGCCTAAGCGCCACGATCCGCGCGCGGAGCGTCGGGAAAAGATCGGTCAACTGGCGCAGCGGCGTGTTCAGCGCGGGGCAGTCATCGGCCAGATCAATCCCAAGCAGCCGCGCCCGCCCGCCCATGAAATCCTCGGCATCGAAGGTCGAGGGGCTTTCGAGCCGCGAGATCACCGCCGCCGCCACCTCGCGCTCGGGGCTGATGACGACGTCGATGGGCAGATGGTCGGTCGTGTAAAGATCGGAATAGATCGCCTCGAGATAGGCGGCGCTGCGCAGCCGGCCGATCTTGCGCGGCACCTGAAAAACCGAATGGGCGATCTGGCAGGTGACCATGTTCACCTCGTCCGAATGGGTCGCCGCGATGATCAAATCCGCATCATTCGCGCCCGCCCGGTCCAGAACGTCAGGATGGCTCGCAAAGCCGGCGACGCCCTGCACATCCAGCATCTCGGTCGCCTTGCGGACGAGATCGGCGTTGAGGTCGATCACGGTGACATCATTGCGCTCGCCCGAGAGATGGCGCGCGATCTGCCAGCCGACCTGACCTGCCCCGCAAATGATGATCTTCATCGCCGCGCTCCGCCGCCTCTTGGCGGGAAACTAGGCGCAGTTGGACCGCGCTGCAATGGCACTGCGGCGGCGCTATTTCACCGCCACATCATCGTCGACCCGCACGCCGCCGACGACACCAAGCGATTTGAGCTTGCGGTGCAGGGCGCTGCGCTCCATCCCGACGAACTGCGCGGTGCGCGAGATGTTCCCGCCGAACCGGTTGATCTGGTTGAGCAGATATTCGCGCTCAAACAACTCGCGCGCCTCGCGCAGCGCGAGGGCGGTGATGCGCGGCCCGAGCGTCAGCGTATCGGCCACGTCGCCGCCGCCATTCTGCGGCTCGAGCTCGGGCGGGGTGATCGGGCCGGTATCCTCGGCGAGGATCAGCACACGCTCGATCATGTTGCGAAGCTGGCGGATATTGCCCGGCCAGCTCATCGCTTGCAGGGCGGCGATCGTGTCCTCGGGCAATTCGCGCGCGGTCAGGTTCTGCTCGTCGTGGAATTCGGTGATGAAATGCTGGGCGAGCAGCCCGATATCCTCGCGCCGGTCGTCGAGCGAGGGCACCGCAAGCGGCACCACGTTCAGCCGGTCGAACAATTCCTGACGGAAGCGCCCGGCGGTGATCTCGCTTTCCAGATCGCGGTTGGTCGAGGAGATCACCCGCAGATCGACGCGCACCTTGTCCGTCCCCCCCGCGCGCGAGAATTGCTGTTCGGTCAGCACGCGCAGGATTTTCGGCTGAGTGCCCAGCGGCATATCGGCCACCTCGTCGAAATAGATCACGCCGCCATGCGCCTGTTCCAGAAGGCCCGGCTCGACCCGCCCGTCGATCTCGCGGCCGAACAGCACGTCCTCCATCCGCTCGGGCTCGATCGTGGCGCAGGGGACGATCACGAACGGGCCGTCTGCGCGCGGCGATTGCGCGTGGATATAGCGCGCGGCCATCTCCTTGCCGGTCCCCGGCTCGCCCGAGAGCATGACGCGGCCGTTCGATTTCGCCAGCTTGTCGAGATTGTCGCGCAGCCGCCGGAACGCGGCCGAGCGGCCCAGCATCTCGGCCGGGCGCACCTCGCCCCGGCGAAGCTGAGCGTTCTCGCGGCGCAGGCGGTTCGTTTCCATCGCGCGGTTGATCACGACCATCAACTGGTCGATATTGAACGGCTTTTCGATGAAATCATACGCGCCCTGCCGGATCGCCGCGACCGCGATTTCGATATTGCCGTGCCCCGAGATGATGATGACCGGCACATCGGGATTGTTGCGCTTGACCTGTTTGAGGATGTCGATCCCGTCCATCCGGCTGTCCTTGAGCCAGATATCAAGCACCATCAACGCCGGCTCTGCATCGTTCAGCCGCGAGATGGCCTCGTCCGAGTTCGACGCCATCCGGGTCTGAAACCCCTCATCGCGGAGAATGTCCGAAATCAGCTCGCGGATGTCCTTTTCGTCGTCAACGATCAGAATATCGCTCATTTTACACCTGTATCCTGCTCTTTGCTTTTTCTTGTGGCCCCTCGCACCGGCTGGCGCTCGCGGGGGAGGCGAATATCGGCCTCGGCGCCCTGTCCCCAAGGCGCGTCGGTCAGCGTGAAGCTGCCACCATGTTCTTCGATGATCTTCTTGACGATCGGCAGGCCCAGCCCCGTCCCGCCCGGCTTCATCGTCACGTAAGGATCGAAGAGGCGCGAGCGGTCCTCGGGCAGGCCCGGCCCGTTATCGGCGATCGAGATCGCGACGGCATCGGGGTGCTCGGTCAGGCTCGCGCGGATGCGGGGCGACCAGCCCTCGGGAGGGTTCTGGCGCAGATCGTCCATCGCCTCGCCGGCGTTTTTCAGAAGATTGGTGAAAACCTGCGCCATCATGGTCGCGTCGCAGTCGATGCGCACCGGATTTTCGGGAATGTCCGCTTCGATCTCGGCGCGCAGGGCGTCTTGCTGCATCAGCAGCGAATCGCGCAGCAGCTTGGCGATGTCGGTCTCGCGCCGGTCGGGCTCGGGCATCCGGGCAAAGCGCGAGAATTCGTCCACGATGCGCCGCAGATCGCCGGTCTGGCGGATGATGACATCGACATATTGATCCAGCGCCTCGCGGTCGTCGCCGGCAAGGGGCGCGAATTTGCGGCGCAGGCGCTCGGCGGAAAGCTGGATCGGGGTGAGCGGGTTCTTGATCTCATGCGCGACGCGGCGGGCGACATCGCCCCAGGCCGCCATGCGCTGCGCCGAGACAAGTTCGGTCACGTCATCGAAGGCCACCACATAACCCTCAAGCGCGCCGTCCGCGCCAAAGCGCCCGGCCATGCGGACCAGCAGGCTTTCCATCCGCCCGTCGCGCACCAGCCTGATCTCGTCCTGCACGCTGTCCGAGACGGTCTCGGCAAGCCGCTCGAACAGCGGCTCGAATTCAGGGACGACATCGGCCAGCTTGCGGTCGTGATCGCGCACCGCGTCGACGCCGACCATGCGCGAGGCCGCGCGGTTGACGAAATCGAGCTGCCCTTCAGCGTCCAGCCCGATCACTCCCGCCGTCACGCCCGACAGCACCGAATCGAACAGGCGGCGCTGTTCTTCACTGGCGCGGTGGCTGTCGATGAGCGCCTCGCGCTGCGCCTTGAGCTGGCGCATCATCGTGTTGAAGCTCCGCCCGAGCGTCTGGATCTCATCGCCGGTATCGGGCTCGGGGATTTGCAGGTCCAGCTCGCCCCGCCCGACGCGCTCGGACGCATCCGCAAGCCGCCCGATCGGCTGCGAAAGCCGGTCGGCAAACCACAGCCCAAGCCACATGGCCGTCATCACCAGAAGCAGCGCAAACCCCAGATAGGCCAGCGAAAATTCCAGCATCGCCCGGCCGCGTTCGCTTTCAAGCTGGCGGTATTCCGTAATCGTCTCGCGCGTGTCGTCGAGAAGGCCCAGAAGCCCGCCATCCACGTCGCGGGTGACGTAAAGAAAGCGGTCGGCCAGCGGCGGGAGCGGCGCGAGCGCGCGGAACTCGCTGTTCTCCCAATCCTCGATCAGCTCGACGCCGCGCGCGCGCGCCTCGTCAAAGCTCTCGCGGGCGGGGGTGACATACCAGAACTGATAGGACCGCTCGCCCCGCGCGCGGATCTCGCCGGCGGCGTCGATGATATAAGCCTCGCGCAGGCCGCGCTGCACCTGCGGCTGATACTGCGCCAGAAGGATCCGAAGATCGCCGTCGTCAATCAGCGGGTTCGCCCGTGCCGCCTGCGTCAGCACCGCCGCAAGCGCGCGGGTGTCCTCGTCCAGCGCGGCGCGGTGCTGGCTTTGATAGGCGACGGCGGCGGCCTGCGAGGTGTTCACAACCTGCTTGACCCGGTCCGAGAACCAGCCCTCGAGCCCCACATTGATCAGCAGCCCGGCAAACAGCGCGATGATGATCGTCGGCACCATCGCGACCACCGCAAAGACCGCGATCAGGCGGGTGTGGAGCCGCGCCCCGGAGGACCGGCTGCGCCGCCCCGCGATCAGCCGATATGCAAGCAGCCCGCCCAGCATAAGGATATATGCGAAATCCAGCACCAGCACGACGCGCAGCAGGCGCGAATCGCGCAGCTCGCCCGCAAGGCCGATAACGATCAGCGTCAGCACCGCAAGGACCGGACCGGTCAGCACAAGCGCCAGCATCGCCAGATTGCGCCAACGGCGGATCGTGCGCAGGCGGATCAGCCGCTCGGCCCAATCCGTCCGCGCCAGAGCGCCTCGCCGGCGCGCATATGCGCGGCCTAGCGCCTGTGCCTCGTCCGCGTTGCCCATCGCCCGATCATCGCTGAATGCCCCGGTCATGTGCGCCGTTCGCCGGCGTCTGTCGCGACCGTGACGGATATATCACAGCCATAGTGACCGTTTTACATCAGTTTGCGGCGGCGTGTCACCTGTATATTCAGATCGGTCAGCTTCTTGCGCAGTGTATTGCGGTTAATTCCCAGGAGATCGGCGCAGCGAAGCTGGTTGCCGCCCGTCGCATCCAGCGCGATTTCCAGCAATGGCAGCTCGATTTCGCGCAAGATGCGGTCGTAAAGCCCCGGCGGCGGCAGCGCGTCGCCGTGGAGATCAAAATATCGCGACAAATGCGCAGCGACCGATTCCGACAGCCTCGCCCCGGTCTGAGCGGCCGTCGCAGCAGGCTCGGCAGCGGAAGCGACGCTGCTGCGGTCAAGCGCGGCTTCGATCTCGGGCGCCGTGATCTCGCCAGAGCCGGTCAGCGCAAGCGCGCGCAGCAGATTGTCGAGCTCGCGCACATTGCCGG
>JAUNRZ010000092.1 GCA_030539455.1 Paracoccus sp. (in: a-proteobacteria) | reverse complement strand
GACGAAGCCGAAGATGAGGACGAGGCCGAGGCCGCGCCCGCCCAGTAACACTACGTTTCCCGCCCCGGCCAACGCGCCGGGGCGGTTTCAATCAATAAGAACCAGAAGGCGACAGCGACAGTGCCCCAGAACAAGCCCTCGCGGGCGCCGCACGGCGCCGAGGCCCGCCGCGCCGGCAACCCTCATGACCCGCACCCGGACGTCGATCCTCAGCCTTTCGATCCTGACGAGGACGTCCCCTTTCATTCGACACTGCGCGGCCCGCTTGGCTTCATCGACAATCTGATGGCCGCCATCGAATCCTTCGTGCTGGCTGCCGGAGTGCTGCTCATGGCGACCAACACGGTCGCGAATGTGGTCGGGCGCCATGTGTTTTCCTCGTCGCTATATTTCTCGGAAGAGCTGAACCGGATCCTCATCATCGTCATCACCTTCGCCGGCATTTCTTACGCCGCGCGGCAGGGGCGGCATATCCGCATGTCCGCGCTTTACGACGCGGCGCCGCACGGGCTGCGCAAGGCGATGATGATCCTGATCGCGGTGCTGACCGCCCTGTTCATGTTCGGGCTCGCCTATTTCGCGTGGCAATACATGATGACCCTGCGCGCGCGCGGCGCGGTCCTGCCCGCGCTTCGCTGGCCGGAATGGTGGATCCTGCTCTGGGTGCCGGTCGGGCTCACGGTGACCGGCATCCAGTATACGATGACGGCGATCCGCAACGTCATCGAGGCGGATATCTACCTCTCGACCGGCGTGAAGGACGGCTATGATCACGGCAGCAATCAAGGCAGGGAGGGCTGAGCGATGGGTCTGACGATGCTGGCCATCATGGTCGTGATGCTGCTGATCGGCTTTCCGATGATGATCCCGCTGCTGGCGGGCGCTCTTTTCGGGTTTTACACCATGTTCAACGGTCTGGGGCAGCTCGAGACGATGGTGCAGCAGATGATCGCGGGCATCCGCCCGGCCTCGCTGATCGCGGTGCCGATGTTCATCTTCGCCGCCGACATCATGACGCGGGGCCAGTCGGCCGGGCGCCTGATTGATCTCGTCATGGCGTTTTTCGGCCATGTGCGCGGCGGGCTCGCGATCACCACGGCGGCGTCCTGCACGCTCTTCGGCGCAGTGTCCGGCTCGACGCAGGCAACGGTGGTGGCGATCGGCGGCCCGCTTCGGCCGCGGATGCTGCGCGCGGGCTACAAGGACAGCTTCGCGACGGCGCTTATCATCAACGCCTCGGATATCGCGTTCCTGATCCCGCCCTCGATCGGGATGATCATTTACGGCGTTGTCTCGGGCACCTCTATTGCCGAGCTCTTCATCGCCGGGATCGGGCCGGGGCTGCTGATCCTCGTGCTGTTCTCGATCTACTCGTATATCTACGCGTGGCGCAATGACGTGCCGACCGAGCCGCGCGCAAGCTGGGCCGAGCGCGGCCGGGCGATCATCCGCGCGCTTTGGCCGATGGGCTTTCCGGTCATCATCGTGGGCGGGATCTATGGCGGCATCTTCTCGCCCACCGAGGCGGCGGCGATCTGCGTGCTTTACGCGGTGTTTCTCGAGATGATCGTGTTCCGCGATCTGGGCCTGACCCAGCTTTGGCAGACCGCGAAATCGACCGGGCTGATCACCGCCGTCGTGTTCATCCTCGTCGCGGCGGGGGCGGCGTTCTCGTGGATCATCTCCTTCGCGCAGATCCCGCAAGCGGTTCTGGGCGCGATCGGGATCGACCAGATGGGCCCCTACGCGGTGCTGGGCGTGATCTCGGTCGCGTTCTTCATCGGCTGCATGTTCGTCGACCCGATCGTGGTGATCCTCGTGCTGGTCCCGATCTTCGCGCCGGTGGTCAATGCGCTTGGGCTCGACCCGGTGCTGGTCGGCATCATCATCACGCTGCAAGTCGCGATCGGCTCGGCCACGCCGCCATTCGGGGTCGACATCTTCACAGCCATCGCGATCTTCCGAAAACCCTATTTCGAGGTGATACGCGGAACCCCGCCCTTCATCGTGATGCTGATCGGCGTCGCGATCGCCCTGATCTTCTTCCCGCAGATCTCGCTGTTCCTGCGCGATATGGCGTTCCACTAAGCGCGCCCCGAGCGCCGCATACAAGGCCGGGCTTGCACAAGGCCCGGTCTTTTGCCTCAAATGGGCGGGTCGCATTTCGCAGGAAGCCACGCCATGCCCAGAACGCCCGACTGGTTCACCACCGACGAATATCGCGCCCGGCTCGCGCAGACCCGGGACGCGATGGAACGGCTCGGCCTCGATCTGATGATCGTGTCGGATCCGTCGAACATGTGCTGGCTGACCGGCTATGATGCGTGGTCGTTCTATGTTCATCAATGCGTGGTGATCGGCCCCGATGGCCCGCCGATCTGGTTCGGGCGCGGCATGGACGCCGCCGCCGCGACCCGCACCTGCTGGATGGAGGATGAAAGCGCCTTCATCGGCTATCCCGACCATTACGTGCAAACGCCCGAGCGTCACCCGATGGACTACCTTTGGGCCACGCTTGCCGACAAGGGCTGGCATCGCGGCTTTATCGGCGTCGAGATGGACAATTACTACTTTTCGGCCAAGGCCTACGCGGCGCTGCGCGAGGGGCTCCCCGAGGCGCAGTTTCTCGATGCGACGGGCCTCGTGAACTGGCAGCGCGCGGTGAAATCGGACAAGGAGCTCGCCTATATGCGCCGCGCCGCCGCGATCACCGAGCGGATGCACAGGCGCATCGCCGAGAAGATCGAGCCGGGCATCCGCAAATGCGATCTGGTCGCCGAGATCTATGACGCCGCCCTGCGCTTCGATGAGGCCGAGGGTTACGGCGGCGATTATCCCGCTATCGTGCCGCTGCTGCCATCCGGCCCCGACGCGGCGGCCTGTCATCTCACATGGGACGATGCGCCGATGCGCGCGAATGAAGGCACTTATTTCGAGATCGCGGGCTGCTATCACCGCTATCACGTGCCGCTCTCGCGCACCATCTATCTAGGCCAGCCCGCGCAGCGTTTCCTCGATACCGAAAAGGCGATCCTCGAGGGGATGGAGGCGGGGCTCGAGGCCGCCCGCCCCGGCAATTGCTGCGAGGATATCGCGACCGCGTTTTTCGGCACGCTCGACCGCTACGGGATCGAGAAGGATTCGCGCACCGGCTATTCCATCGGGCTGTCGTACCCGCCCGATTGGGGCGAGCGGACCATGTCCCTGCGCCGCGGCGATGAGACCGAGCTGCGGGCTGGCATGTGCTTTCATTTCATGACCGGGCTCTGGATGGATGACTGGGGCTACGAGACGACCGAGTCCTTTGCCATCACCGATGCCGCCCCCGAGATTTTCTGCAACCTGCCGCGAAAGATGCTGATCAAGACATGAGCGTGAACCCGATCACCCCGACCATCAGCCTGACCGAAGCCGGCAAGCGCCACGGGTTTCTGCGCCTGCCCTATTCGCGCAATGACAGCGCATGGGGCTCGATCATGCTGCCGCTGACCGTTGTGGTCGGCGGCGCGGGGCCGACAGCGCTTTATACCGGCGGCAATCACGGCGATGAATATGAAGGGCCGATTGCCCTCCAACATCTTGCCGCCGAGTTGCGCCCCGAGGATATTTCGGGCCGGGTCATTATCGTGCCTTACATGAACTACCCCGCCTTTCGCGCCGGCACGCGCGTCTCGCCGGTGGACGGGATGAACCTCAACCGCAGCTTTCCGGGCCGCCCGGACGGGACCGCGACGCAGAAGATCGCCGATTATTTCCAGAACGTGCTGGTTCCGATGGCCGATCTGGTGCTCGATTACCATTCGGGCGGCAAGACGCTCGATTTTCTGCCCTTCGCCTGCGCGCATGAGCTGGACGATCCGGCCCATCACGCTGCCTGCATCGCCGCGATGGAGGCGTTCGGCGCGCCCTATTCGCTGCGCCTGCGCGAGATCGACAATGTCGGCATGTATGACAGCGCGGTCGAGGCGCAGGGCAGGCTGTTCGTCACGACCGAGCTTGGCGGCGGCGGCACGGCCACCGCGAAATCGGTCGCGATCGCGCGGCGCGGGGCGCTCAACCTGCTGCGCCATATCAAAATATTGCCGGGCGAGGTTGAGCCTGCGCCCTCGGTCACGCTCAGTATGCCGGGCGATGACTGCTATCATTTCGCCGGCGCCGAGGGGCTGTTCGAGCCGGTCCGCGACATGGGCGATCAGGTGGAAAAGGGCGATCTGATCGCGCGGATCTGGCCATCTGACCGCACCGGCGCCGCCCCGGCCGAGCAACACGCTCAGCGCTCCGGCCTGATCGCCGCGCGCCATTTCCCCGGCCTGATCCAGATGGGCGATTGTCTGGCGGTGATCGCGGAACGCGGCGCGTGAGGGCTCGCCCAGCCCGGCCGTGCGGCGGGGCAAAACCCCATTCCGCTTTCCCCGCCGAGGCGTTATGTGTCGGCCCATGACAGACCACGCCCCCCCCATCGCGCCTTCCGCTCCGCGCCTCATCCTCGCCTCCGCAAGCCCGCGCCGGCTCGAGCTTCTGGCCCAGATCGGCATCACACCGGCCGAAATTCGCCCCGCCGATATTGACGAGGCGCCCCTCAAGGGCGAGCGGCCGCGCGATTACGCCCGCCGCATGGCGCGCGAGAAGGCTTCCGCGACCACTGCCGGCGCCGGAGAGATCGTGCTGGCCGCCGATACCGTCGTCGCAGCGGGCCGCCGCATCCTCGGCAAGCCCGAAAGCGGCGATGAGGCGCGCGAATTCCTGCGCCTGATGGCGGGGCGGCGGCACCGCGTTCTGACGGCGCTCTGCCTTGCCTCGGGCACTCAGGCATGGGCGCGTCTCGTCGAGACGATCGTGCGGATGCGCCCGCTGACCGAGGCCGAGATCGACGCCTATATCGACAGCGGCGAGTGGCGCGGCAAGGCCGGCGGCTACGGGATACAGGGCGCGGCAGGGGCGTTCATCCCGTGGATTTCCGGCTCGTTCACCGGCGTTGTCGGCCTGCCGCTATCCGAGACCGCGACGCTGCTGCGCGCCGCCGGGATCGGTGCAGACATGCGGGGGGCACCATGAAGGGCCGGGTGATCGTGCTGGGGCAGATCGACGGGATCGAGGCCGCCGCGCTTATGGTGGACGGGCGGCTCGAGGATCTGGCGCTCGACCACAGCCATGTCATGGAATTCTCGCCGGGCGCGATCCTGCGCGGCCGGGTCGAGCGGCTGATGAAAGGTCAGGGCGGCGCCTTTCTGCGCCTGCCGGACGGCGCGACCGGCTTTTTGCGGGCGAAATCGGGCCTTCGCGAGGGCCAGACGGTGCTGGTGCAGGTCAGCGGCGCGGCCGAGAAAGGCAAGGCCCTGCCCCTGACATCGCGGCTTTTGCTGCGCGGCGCGCTTGTGATCGCAACCCCCGGCGCGCCCGGCGTGAATGTCTCGCGCAGCATCCGCGCCCCCGCCCTGCGCGATGAGCTGCAACAAGCGGCCGAGGATGCGCTGAGCGCGCTCGCGCTTGGCGACAGCGCGCCCGGCATCATTATCCGCAGCGCGGCCAGTGACGCCGACATCGCCGAGATCGAGGCCGAGCTGACCCAGCTTGCGAGCCTCGCCGCTGCGATCGCGCGCGATGAGGATACCGCCCCCGCTTTGCTCGTCGATGCGCCCCGCCCGGACGAGATCGCCTTCGCCGACTGGATCACCCCGCCCCCGGGCGCCGTGATGCGCGAGCCGGGTGCGTTCGAGCAAAGCGGCGCCGAGGACGCGTTGCGCGCGCTCCGCTCGCCGCGCATCGCCCTCCCCGGCGGCGCGAGCGCGATGATCGAGCCAACCTCGGCCCTTGTCGCGATTGACGTCAATACCGGTCCCGACACCTCGCCGGCGGCGAGCCTCAAGGCCAATATCGCACTGATCCGCGATCTGCCGCGCCAGCTTCGACTGCGCGGGCTTGGCGGTCAGGTGGTCATCGACTTCGCACCCGTCTCGAAGCGCGATCGCGGCACGCTCGAGCAGGAAATCACAAAGGCGTTCCGCCGCGAAAGCGCCGAGACCGCCCTGCCCGGCTGGACCCGGCTCGGCCTTTTCGAGCTGACCCGCAAGCGCGACCGCGCGCCGTTAACCGCGTTTTTGGGGGAGGGATGATGCGCATATCGCCGCCCGGACCGCCCGCGCGCCCGCAGCGCCCTGCCTCGCAACGCCCAAGGCGCACCTCATGACCGCGACCGATAGCCAAAAACCCCGCCCCGCCTGCCCGATCTGCGGCAAGCCGCAAGAGCCCGCCTTGCGGCCCTTCTGCTCGCGCCGCTGCGCCGATATCGACCTCGCCCGCTGGCTGCGCGGCGACTACGTCATCCCGGGCGAGCGCGCCCCGGACGCCCCGCCCGGCGAGGAAGAAACCTGATTTTCCCTCTGGACAGGCCCTGCCCCGTCGATTAGGAACGCCCTCACCCCGGCACCGCCGGTTGGCCCGGATAGCTCAGTTGGTAGAGCAGCGGATTGAAAATCCGCGTGTCGGTGGTTCGAATCCGCCTCCGGGCACCACTTCCCCCATCATATTCGTAGACGATCGCGCGGGCGGCGACCCGACGCGCCGGTCACTCCAGCTCCAGCCCCGCCGCTGCCATCATGCGCGCGGCCTCGTCCTCAGCCAGACGCTCGCGGCCGAGGCCCATGATCGGGACCTTGCCCGCCTCGAGCAGCAGCGGCGCGGCAAGGGGCGTGACATGGGGCGGGGTCAGGTGGATGATCTCGGGGCCGCCTTCAAGCATCTCTTCGATGCGGCCGAAATCGACCAGACCGCGCTGCGCCTCGGCCTCGGTGATGCGCAAAAGCAGGTGATCCGGGTCGTGGCGGCGCAGCGTGTCGTAGATGATATCGCTGGAAAACGTCGCCTGTTTGCCCGATTTGCGCCCGCCCGGCAGGTTGCGCTGGATCAGCCCGGCGACCGTCGCGACCGCGCGAAAGCTGCGCTTCATCACGGCGTTATCGGCCAGCCACGCGCTCAGCCCCTCGCGCAGACCCTCGCGGCTCAGCAGCGCGGCCGCGTCCCGCACCGGATCGACCGACCAGATCAGCAGCGCATAATCGGTCGCCACAAAGCCGAGCGGGCCAAGCCGCGCCGCCTCCATCCGCCGCGTGAGCAGCAGCCCGAGCGTCTGGTTCGCGTTCCGCCCCGCAAAGCTGTAAAGCGCGAAATAGGCGCGGGCGCGGTGGGTGAAGCTCTCGCAGGTCAGCGTGCCGGGCTGGGGCAGCGCCGAGATCTCGGCCTGAAGCGCCAGCCAGTCGCGCGTATGGGCGGGCAGCGCGTCCCATTGCGCAGGATCGCCGATCAGGGCGAGAACGCGGGCCGAAAGCTCGGTCGAGGTGGCAAGCTTCAGCCCGCTGAAAACCGCGATGCGCGGGTTCTTGGCCGGCTGAGGGGTGACTTCGACGACCATCTCGCGCAGCCGGTCATAGCGCACGGTCTGCCCGCCGATCAGAAACGTATCGCCGGGCCCGAGCGTCGCGGCAAACGCCTCTTCGATCTCGCCCAAGGGCGCGCCGCGCGCGCCGCGCCGGACCTTCAGCAATTCGGCCTCGACGATCGTGCCGATATTCATGCGGATCCCTCGGGCGGCGCGCGGATCGCGCAGGCTCCACATGCCGCCGCGCTCCATCAGACGCTGCCAGCGGTCATAGGCCCGGAGCGCATAGCCCCCGGTCGCGCAGAAATCGAGGCAGGCGTCGAAATCGGCGCGGGACAGCGCCGCATAGGGCCCCGCGCGCACCTCGCGATAAAGGGCGGTATCGTCGAACGGGCCGGCGCAGGCGGTCAGCAGGATGTGCTGGCACAGAACGTCAAGCCCGCCCCATCGCCCGACCTCGCCCCGCCCCTCGCCGTCGAGATCACCCTCGCGCGCGGCCTGAAGCGCGGCGACGCATTCGACCACCTCGAAGCGGTTCGCCGGCACGATCCGCGCGCGCGAGGGGGCGTTATAGCGGTGGTTCGCCCGCCCGATCCGCTGGACGAGGCGCTTGATATTCTTGGGCGCGCCGACCTGGATGACCAGATCGACATCGCCCCAGTCGAGCCCGAGATCCAGGCTCCCCGTGGCGACGACCGCGCGCAACTCGCCCGCCGCCATCGCCGCCTCGACCCTTGCGCGGGTGGCGCGCGCGAGGCTGCCGTGGTGGAGCGCGATCGGAAGGTTCCGATCATTCACCGCCCAAAGCGCCTGAAAGAAAAGCTCGGCCTGCGCGCGGGTGTTGATGAAAACGAGGGTGAGCTTCGCGGCCTCGATCGCGTCCATCACATCGCGCGCCGCGTAGTGCCCGCCGCCGCCGGCCCAGGGCGGGGCGCGGCGCGTCGGCAGCATGGCGATGTCGGGCTCAGGCCCGGGATCGGCGAGCAGCAGATCGGCCCCGCCCATGAACGCGGCAAGCGCGGCGGGGTCTTCGACCGTCGCCGACAGCCCCGCAACGCGCAAACCCGGCGCAAGCGCGCGCAGCCGCGAGAGGCCAAGCATCAGCTGATCGCCCCGCTTGCTTTCCGCCAAGGCGTGGATCTCGTCGATAATCACCCGCCGCAGCCCCCCGAAAATGCGCGGCGCCTCGGGGTAGGACAGCATCAGGGCAAGGCTCTCGGGCGTGGTCAGCAGGATATGGGGCGGATCGACCCGCTGGCGGGCGCGCTGCGCGGCCCTCGTATCGCCGGTGCGGTCCTCGATGCGGATATCGAGACCCAGATCGGCGACGGGCCCGGCGAGATTGCGCGCGATGTCGTGGCTGAGCGCCTTGAGCGGGCTGACATAAACCGTATGCAGCCCGTCATGGGGCGCATCCATCAGCCCCCCCAGCGTCGGCAGAAACCCGGCCAGCGTCTTGCCGCCCCCGGTCGGCGCGATCAGCAGCGTGTCGCGCGCCGCCCCGAACATCGCAAGCTGATGGGGATGGGGCGCCCAGCCCTTCGCGGCGAACCAATCCGCCAGAGCGGGCGGCAGCGTTGCGCCCTGCCCCTCAGCCGTTGGGGCGACGAG
>JAUNRZ010000008.1 GCA_030539455.1 Paracoccus sp. (in: a-proteobacteria) | reverse complement strand
TGGCCGCGGGGGCGATCGCGAATGGCTGGGCTGTGCTCGTGCCCGCCTATCCGCTTGCGCCGCCCGCACGAATTTCCGAAATGACGCGCGCTGTGGCCGAGAGGATTACCGAGGCGGCGCGGCATGTGGCCGGCCCGGTCGTCATCACCGGCCACTCCGCCGGCGGTCATCTGGCGGCGCGGATGGCTTGCGAGGGAGTTTTGCCGGACGACGTAGCGCGGCGCGTGCGACATGTCATGCCGATCTCGGCGCTTTTCGACCTGCGCGTTTTTCTTGGCAGCCGGATGAACGAAACGCTTGGGCTGACGTGCAAAGAGGCCGACGCGGAATCGCCCGCGCTGCTCCGCCCGATCAGCGGCACGCGCCTGACATCTTGGGTCGGCGGCGCCGAGCGGGCCGAGTTCTTGCGCCAAAGCGCCCTGTTGCCCAATATCTGGACAGGTCTGGGCGCCGAGACCGAGCATGTGATCGAGCCTGACAGACATCATTTCAACGTCGTCGAGGGGCTCGAGGACGGCGCGCATCCGATGACGCGCCGTCTGCTCGGGCTCGACCACCGGCCATAAAAGAGGGAGAGCGATTTGACCGAAAACCCCAGCAGCCCCGCCTATGATCCGGCGCAAGAAGGCGCTCAGATGGCGTTTGACGGCCGGATGTCCTATGCTGACTATCTTGGTCTCGATCAGGTGTTGAACGCGCAGCATCCGCGCAGCGATGCCCATGACGAGATGTTGTTTATCATCCAGCATCAGACGAGCGAGCTGTGGATGCGCCTTGCCATCCACGAGATGGGGGCCGCCCGCGCCGCGATAGCCGCCGGCGAGGTCGCGCAATCCTTCAAGATGCTCGCCCGCGTGGCCCGGATCATGGAGCAACTCAACAGCGCATGGGACGTGCTGCGCACGATGACGCCCAGCGAATACACGAGCTTCCGCCCTTATCTCGGTGAAAGCAGCGGGTTTCAGTCCTACCAGTACCGTATGATCGAGTTCGTCGCCGGCAACCGAAACATGGCGATGATCCGCCCGCACGAACATCGCCCCGAGATAGCCGATATGCTGCGCGCCGAAGCTGCCCGCCCGTCGCTTTACGATGTTGTCAGCGCGCGGCTGGCGAAGGGCGGCTTTGACATCGCGCCGCGCGAGCGGCTCGACGTTCCGCACGAGGCTGACCCGGCGCGGCGCGCTGCGTGGATCGAGGTTTACCGCGCGCCCGAACGCTATTGGGAGCTGTACGATCTTGCCGAAAAGCTGGTCGATTTCGAGGATTATTTCCGCCGCTGGCGGTTTAACCACGTCACGACCGTCGAACGCATCATCGGCTTCAAACGCGGCACGGGCGGCACGGGCGGGGTCAGCTACCTGCGCCGGATGTTGGATGTGGTTCTGTTCCCCGATCTTTGGGAGATAAGGACGGAACTTTGAGCTGGCAATGTTGCTTTCGTTGGTATGGGTGAGTCTCGGCCTTATCGGGGCCCTGTCCAGTCCGTGGAGCGGACTTTGCAGCAGGCGAAGTAGACAACACCAAACAATACGAACCATCCAGGACCAGCCGATCCAATGCCGATAGGCAGACCGTCCACGGGCGCGCGACGGACCGTCTACCCGTCGCGCAGCGCGCTTTGCGTCTTGGTGGCGCGCGGCGATCAAAAGAGATCGACCGCGCCGTCGGAGACCGTGCTGGTCGGCGCATCCGCGAGCGCATTGCGCAGATCAGCAAGCGCGATCGCGCTTGTTGCCGCATCCCACCCTGGCGGCAGTGACGACGCCTTGCCAGCAAGCGCTGCGAGCATCGCGGCAAGCTCCGTAAGCGTCTGCGTGAGCCGATCCGCTGCCTGTAGCAGCATCAGATCCGGCTTGGCGGTCCCGGAGGCGATGTCGCCCAAGTGAAGCTGCATCGTCTCGCTCGTGCCAGCCGCGTCTGACAGAACGCGCGCCAGACGCTGATAAGGGCCACCGCCGAAGCGCTCATGCGCGCTCAGGTCAGTCATAGCCGGCCCACCACGGCTTCCAGACAGGCCTTCAGATCCGGATTGCCAAACGGCTTCTTGATGAAATTGTTCATTCCGAGCGCCTTGCCGGCATCGACCGTTTCCTTATCCGCCTTACCGGTGATCAGAATAAAGCCGACCCCCTTTGTCGCAGCACCTTGCCGGAGGTTTTTGAGAAGCTCGATCCCGCTCATCCCCGGCATATTGTAATCCGAAAGAACCAGATGGACGGGCTGGCGCGCGATTGCCGAAAGCGCTTCATCGCCCGATGATGCGGCATGAATGTTGCGAATGCCGAAACTTTCGAGCGCTTGGACAATCAAGCCGCGGCTGGTCGACATGTCATCCACGACAAGAATCTGAATTTGGTCTTTAAGGCTCATTTTTGCGATTCCGTTGCGAATTTCAGTTGCGGCGATAGGCGGTTGCGCCGCCCGGTGATAGCTCGGTGCGCAGCCCGTCCGGCAGGCGTTCCGAATGGCCGATAAAGAGCCAGCCACCCGATTTCAGACTGGCCGCGAGATGGCTCCAAAGCCTTTCCTGCGTTTCCGTGTCGAAATAGATCGCGACATTTCGGCAAAAGATGACATCGTATTTCGCGGTTTGCGGCGCCGGCGCGGTCAAATTGTGCTGCGAGAACCGGACCATTTTGGCGATCGCCGGATGGACACGGTAGCCGCCCTCGATCTGATCGAAATGGCGCTTGAGGCGCGAGGGCGAGATATTTGCGACATCGGTTTTCGTGTAAAAACCCGTCTGGCATCGGCGGATCATGTGATGATCAATGTCAGTCCCAAGAACATTGATCCGGCTGACAAGATCGGGCCGCGCCTCGCTCACCGCCATCGCGATCGTGTAGGGCTCTTGCCCGCTGCTACAGCCGGCCGACCAGATATTGATCGGACCGGTGCGCGCGGCGAGACCCGGCAAAACGTCGCGGGTGAGAATCTCGAAATGGTGATGCTCGCGGAAGAAATGCGTGACATTCGTTGTCAGCGAGGCAATGAATTCCTGCCGCTCGGCCTCGCCGTCGCTGGATGAGACGAAGCGGAGGTAATCACCAAGAGTCTTCATGCCAGTGCTGACCAGGCGCTTGTGAAGCCGCGCCCGGACCATGCTTTGCTTCACCGCGCCGATGACGATACCGCTGTGATCGTGAATGATCGCGCGCAGCTCATCAAACTCGCTGTCGCGAATCTTCCAGTCGTGATCGAGTGCTTCGGTCATCACGCGGCGTCCTGCTGGTTGCTTTCAAGCACGGTCGCCAGTTCCAAAACGCGGATCAGCTTGTCGTCGATCAGCAGCAGCGCTTCGATGCAGCGCGCGGAGGCGTCATCGCTCAGCTTCGGGGGAGGCTGCATCTCCTCGCGGCGCAGCGAGACGATATCGGAGACAGCGTCCACAAGAAGCCCGGCCATCTGGCCCTCAACGCTGACGACGACAATGACGTTGCGTTCTTCGCCAGAAATGGGCGCCATGCCGAGGCGCACCGACAGATCAACCACCGGCAGCACGGTGCCGCGCAGATTGATAACCCCGCGCACATGAGGCGGCGCGAAGGGCAGGGGCGTGGCCTTGGTCCAGCCGCGGATCTCGCGCACCGACATGATGTCGACGCAATATTCCTGCTCGCCGAGACGAAACGAGAGCAGCTCGACTTCGTCGTCATTATTGATGTGGCTCATATCATTCATTTCAGCCTGCCATTCTGCGGTCGTTGGAGGTGGATTGGGCGCGGCCGTGCTGGCCGAGATCTGCGGGATCGAGGATCAGGGCAATCTGCCCGTCGCCCAGGATGGTTGCGGCGGCGACGCCGGGGATATCGCCATAGCTTTGGCTCAGCCCCTTGATGACGACCTGACGCTGTTCCATGATCGAATCGACGATAAGGGCGGCGCGGCGGCCGTTTTCTTGGGTGGTGAGCAGCACGATACCAGCGCTGCAATGCTCGCCCGGCTCGCGGAAGCCGAGCTGGTGGCCCAGATCGAAAATCGGCACGAACTCTCCGCGGAAGGGCATGATCGCATCATTGCCGCTCAGCGTCTCGATCTGCTGGCTGTCGATGCGGGCGGTCTCGATGATCGCCGACAGGGGAACCACCAATGTCTGGCCCGCCGCGCGGACGACCATTCCGTCAAGAACGGCAAGCGTCAGGGGCAGCGAGATCGAAAATTTGGTCCCTGAGCCGGGCGTGCTGGCGATAGACACGCGCCCGCCGAGCGAGATGATCGCGCTTTTGACGACATCCATGCCGACGCCGCGCCCGGAGAGGGCCGAGACCTCGGTTGCCGTTGAAAAGCCCGGCAGGAAGATCAGGTTGTCGATATCGCTGTCCGAGAGCTGCGCGTCAGGCGCGATCAGCCCCTTTTGCTGGGCGATGTCGCGGACTTTTGGCCGGTTGATGCCGGCACCGTCATCCTCGATCTCGATCAGGATGCGGCCGGCGCGGTGGCTGGCCGAAAGGGTGATGACCCCTTCAGGCGGTTTGCCTGCCGCGAGGCGCTTTTCGGGCAGCTCGAGACCGTGATCGACCGAGTTGCGGATCATATGGGTCAGTGGCTCGGCGAGGCGTTCGATGACCGTCTTGTCGATTTCGGTCGCCTCGCCCTCGGTCCGCAGGCGGACCTCTTTGCCGACGCTGGCCGAGGTTTCGCGCACGATGCGGGCCATCCGCTGGAAGAGCGGCTTGACCGGCTGGGCGCGGATCATCATCACGCTGTCCTGAATGTCGCGGGTCAGCATCATGAAGGCTTCAAGCCCCGATATGACCGCGCCGTGGCTGCCAAGCCCTGCCTTTTCCACGCTTTGCGACAGCATCGCCTGGTTGATGACGAGCTCTCCCACGAGATTGACGAGACGGTCGATCTTTTCGAGATCGACGCGCACCGTCGCCGAGGGCGGCTCGGAGGCGGGTTTCGCGCCGGCACTGGCCGCGTCCGCGCGCATTGGCGGCGCAGCGGGCGCCGTGTCGGGCTCGGTCACCGCCACCGGGGCGGGCGCGGGCTCGAGCGGTGCGGGTGCGGGGTCTTCTATCTCATCGGCGATGATCGGCGTGATGTCGAGATCGCAGACGTCGGCGACAAAGTCGAAGGCAAGGCGGACGTCATCCTCGTCGGCATCGCCAGTCAGGCGGATCGTCCAGGATAGAAGCGGCGTCTCGGCGTTGTCCTCGTTCGGGGGCGGGAGATCGTCCGGGATATGGCACTCGATCTGCGCCTGGCCGAGCTGCGCGAGGCTGCGCAGGATGAGCAGCGGCTCGTTCCCGCTGAGATAAAGATCGCGGTGCGGGGTGAAACGGATGGACCAGCCTGCTTCGGTGGGGCCGGCGTCCTCTGCGGGCGCGTCCTCCGCGCCGAAGCCGAAATCAAGCACCATCGGGGCAAATTCGACCGCTTCTTCCTCGGCGAAATGATCCTCGCCCAGCAGCGCCTCGAGCGCGTGGAGCGTCTGCTCGGAGCCCGCGGGCACATCGCCGCCATCGCGCGCGGCCGCGACGTGATCTTGCAGCATGTCGGCAGCCTGAAAGAACAGCCGCGTTGCATCGGCGGTCAGTTCCATCCTGCCGGCGCGGAGCTCGTCCATCACTGTCTCATAGCGATGCGCGAAATTGACGAGCGCATCGAGCCCGAACGCACCCGCGCCCCCTTTGATCGAATGCACCGCGCGGAACACGATGTTGATCGTCTCGGAGTCGTAATCCCCCGAGTCGAGAACGCCAAGCGCGTCCTGGAGGCTTTCGAGCAGCTCGTCACATTCCAGAAAGAACGAGGCGCGGATTTCGGCCATCGGATCTTGTGTCATGGCGTTACCCCGTTACCATATGAAGAGATGTCACCAGTTTTTGCGGATCGAACGGCTTGACGATCCAGCCCGTGGCGCCGGCATTGCGGGCCCGCGCTTTCAGCTCGGGCGCGCTTTCGGTGGTGAGCATCAGGATCGGCGTTGCGCGCAGATGTTCGATCCGCCGCACCGATTCGATGAAGCCGAACCCGTCGAGCCGCGGCATGTTCACGTCCGAGATGATCGCGTCCGGGCGCAGCTCTTCCAGAACCTCGAGCCCGTGCTGGCCGTCATTGGCGGTCGTCACGCGCATTCCGGCGCCTGTGAGGGTGATTCGCAGCATGTCGCGGATGGTGCGGCTGTCATCGACCGCAAGGATGGAAAGGCTCATGCTGCGGCCTCGCTTTCCAGATCACCGCGGGTCAGCCCGAACTGCGCGATCGCGCCGTCGAACGCGTCCGAGCACGCGGCGAGCGCTGTTCCATAGCCGGCCTGGGCCCGGGACCGTGCGCTTGCCAGAAGGATTTGCAGGCAAAGCCCGCCAAGATGTTCGACCTCGCCCGCATCAAGCGTCACGCCGCCCTCGATCGCGCCCAGATCGCGGGCGAGCGGTTTGGCGGCAGTCAAATCCAGCCGTTTAGGTAATTTCAGCGTCGTCATCGCGTGTTCGCGTCCGGTCGCCGTTCGGGGAATATCAGCATGGGCCGCATCCTTTTGCGTCTGTCGTTGGCCCGTTCTAGGCAAAATCTCTTAAAGAACGGTTGATCTTCGCCCGAAAATCCGCCTCGATCACGCATCAAATAGCTAAAATTGTTTCCGTCCCCTTCTTGCGCATCGCGCGAAGCTGGCGTATCTGCACGCCACTTCACAGGCAGGGGCGGGCCATCCGGGGAGACATCCCGGAGCGGTCCACCGGTTGGGGGCGACCCTGAAATCCTCTGCCAAGGCGCAAACCGGAAAGGAAATGGACATGGCGCTTCCCGATTTTTCCATGCGTCAGCTGCTTGAAGCTGGCGTTCACTACGGCCACCAGACCCAGCGTTGGAACCCGCGCATGGGCGAGTATATCTATGGCGACCGCAACGGCATCCATATCATCGACCTGACGCAGACCGTGCCGATGCTCGATCAGGCGCTGCAAATCGTGCGCGACACGGTTGCCAAAGGCGGGCGCGTGCTGTTCGTCGGCACCAAGCGTCAGGCGCAAAAGCCGATCGCCGAAGCCGCCGAAAAATCGGCGCAATTTTACATGAATCACCGCTGGCTCGGCGGCACGCTGACCAACTGGAAAACCGTTTCGCAGTCGATCAGCCGCCTCAAGGCCATCGACGAGACGATGGGGCAGGGCGCCGAGGGCCTGACCAAGAAAGAGCGTCTGGGCCTCGAGCGTGAGCAGGCCAAGCTGCAAGCCAGCCTCGGCGGGATCCGCGAGATGGGCGGGCTGCCGGACCTTCTCTTCGTGATCGACGTGAACAAGGAAGACCTCGCCATTCTCGAGGCGAAAAAGCTGGGTATTCCGGTGGTTGCGGTCGTCGATACGAACTGCTCGCCCGATGGCGTCGACTATATCATCCCCGGCAATGACGATGCGGCGCGCGCGATTGCGCTTTATTGCGACCTTGCGGCGCGTGCGGCGCTGGACGGGATGTCGGCTCAGATGGGCGCGGCTGGCGTTGATCTTGGCGCGCTCGAAGAGGGCCCCGAAGAGGATCTCGGCGCCGCAGAAGAGCCCGCCGTCGAAGAAGCCGCCGAGACCGCCTGAGCACCGGCGTCACCGAACTGACATCGGGCGGGGATATGCCCCGCCTGACCATTCTGAATCTGAGGAGACAACCATGGCGATCACTGCTGCGATGGTGAAAGAGCTGCGCGAATCGACCGGCGCAGGCATGATGGATGCGAAAAAAGCGCTGACCGAAACCGATGGCGACATGGAAGCGGCCGTTGACTGGCTGCGCACCAAGGGCCTTGCGAAAGCGGCCAAGAAATCGGACCGCGTGGCGGCCGAGGGTCTGGTCGCGGTGGCCGTCGAGGGCGGGCGCGGCGTCGCGGTCGAGGTGAACTCCGAGACCGATTTCGTCGCCAAGAACGAAGAATTCCAGAACATGGTGCGCTCGATCGCCAAAGCGGGGCTTGACGTCGATAACGTCGATGCGCTGCGCGAGGCGCAGGTTGAGGGCAAGCCGGTGTCCGAGGTTCTGACCGACGCGATCGCCAAGATCGGCGAGAACATGACGCTGCGCCGCATGGAATCGGTCGAGGGCGACGAGGTTGTCTCCTACGTTCACAACGCGGCCGCGGACGGCATGGGCAAGATCGGCGTTCTGGTCGCGCTCAAGGGCTCTAACCCCGAGATCGGCAAGCAGATCGCGATGCATATCGCGGCGACCAACCCCGCCTCGCTGGGTCAGGACGATCTCGACCCCGCTCTGGTCGAGCGCGAGAAATCCGTGCTGACCGAGCAGGCCCGCGAATCGGGCAAGCCGGATGCGGTGATCGAGAAGATGATCGTCGGCCGGATGGCGAAGTTCTTTGAAGAGGTCACGCTTCTGGGCCAGAAATTCGTCATCAACCCCGATATCACCGTCGCCGATGCGGCGAAGGAGGCCGGGGTCGAGGTGCTGGGCTTCGTGCGCATGGCCGTCGGCGAAGGCATCGAGAAGAAAGAAGAGGATTTCGCGGCGGAAGTCGCCAAAACCCTCGGCAGCAACTGATCCCTGCCGCAAGCGACACGGAACGCCGGGCCATCGCGCCCGGCGTTTTGCAATCTGAACCCCGCTCTGGATTTTCGGCGTCGCGCGGTGCACAACGTGCCGGCCAGACCGCGAGGAGACGCCATGCCCTTCACCATTGCGATTGACGGCCCGGCCGCGTCGGGCAAGGGCACGATCGCGCGCGCGCTCGCGGCGCGGTTCGGCTTTGCGCATCTCGACACGGGGCTGCTTTACCGCGCCGTCGGCGCGAAGGGCGGCGATCCGGCGCAGGCGGCGCAAACGCTGAGCGGCGCCGATCTCGCCCGGACCGATCTGCGCAGCAACGAGGCGGGGCAGGCGGCCTCGCGCGTCGCGGCCATCCCCGAAGTGCGCGCCGCGCTTGTCGCGTTTCAGCGCGCCTTTGCCGCGCAAGAGCCGGGCGCGGTGCTGGACGGGCGCGATATCGGCACGGTCATCTGCCCCGATGCGGCCCTGAAAATCTATGTCATCGCCAGCGACGAGACCCGCGCCCTGCGCCGCGCGGCCGAAATCGGCGCCGACCCCGCCGCAACTCTGGCCGCGCTACGCGAACGTGACGCGCGCGATGCCGGAAGGGATGCCGCACCGCTCCGTCCCGCCGATGACGCGATCATCATCGACACCACCGATCTAAGCATCCCCGAGGCGATCGAGCGGGCAGCCGCCCTCGTCGAGGCGCGGATCCGGCCTTCTTCTGCGCCCAAATACTCTGCCCCGCCCGCGTAAACCCCTTGCAATCACGGCCCGCGCGCAGTATAGGCGCAGCCAGTCAATGGGGCGACATGGCCAGAACAGGCCGCTTTTCGCAAGGTCGGGCAATTTGCCGCGACCTTTTGTCGTTGCCGATGGCCCGATATCAGACCGGCGGAGCCAACCGTCCGGCCAGAAACATCACATAAGGATACTGGAATACATGGCTGAACGCGCAAGCATGGAAGACTTCGAGGCGATGCTGAATGAAAGCCTCGAGATCGACACGCCCGATGAGGGCAGCGTCGTCAGGGGCCGGGTCATCGCGATCGAAGCGGGGCAGGCGATCATCGACGTGGGCTACAAGATGGAAGGCCGCGTCGATCTGAAGGAATTCGCCAATCCGGGCGAAGAGCCCTCGCTCTCGGTCGGGGACGAGGTCGAAGTCTATCTGGACCGCGTCGAGAACGCCCGCGGCGAAGCCTCGATCTCGCGCGAGAAAGCCCGCCGCGAAGAGGCGTGGGACCGTCTCGAAAAAGCCTATGCCGCTGAAGAGCGCGTCGAAGGCGCCGTGTTCGGCCGCGTCAAGGGCGGCTTCACTGTCGATCTCGGCGGCGCCGTTGCGTTCCTTCCCGGCAGCCAGGTCGATGTGCGCCCGGTGCGCGATGCCGGCCCGCTGATGGGGCTGAAACAGCCCTTCCAGATCCTCAAGATGGACCGCCGCCGGGGCAATATCGTCGTCTCGCGCCGCGCCATCCTTGAAGAAAGCCGCGCCGAGCAGCGCGCCGAGGTCATCTCGAACCTCACCGAAGGCCAGACCGCCGACGGCGTCGTCAAGAACATCACCGAATACGGCGCCTTCGTCGATCTGGGCGGTGTGGACGGGCTGCTGCACGTCACCGACATGGCCTGGCGGCGCGTCAACCACCCGTCCGAGATCCTCGCCATCGGCGAGACGGTCAAGGTTCAGGTCATCAAGATCAACCGCGACAGCCACCGCATCAGCCTCGGCATGAAACAGCTTCAAGCCGATCCGTGGGATTCGGTGACCGAGAAATTCCCGCTCGGCTCGGTCCATTCGGGCCGCGTGACGAACATCACCGATTACGGCGCGTTCGTCGAGCTTGAAGCCGGCATCGAGGGTCTGGTTCACGTCTCGGAAATGTCGTGGACGAAGAAAAACGTCCATCCCGGCAAGATCGTCTCCACCTCGCAAGAGGTCGAGGTCATGGTCCTCGAGATCGACGAATCAAAACGCCGCGTCTCGCTTGGCCTCAAGCAGACCATGCGCAACCCGTGGGATCAGTTCGCCGAAACCCACCCGGCCGGCACCGTCATCGAGGGCGAGGTCAAGAACATCACCGAATTCGGTCTGTTCGTCGGGCTTGAGGGCGATATCGACGGCATGGTTCACCTCTCGGACATCTCGTGGGATGCTCGCGGCGAGGACGCCATTCAGGACTTCCGCAAGGGCGATATGGTCCGCGCGGTCGTGCAGGAAGTCGATGTCGAGAAAGAGCGTATCTCGCTCTCGATCAAGGCGCTCGAGAACGAAGCGATGGCCGAGGCCGTTGACGGCGTCAAGCGCGGCGATGTCGTGACCGTGACCGTCTCGGCGATCGAGGATGGCGGGATCGAGGTCGAATATAACGGCGTCAAGTCGTTCATTCGCCGCAGCGATCTGGCCCGCGATCGTCAGGATCAACGCCCCGAGCGTTTCCAGGTCGGCGATTCGGTCGATGCGCGCGTCACCAATATCGACAGCAAATCGCGCCGCCTGAGCCTTTCGATCAAGGCCCGCGAAATCGCCGAAGAGCGCGAGGCGGTCGAGCAGTTCGGCTCGTCCGATTCGGGTGCCTCGCTGGGCGATATTCTGGGCGCCGCGCTGAAAAGCCGCGAATAACCCGCGCGCGGGCCCGGCCCGCCGCATCGCCTCGATCAGACCGCCTCCGGCACGCGCCGGGGGCGGTTTTTCATGTCCCAATGCTTGCGCGCACCGGCTAAAGCTGGCAACGCTATGAAACCAGTGACTAATCAAGCGCGTTAGCATATCGTCGGCATTGTCGTTTCCGCCGGCCACGCCCGTAACCATCGCCCTTGGAGACAACGCCATGATCCGCTCGGAACTGATCCAGAAAATTGCCGACGAGAACCCGCATCTCGTGCAGCGCGATGTCGAACGCATCGTCGCGACGGTCCTGGACGAGATTATCGACGCCCTGGCGCGCGGCGACCGGGTCGAGCTGCGCGGCTTCGGCGCGTTCTCTGTCAAAAAACGCGACGCGCGCGTCGGCCGCAATCCGCGCACGGGCGATGCGGTCGATGTCGAGGAAAAATACGTGCCGTTCTTCAAAACCGGCAAACTCCTGCGCGACCGCTTGAACGGCGAGGCGTGATCTGCCAGTTTGAGAGGCGCCGCAAAGCGGCGATGCGAGGGCCAGCAGGAATCGAAGAATGCGCATTATCCGATTGATTTTCGTTGTTTTTATGGCCGCGCTGCTGCTCAGCATCGCGCTTGCCAATCGCGGCATGATCACGCTGCGCCTGTTCCCCGCCAATTTCGACCGCTATCTCGGCGGAAGCTGGGAAGTGACGATGCCGGTCTTTCTGGGGCTGCTGCTGGCCGTCTTGGTCGGCATGGTTGCGGGCCTTGTCTGGGAATGGCTCCGCGAGGCGCCGCTGCGCCATGAAAGCACCCGCAACGCCGAGCGCGCCGCAAGGCTTCAGCGCGAGGTGGGCGAGCTTCGCGACACGCACCACGCCCCGCGCGACGATGTTCTGGCGATCCTCGACCGCCCCAAAACTGCCCCCGGCGCGCCGGAGCCCGCGCCCGCGCCCGGCGCCGCATTGCCGCCCGCGATCCGTTAAGCCAAGCCGATGGCGCAGGTCAAAATCTGCGGCTTGCGCGAGCCCGCCCATGTGGATGCCGCGATCGAAGCCGGCGCGTCCTATATCGGGCTGGTTTTTTTCGATCGCTCGCCGCGCAATATAAAGCCCGCTGATGCCGCCGCGCTCGCGGCGAACATCCCGCCCGGCGTGATGCGCGTCGGGCTTTTCGTCAACCCGAGCGACGAAGATCTGGACCGGATCTGCGCCTCGGTCCCGCTCGACATGATCCAGCTCCACGGCGCCGAGCCGCCCGCGCGCGTCACTGATATCCGCACGCGTCTCGGCCTTCCCGTGATGAAAGCGGTCGGAATCGCGGGGCGCGATGATCTCGACGCGCTTTGGGATTATGGGCTGGTCGCCGATATGCTTCTGGTCGACGCCAAACCGCCCAAGGACGCGCCGCTTCCGGGCGGGAACGGGCTCTCATTCGACTGGCGCCTGCTCGCGGGGCGCAAATGGCTGCGCCCGTGGATGCTCGCCGGCGGGCTCACCCAGGATAACGTGGCCGAGGCGATCCGCCTGACCGGCGCGCCCGCCGTCGATGTCTCGTCCGGCGTCGAGACATCGCCCGGCCTCAAGGACGCCGCCCTCATCGCGCGCTTTATCAAGCAGGCAGGCGGCACCGCGCCGCTCTGAGCGCTTCTTTTGTCCGGAAATATCCTCAGGGGGTGAATTGGCCGCAAGGCCAAGAGGGGGCGCGAGCGCCCCCTTGCCGCCGCCTAGCGCACCGTCACGCTGTTATTGCCGGCGCGCACGGTCACGGCACTGATCCGCGACCATTGCAGATGCGAGATCGGCAGCGCGACTTGCAGCGCGTCGACTTGCGGGTTTGCCGCGATGCGTAGATCCTCGCTCCCCTCGGGCGGGGGCAGGCCGACCAGAACCAGCCGAAGCACGCCATCCTCGTCGGGGCGAAGCTGGCCGGCAGGCTGGACGCGCTCGGTCAAAAGCTCGGCGCTGTGCCAGCCTTTGGTCGGGCCGATGGCGGTCACGACCAGAAGCCGCCCCTCGTTCAGCGGCTGGAAACCGGCGGACAGGATCTGCGGGATCAGATCGCGCCGGTCGGTCTGCTGGGTCGGATAGCCGCCCGGCGGCGTCAGCGTCTGCGGCGCGGAGGAGCTTGACCGCATCCAGCCAAGCGGGTTCCAGTTTCCGCAACCCGCCAGCCCCAGCACGCAAGCCAGCATCACAAATCTTGCCGCAATCCGCATCAATTCAGCCTCTGTTTACCCTCGCCCGTTGATAGGCGATTGGCGGGCGCGGCGAAAGCCTCTTTGACCTCGCCCCCGAGGCTTGATAGCACTGCTCCGCCAGATCGGAGAGCTATCATGACCGCCGCCGCCTTTGAAGAGATCGTCGCCGATTTCGAGTTCATGGATGATTGGGAGGACCGCTACCGCCACCTGATCGAGCTCGGCCGCGCCATGCCGCCAATGGCGCCAGAGCTGCAAGTCCCCGCCACCAAGGTCGAGGGCTGCGCCAGTCAGGTCTGGATCCTGCCCCGGATCGACGGGGGGCGGCTTGATTTCGTCGGCGATAGCGATGCGATGATCGTGCGCGGCCTGATCGCCGTGCTGCACGCATTGGTCGCGGGCGAGCGGGCCGAGGACATCGCCGCGCTCGATTTTCAGGCGCAGCTTGCCCGGCTCGGGCTCGACGCGCATCTGTCCTCGCAACGCTCGAACGGGCTGCGCGCAATGACCGAGCGCCTGCGCGCCTACGCGCAGGACGCCGCCTGAGCGGCGATCGGGCGGCACATCTCAAGGGAAACTCATGGAGCGGGTGAAGGGAATCGAACCCTCGTCGTAAGCTTGGGAAGCTTCTGCTCTACCATTGAGCTACACCCGCGTGCGGTCTCGCTAAACCAAGCGCCGGGCGGCGTCAAGACCGCGCCGCCTAGCGAAGCCCCATCTCTGCAAGCTGGAGGGCGAGCGGGCCGGGCAGCTCGTCATCCATATCGCGGCCGGGCGGCAGATCGGGCGGGGCGTCCTCGGCGCGCAGATAGCGCCAGCCCTGAAACGGGCGGCGCGGCACGGCGGCGACGCGCACCAATTCGCGGTCGAGCACAAGCGCGCAGCGGGTGATCCCGTCCTGGCCGATCTGCTCGTCCATGCGCAAGATGCGCTGCCGCGCCAGCATCGAGCCCTTGAACACCCAGTAGATCGACCCGCCCGCCAGCACCTCGCTGGCGCGGCGGGGCCACATGCGCGTCACATGGCGCGCGGGCGCTTTTGGCCCGAACCGCGCCGCCTGCCAGGCTTCAAGATCGGACGGCGCCTCGGCGCCGACGCAGAGTTTCATCAGGTTGACGTAGTCGCTCATGCTCTCGATATAAAGGCGCAAGCGCCGCGCACAAGCCGCCGCGCAGGCAAGTGAGGTCAAATGTATATCTCGGCGCGCCAGCAGGCGATCTGGTGGGGCATCGCGGCGGCGGTTCTGATGCTGGTGCTTTGGCGACTTGGTCAGGCGATCATGCCGTTCGTGCTGGGGGCGGGGATCGCCTATCTGCTGGACCCTCTGGTCGACCGGCTGCAACGCGCCGGTCTCTCGCGCCCGCTGGCGGTCGTGCTGCTGACGGTGTGGGTGCTGCTGATGCTGATCGCGGCCATTCTCGGCCTCGCGCCGGTCCTGCTTCAGCAGCTCGAGGATCTGGTCGTCGGCGCGCCGCAGATGGTGAGCAATCTGCTGGCCTTCCTTGGCCGCCATTTCCCGACGCTTCTCGCCGGCGAGGGCACGATCACCGACAATCTCGACCGTGTGGGCGAGCTCGTGACCGAGCGCGGGGGCGAGTGGTTCGGCACGATCCTCTCGCAGCTGATGAACGTCGTGTCGGTCATTGCGCTTCTCGTCGTCGCGCCCGTGGTCGCGTTCTACCTGCTGCTCGACTGGGACCACATGCTCGAGCGGATCGACGCGCTTTTGCCGCGCCAGCATCTCGAGACGCTGCGCGGGCTTGCGCGTGAGGTGGATGACACGTTGGCCGGGTTCCTGCGCGGGCAGCTCATGGTGATGACCCTGCTTGGCAGCTATCTGAGCATCGCGCTCTGGATGCTCGGCGTGCCCTACGCCTTCGCGATCGGGCTGATCTCGGGGCTCGTGTCGATCATTCCCTATCTCGGCACGATGATCGGGCTGGTGCTGGCGATGGGCGTCGCGCTTTACCATTTCTGGGGCGACTGGTTCCAGATCGGGCTGGTCGCGCTTGCCTACGGGGCCGGCCAGCTGGTCGAGGGCAACGTGCTTCAGCCCAAGATCGTCGGCAGCCATGTGCGCCTGCACCCGGTCTGGCTGCTGTTGTCGCTGGCCGTGTTCGGCAGCCTCTTCGGCTTTGTCGGCATGATCGTCGCCGTCCCGCTGGCCGCCTCGCTGGGCGTTCTGGTGCGCTTCGCGGCCGAGAAATACACCGAGAGCCCGCTTTATACCGGCTTTGGCACCGCGGTCCCCGAGCCGCCGAAGATGCTGGTCGAAGTGGTCCAGCCCGGCACGATCTCGCAAAGCGTCGAGCCCGAAGCCGCCGGCCCGCATCTGCCGCGCAAGCATGATCCTGCCGGCCCAAAATTCGACCCCGACGCCGCGAATGGGCGCGAGCGGGACTAGACGATGAGCGGGCAGCTCACCTTCGATCTGGCCGGGCGGCCGGCGCTCGGGCGCGGGGATTTTCTGACGGCCGAGGCGAACCGGACCGCGCTTGCCGCGCTTGATGCGCCGGGCGGTTGGCCCTTGGGGCGGATGCTGCTGCTTGGGCCGCGCGGCGCGGGCAAATCGCATCTGGCGGCGATCTGGGCCGGCGATCATGGCGCGCGGCGGCTGGATCAAAGCGCGCTCGGGGGCGATGAGGCGGACCAGATGGCGCAGCGCGCCTGCACCGAGGGCGGCGCGGCGGTGATCGAGGATGTGGACCGCATTATCGCGGCAGGAGGGGCCGCATCGCGCCCGCAGGCCGAGGCGGCGCTGTTTCATCTGCTCAATCTTTGCGCGGCGCGTCAGTGCCGGCTGCTGCTGACCGCGCGCCGTGCGCCGCAGGATTGGGGGGTGCGCCTGCCGGATCTCGCGAGCCGGCTCGAGGCGACCGCGCAGACAAGGCTCGGGCCCCCCGATGAGGCGCTGCTGGCCGCCGTTCTGGTCAAGCTCTTTGCCGACCGCCAGCTTGAGGTTCGCCCCGATCTGATCGAATGGCTGAGCCTGCGGATGGACCGCGATCTGGGCCTTGCGCGCGATCTGGTCGACAGGCTCGACCGCGCGGCGCTTGCGGAAAAGCGCCCGCTGACGCGGCGGGCGGCGGGGGCGGCGCTGGACAAACTCACCGCCGAGCGGCAATGATTCAGTGCCTTGTTTGATGTTGATTTTCGATGACCAAAGCCGATTTCCTTAAAAATCCCGCTCCGCCGCCGACCGAGCTTCCCGGCGGCGCGCCCACCGGCCCCGCGCGCTTCTTCAACCGCGAGCTGAGCTGGCTCAGCTTTAACTGGCGGGTTTTGGACGAGGCGCGCAATACGCGCGTGCCGCTGCTCGAGCGGCTGCGTTTTCTGGCCATCTCGGCCGCCAATCTGGATGAATTCTACACTGTCCGCGTGGCGGGGCTGCGCGAGCTGGCGCGCGAGGGCAAGGGTGCGGCGTCCGAGGACGGGCTGCTGCCCGAAGAGCAGTTGCGCCTGATCGACGCCGATGCGCGGCGGCTGATGGCGGCGCAGCAATCGGTGTGGAACCAGATCCGCCGCGAGATGGAGGCCGAGGATATCACGATCCTCTCGCGCTCGCGCATCACCCGCGCCGAAGAGGAACATCTGAACCGCTATTTCCGCGAGCAGGTGTTCCCGGTTCTCTCGCCGCTCGCCATTGACCCCGCGCACCCGTTCCCGTTCATCCCGAATGCCGGGTTCACGCTTGCGCTCGAGCTGGCGCGCAACAGCGACGGGCTGCGGATGAAGGCGCTGCTGCCGATCCCCGCCCAGCTTGCGCGGTTCATCCCGCTGCCGGGCGGCACGCGCTTTCTCAAGCTCGAGGATCTGCTGCTGATCCATCTCTCGAGCCTCTTTCCCGGCTATCGCGACATCGGCCATTGCACGTTCCGCGTGCTGCGCGACAGCGATATCGAGGTCGAGGAAGAGGCCGAGGATCTGGTCCGCGAGTTCGAAACCGCGCTGAAACGGCGGCGCCGGGGTCAGGTGATCCGGCTCAAGATCTCGGACGGCGCGCCGGATGCGCTGCGCCGGATCATCATGGACGAGCTGGAAGTGCGCGAGGATGAGGTGGTCGGCATCTCGGGTCTGCTCGGCATGGCGGATCTGAGCGAGATGGTGCTCGATCAGCGGCGCGATCTGCTCTGGCCCGCCTTTACCCCCCGCGTGCCAGAGCGCGTTCAGGACCACGGCGGCGATATGTTCTCGGCGATCCGGCAGAAGGACATGCTGCTTCACCACCCCTACGAGACGTTCGATATGGTGGTGCGGATGCTCGCGCAGGCGGCGCGCGACCCTAACGTGCTCGCGATCAAGCAGACGCTTTACCGCACAAGCCGCGACAGCCCGATCGTCGATGCGCTGTGCGAGGCGGCCGAGGCGGGCAAATCCGTGACCGCCCTTGTCGAGCTGAAAGCGCGTTTCGACGAGGCCGCCAATATCCGCCAGTCGCGCCGGCTGGAACGGGCGGGCGCCCATGTCGTCTACGGGTTCGTGAATTACAAGACGCACGCGAAGCTCAGCTCGATCGTGCGGCGCGAGGGGGATCAGCTTGTCAGCTACACCCATTTCGGGACCGGCAATTATCACCCGATCACGGCGCGCATCTATACCGACCTGTCGCTTTTCACCTGCGATCCGGCGCTTGGCCGCGATGCGACCAAGGTGTTCAACTACCTGTCGGGCTATGTGAACCCGGACGAGCTGGAAAACATCTCGATCTCGCCGATCGATCTCAAATCCGATCTTCTGGCGATGATCGCGCGCGAGGCTGATTTCGCGCGCTCGGGCCGGCCGGCGGCGATCTGGGCGAAGATGAACAGCGTGATCGAGCCGGACGTGATCGACGCGCTTTACGCAGCCTCGGGCGCGGGGGTGAAGATCGATCTGGTGATCCGCGGGATCTGCGGGCTGCGCCCCGGTATCGCGGGGCTTTCCGAGAATATCCGCGTCAAATCCATCGTCGGGCGGTTTCTGGAACATTCGCGCATCGTCTGTTTCGGGAACGGGCACGGGCTGCCATCGCGCAAGGCGCGGGTGTTCATCTCGTCCGCCGACTGGATGGGGCGCAACCTGAACCGCCGTGTCGAGACGCTGATCGAGTGCCATAACGACACCGTCAAGGCGCAGATCGTGAGCCAGGTGATGGCCGCGAACATGGCCGACGAGGCGCAAAGCTGGATCCTCCAGCCCGACGGGCGCTATCTGCGCCATCTGCCGGCGGGGCGCGAGGATCTTTTCTCGTGCCATCGGTTTTTCATGGATAACCCGTCGCTGTCGGGGCGCGGATCGGCCGGGGCGCGCGATGTGCCCGCCTTGACCCATTCCAGCGATTGAACCAAAAAGGCCGCGGGCCGCGCGGCCCGCTCGCATGGAGAGAATCGCCTATGCCCTCGAGATCCGCCGCCGACCCGTTCGAGGGACTTTTTGAAGACGCGTCCGCCCGCGCGCTCAGCCGGGTCGGGGTGATCGATGTCGGCTCGAACTCGATCCGCATGGTCGTGTTCGACGGGGCGGCGCGCTCGCCCGCCTATTTCTACAACGAGAAGGTGATGGCCGGCCTCGGCCGCGACATGGCGACGACGGGGCGGCTGAACCCCGAGGGCGCGGCGCGCGGGCTTGCGGCGCTGAAGCGCTTTGCGGTGATCGCGAAGGGGATGAAGGTGCGCCCGCTGACCGTGGTGGCGACCGCCGCCGTGCGCGAGGCCGAGGACGGCGCCGAGTTTCGCCGCGCCGTCGAGAAAGAGACCGGGCTCAAGCTCAACATCATCGACGGGCTCGAAGAGGCGCGGCTTTCGGCGCAGGGCGTGCTTTTGGGCTGGCCCGACGCGAAGGGGCTCGTCTGCGACATTGGCGGCAACTCGATGGAGCTGGCCGAGCTGGACGGCAAGGGCGGGATCGGCCGGCGCGCGACATCGCAGCTCGGCCCGTTCCGGCTTCAGCAGATCGCAGGCGGCGCGAAGGGGATCGAGGCGCATATCTCGGGCGTCATGGACGATCTGGTTAAGAAGATGGGCAGCAATCACGGGCGGCTCCATCTGGTCGGCGGCTCGTGGCGGGCCATCGCGCGGCTGGATATGGAGCGGCGCAATTACCCGCTGCCGGTGCTGCACGAATACACGATGCAGCCCGAGGATGTCGCAGCGACCGTCGACTATATCGCCCGGAACGACGCGGGCGAGCTGCGCGCGCAGACGGGCGTGTCACAGACGCGGATGGATCTCGTTCCCTATGCCGCGCGGGTGCTGGCCCAGCTTGTCCAGCGTTTCAAGCCGGCCGAGCTTGCCGTCTCATCCTACGGTATCCGCGAGGGGCTGCTTTACGAGCATATGTCGGCCAATCTGCGCGGCCGCGATCCGCTGATCGAATCGGCGCGCTTTACGGAACGCCAGATGGCCCGTATGCCCGGCTTCGGCAAGAAACTGTTCCAGTTTCTCGAGCCGGTCTTTGCGCGCGCCGCGCCCGCGCGCATCCGCCTGATCCGCGCCGCCTGCTATCTGCACGACACGACCTGGCGCACCCATCCCGATTACCGCGCCGAGGCGTGTTTCGACAATGTCACGCGCGCGAACATGGCCGCGCTCAGCCATCCCGAGCGGATCTTTCTCGGCCTCGCGCTGCTCCACCGCTACCGCAACAGCCGCGCCGGCTCGCCCATGGCGCCGCTTTTCGAGATGCTGAGCGAGGAGGAGCGGACCGAAGCCGAAATCCTCGGCAAGGCGCTGCGTTTCGGCGCCATGTTCTCGGTGAAGGAGCCGGGCGAGGCGGGCGTTCTCAAGCTTTATCCCAAACGGGGCCAGCTCGAGCTGAGGCTCAACGAGATCGGCCGCGACCTCTATGGCGAGGTCGCGGAGTCGCGCTTCTTGTCGCTTTGCAAATCGATGGGCGTCGAGCCGCTTGTGAACGGGCGCGGTCAGGCCGCGTCATAGGCCAAAAGCGCGATCCCCGCCGCGATCAGCAAGACGGCGGCAAAGCGCAGCGGGCTTGCGCTTTCGCTCAGGAACAGCAGGCCGACCGCGAAGCTCCCGACCGCGCCGATGCCGGTCCAGATCGGATAGGCGGTGCCAAGCGGGATGGTCCGCATCGCCTGCGACAAAAGCTGAAAGCTGGCGAACATGAAAATCAGGGTGATGAGGGTCGGGACCAGAACGGTGAACCCTTCCGAGCGCTTCATCGAAAACGCCCAGACCACCTCGAACAGCCCGGCCAGAAACAGGAAAACCCACGCCATATCAAATCCTCGCGCGGGCCGTCCCGGATGATGCACTGGCGCAGGTCGTCCCGCGCAGGGGTGATATAGCGAACGCGCGCGCTCGCGGCAAGGCGGCGCGGCGCTAGGCGCGCGAAGCGGGCGGCGGCCCGCCGGGGATGGCAGGCACATCGCCCCGGCGGATGCGCGCGACGCGCCGGTTCATCCAGTGCCGCACGATGCGCCCGTAAAGCAGCCCCCGCAGCCCGGTCAGTTGGCGGTGCTTGTGATAGAAATCGTCGGGCGAATCGTAGATGCCGAGATCGCCGTTGATCCCGGTTTTCTGGATGAACGTGTCCTCGCCCTGCCATTCGACGCCGGGTGCCTGAAGCCGCTCGGTCCCCGCGCCGTATCCGCAAAGGCTCTCGCGCCCGGGAAATGCAAGTTGCAGCGCCGCGATCACACCGTCGTCGAGGATGAACCCCTCGAGCGTGATCCAGCGCCCCTGATGCCAGATCTCGACCCATGAATGGAGGATATCGCGCGGGGCGAGCGGGTAGATCAGCTCGGGGACGATGCCGCGTTGCAGGCGCTTGTGGATCGTGAAGCCGTGAAACCGGCACTTCACGCCAAGCGCGCGTAAAAGCGCCATGAGCAGCGTGTTCTTGGTGTTGCACTGACCGTAGCCGTCCTCCAGCACGCGCGAGGCCGGCAGATCGTCGCGGGCGTTGTAGCCAAAGAGGATCTCGTTTCGCACGAAATCATAGGCTGCGCCGATCCGCTGCGCCTGAGGCAGATCGCGCCATTTGCGGCGCGCGATCAGATCCTCAAGCGGGGCTGCGTGGAAATCCAGAAGCTTGGTCGGGTTCAGATGAATGGTCTCGGTCATCGCGAATCGCCTTTTCTCTCAATCCGCATCTGCATAGGATCTCTAGCGACTAGAGCTTCAAGGCATTTCTTCATGTCCCTCACGATTGGCGATCTCTCGCGGCGCAGCGGCGTCAAGGTGCCGACGATCCGCTATTATGAACAGATCGGGCTGCTGCCGGAGCCGGGGCGGAGCGCAGGAAATCAGCGGCGCTACGGTGATGACGGGCTGGCGCGGCTGCGCTTCATCCGCCATGCGCGCGATCTTGGCTTTTCGACCGCCGCCATCGCGGCCCTGATCGAGCTGGAAACAGAACCGAACCGCCCCTGCCACGAGGCGCGCGCCATTGCGGCGGCCGAGCTGGGCTCGGTGCGCGCGAAGATCGAGCGGCTTCAGGCGCTCGAGGCCGAGCTGGCGCGGATCGTGGCCGATTGCGCGGGTGACGGGGTGGCGGGTGCGTGCGCGGTCATGCGGGCGGTGGCCGATCACGGTTTATGCGACGAAAGCCATCAGGCGGGCGGCGATCATCTGCTGCCGGGCGGGCGCGGCAAGGCGCCGTGACCAAAGACACGTTTAGCTAACAAGGCGCTGCCTCGCGATAAGGCAGGACCAGATCCGCCGGGCGCAAGCCTTGCCCGCGCATCAAAAAACCCGCCCCCAAAGGGGCGGGTTTTCCTGTCCTGCAAGGGCAGGGGGCTGATTACATCCTGCCGCCCATACCGCCCATGCCGCCCATGTCGGGCATACCGCCGCCGGCGGCTTTCGGCTCGGGCTTCTCAGCGATCATCGCCTCGGTGGTGATCAGAAGGCCCGCGACCGACGCCGCGTCTTCCAGAGCGGTGCGCACGACTTTGGCCGGGTCGATCACGCCGAACTTGAACATGTCGCCATATTCTTCGGTCTGCGCGTTGAAGCCGAAGGTCTTGTCGGACGATTCGCGGACCTTGCCGGCCACGACCGCACCGTCAACGCCGGCATTCTCGGCGATCTGACGCATCGGAGCTTCCAGAGCGCGGCGCACGATGGCGATGCCCGCTTCCTGATCCGAGTTCTCGGCCGTCAGCCCGTCGAGAGCCTTCCCGCCTTGAACCAGAGCCACGCCGCCGCCGACGACAACGCCTTCCTGAACGGCCGCGCGGGTCGCGTTCAGCGCATCGTCAACGCGGTCCTTGCGCTCTTTGACTTCGATCTCGGTCATCCCGCCGACGCGGATCACGGCAACACCGCCAGCCAGCTTGGCCACACGCTCTTGCAGTTTTTCCTTGTCGTAATCCGAGGTGGTTTCCTCGATCTGCTGGCGGATCTGGGCAACGCGCGCCTCGATCTCGGATTTGTCGCCGGCGCCGTCAACAATGGTCGTGTTGTCCTTGTTGATGGTCACTTTCTTGGCGGTGCCGAGCATGTCGATGCCGACATTTTCCAGCTTCATGCCAAGATCTTCCGAGATCACCTGACCGCCGGTCAGGATCGCGATGTCTTGCAGCATCGCCTTGCGGCGATCGCCAAAGCCCGGCGCCTTGACCGCAGCGATTTTCAGACCGCCACGCAGCTTGTTGACGACAAGAGTGGCCAGAGCCTCACCCTCGACATCCTCGGCCACGATCAGCAGCGGCTTGCCCGACTGGATCACTGCTTCCAGCAGCGGCACCATCGGCTGAAGCGACGAGAGTTTTTTCTCGTGGAGCAGGATATAGGCGTCTTCCAGCTCGGCGATCATCTTGTCGGGGTTGGTCACGAAATAGGGCGAGAGATAGCCGCGGTCGAACTGCATCCCTTCGACGACTTCGACTTCGGTTTCCATGCCCTTGTTTTCTTCGACGGTGATCACACCCTCATTGCCGACTTTCTGCATGGCTTCGGCGATCTGCTGGCCGATGAAAGCCTCGCCATTGGCCGAGATCGTGCCGACCTGCGCGACTTCGGCGCTGTCGTTCACCGGACGCGCCGCGCCCTTGATCGCCTCGACCACTTTCGCGGTCGCGAGGTCGATCCCGCGCTTGAGGTCCATCGGGTTCATGCCGGCGGCAACCGATTTCATGCCTTCGCGAACGATGGCCTGGGCCAGAACGGTCGCGGTGGTGGTGCCGTCGCCGGCCTCGTCATTGGTGCGCGAGGCCACTTCGCGGACCATCTGAGCGCCCATATTCTCGAACTTGTCGCTCAGCTCGATTTCCTTGGCGACGGTGACGCCGTCCTTGGTGATGCGCGGAGCGCCGAAGGATTTGTCGATCACCACGTTGCGGCCTTTGGGGCCAAGCGTCGTCTTGACCGCATCGGCCAGAATGTTGACGCCTTTGAGCATCCGGTCGCGGGCATCGGTGTTGAACTTGACTTCTTTCGCAGCCATTTGAATCTCCTGAATTTATTTATGTGGAAGCGATCAGGCGATGATGCCCAGAATGTCGCTTTCCTTCATGATCAGCAGGTCTTCGCCGTCCACGGTGACCTCGGTGCCCGACCACTTGCCGAACAGGACGCGGTCGCCAGCCTTGACGCCGGGCGCGATCAGCTCACCCGAATCCTTGCGCGCGCCTTCGCCAACGGCGATGATCTCGCCCTCGGCGGGCTTTTCCTTGGCGCTATCGGGGATGATGAGGCCGCCCTTGGTCTTTTCGTCGGATTCGACGCGGCGGACCAGAACGCGGTCGTGCAGCGGTTTGAAAGCCATGTGAAACACTCCGGTGTTACGTTTGTCAATTTTGTTGGCACTCGGCTTTGGTGAGTGCCAATGCCGGTCAGATAGGGCGCGGGATCGTGCCTGTCAACGGGCCTTCAAGGGAAATCGGGTGGCCGGGCGGCGCCGGCTCTGGCATGGTCGCGTCGGGGTGGATGAAAGGAGCCGAGGCGATGAAAACATGGATATTTGCCGCGCTGCTGGCCGCTTTGCCGCTTGGCGCTGCGGCCGAGTGCGTCGGGCGAAACCTGATGGCGGATTTCACCGAAGACGAGCGCGCCGCGCTGGATGCGGCCGCCGACCGGGTGCCGTTCGCGCGCGGGATTTTCTGGACCGCAAGCCGCGGCGAGGCGCAGATTTACCTTGTCGGCACCTATCATTTCGACGATCCGCGCCATGACCAGATCGTCGCGAAAGCGGGCCCACGCATCCAAGAGGCGGCTGCCTTGCTGGTCGAGGCCGGCCCGGACGAGCAGGCGCGGCTTCAGGACGAGATGATCCGCAACCCCGGCCTGCTGATCCAGACCGAGGGGCCAAATCTGCGCGAATTGCTGGAAGATGACGAGTGGGAGCTGCTGACCGCCGCGATGGCTGAACGCGGGATGCCCGGCGTGATGCTCGCCCAGCTTCGGCCCTGGTATGTCGCGACGATGCTCGGCCTCTCGCCCTGCATGATCGCTCAGGTCCAGCGGGACGGATTCGATGGCGGGCTTGACCAACGGCTGATGGGCACGGCGCAGGATGCGGGTGTGCCGGTCGCGGCCCTTGAGGAATGGGACACGGTGCTGACCGTGTTCGGCGGCCTCTCGCCCGAGGATGAGGCGCGGCTGATCCGCAGCGCGCTGCCCGGTGCCGCCCATGCCGATGATTACGGCTTCACCCTCGCCGAGGGGTATTTCGACGGCGATATCTGGGCGCTATGGGAAACCGGGCGCATCCTGGCCGAGCGCGACGGGGATTTCTCGACCGAGGAAATCGACGAGCAGATGGCGCTTGTGCAGGATCTGCTGATGGACCGGCGCAACCGCGACTGGATCATCCCGCTGACCGAGGCCGCCGAAAGCGCGGCGCAGGACGGCGCGCATATCGTTGCGGCGTTCGGCGCGCTGCACCTGCCGGGCGAGGGCGGGGTGCTGAACCTGCTGCAAGAGGATGGCTGGACGATCGAGCCTTGGGAATAGCGCAAGAATGGCGCTGAAACTGCCGCTTTGGTCGCGCCATGCGCGGTTCTACCTCGCGCTCGGCGCCGGCGTTCTGGCCGGCGCGGCGGCGGTGTTCCTGCCGCCCGTCCAGCGCCTCTTGCTGGGCAGCAATCTCTTCTTCGCGATCTATCTGGTGCTGATGTTCCGCTTTGCGTCCTCGCTGGGCCCCGGCGATCTGCGCCGCCATGCCGAAAGCGCGGACGAGGGCACCGGCCTCATCATCCTCGTGGCGGGCTGCGCCGTCTCGGTCTCGCTCGCGGCGATCTTTGTCGAGCTCAACACCCGCCAGCGGGGCGATTACACCGGCCCCGCGCTTGCGCTTCTATCCGTGCCGCTTGGCTGGGCGGTGCTGCATATGCTGATGGCGTTTCACTATGCGCGGGCGTGGTATGCCAAGACCGACGGGCGCGAAGATGCGGGCGGGCTCGCCTTTCCGGGCACCCCTCAGCCGGGCGTTTGGGAATTTCTTTACAATTCCTACGTCATCGGGATGTGCGCGCAGGTCGCCGATGTCGAGATCACCACCACGGCGATGCGGCGCTTGGTGATGATCCACTCGGCCGCTTCGTTCTTCTTCAACACGGTGCTGATCGCCGTGGCCGTCAATGCCGCCATCAGCTTCGGTCAATAGACATTTCCCGGCCCCGCCCATATACACGGGCGCAAATCGCATCCAAAGGAATTTCTCGATGATCAGCGTCACCGGCCATAAATCCCCCGACACCGATTCGACCGGCTCTCCCATCATCTGGGCGTGGTATCTGACCGATGTGCGCAAGCAGGCGGCGCGCCCCGTTCTGCTCGGCGAGCCGAACACCGAGGCGAAATGGATGCTCGAGCGCTGGAAGATCGACATGCCCGAGATCGTCACCGATCTCGGCGAGGGCGATCAGGTGGTGATCGTCGACACGAACAACCCGGCCGAGCTGCCCGCCTCGATCAACGCGGCCGAGGTGATTGAAATCATCGACCACCACATGCTGGCCGGCGGGATCAAGACGCGCGCGCCGATCAACATCACCATCCGCCCGCTCGCCTGCACGGCGACGATCATGCACGATCTGATCGGCGATGATCTGAGCCGCGCGCCGCAATATGTCAAAGGCGCGATGCTGACTTGCATCCTCTCGGACACGCTGGAATTCCGCAGCCCGACCACGACCGCGCATGACAAGGCGGTGGCCGAAAAGCTCGCCGCCGATCTGGGCGTCGAGATCAGCGATTACGCCGCCGAGATGTTCAAGGCGAAATCCGATGTCTCGCGCTTTGCCGAGGCCGAGCTGCTGCGCATGGACAGCAAGGAATATGATCTCGATGGCACCATGCTGCGCGTCTCGGTTCTCGAGACGACCGCGCCGCTGACGGTGATGGAGCGCAAGGACGCCCTGATGAAGGCCATGCCGCAGGTCGCCCATGATGACGGCGCGCAAGAGGTGCTGCTGTTCATCGTCGATATCCTGCGCGAAGAGGCGACGCTTCTGGTCCCGAACGAGCGTGTGCGCGCCATTGCCGAGGCATCGTTCGGGGTGCCGGTCTCGGGCGATTACGTCGTCCTGCCGGGCATCATGAGCCGCAAGAAGCAGATCATCCCGGCGCTCAAGGTCTGATCCTCGCCGCGTGCGGGCGGGCCTGACCCGCCCCTCCGGCTCCATTTCATCAACAGGGACCGCATGACCCGTATCATCACGGCGCTTGCCGATATTTCCGCCGATTATGACGTTCTGTTCTGCGATCTGTGGGGGTGCCTTCATAACGGGCAGCGCCCCTATCCCGCGGCGGTCGCGGCGCTGGAAGCCTTCCGCGCCGAGGGCGGAAAGGTTGTGCTGATGACGAACGCGCCCCGCCCGGCGCCTTATGTCGAGGCGCAGCTTGACCTTATGGGCGTGCCGCGCGGCGCGTGGGATGTCATCGCCAGCTCGGGCGATGCGGCGCAAGAGGCGATGTATCGCGGCGATATCCCGGGCCCGGTCTGGCATTGCGGGCCGGAAAAAGACCTCGGCTTTTTCGACCCGCCCGTCGATGGCGGCCCTGCGCCCGAGATCGAGCGCGTCGCCCCCGAAGAGGCCGCCTCGATCGTCTGCACGGGGCTGTTCGATGACCGGACCGAAGGCCCCGAAGATTACCGCGCGCGGCTCGAGCCTCTGGCCGCCAAAGGCGCACCGCTGCTTTGCGCCAATCCCGATATTGTTGTCGATGTGGGCGAGCAGCGCATCTACTGCGCCGGCGCGATTGCCGAGTTCTATGAAAGCCTTGGCGGGCGCAGCCTTTATTACGGCAAGCCCCACGCGCCGATCTACGATCTGGCAAAGCGGCGGCTCGGGCTGGACGATCGCGCGCGCATTCTGGCCATCGGAGACGGGATTCACACCGATGTCGCGGGGGCGAAGGCGCAGGGGATCGACGCGATCTTCGTGACCGGCGGGCTTGCCGCCTCGCAATTCGGCGATGATGTCGAGAACCCGGACCCCGCGCGGCTCGAGGCTTGGCTGGACGGCCAAAACCTTGCGCCGCGCTTTGCGATCGGGCGGCTGCGCTAGGGCGGCGTGCGCTTGCGCGCAGGCGCGGGCTGGGGAATGATGGCGGCGCGGTGCGTCTCGCGCCGCGCGGTGACAAAGCGAGGGCGCTTGCAGATTCATCATCACTGGACCGGGCTTTCCCCCGCTATGCGCGGGGCGAGCGTCGCGATGGGCAATTTCGACGGCGTCCATCTGGGCCACCGCTCGGTGATCGACGCCGCGCGCGCGGCCGGCGCCGAGGCGGGCGCGCCGCTTGGCGTCGTGACGTTCGAGCCGCACCCGCGCGAGTATTTCGCGAAAGCCGCCGGCAAGACCTTCCCGCCTTTCCGGCTGATGAATGCCGAGGCCCGCGCCGCCCGGCTTGCCCGGCTGGGCGTCGCGGTGCTTTACGAATTGCCGTTCGGGGCGACCCTTGCCGGGCTCTCGCCCGACATCTTCGCGCGCGACGTGCTGGCGGGGGGGCTCGGCGCGCGCCATGTCACCGTGGGCGCCGATTTCCGCTTCGGCAAGGACCGCGCGGGCGATGCGGATTCTCTGGCGGATCTCGGCCGCCGCTACGGGTTTGGCGTCACCGCCGCGCCGCTTGTCGGGACGGGCGGTCAGGATTTCAGCTCGACCGCGATCCGCCGCGCCCTTTCCGAAGGCCGCCCGCGCGACGCCGAGGCGATGCTTGGCCATTGGCACCGCATCGAGGGCGAGGTGCTCCACGGCGAAAAACGCGGCCGCACGCTTGGCTTTCCGACCGCGAATATGTCGCTCGACGGGCTCCATCTGCCGCGCCTTGGGGTCTACGCGGTGCTTGCCGAGGTCAAATCGGGGCCGCATATCGGGACATATCGCGGCGTCGCCTCGCTTGGCGTGCGGCCCATGTTCGGCGAGAACACCCCCAATCTCGAAACCTATCTATTTGATTTCGATGGCGATCTTTACGGAGAGCATCTCTCTGTCGCGCTTGTCGAGTTCCTGCGCGACGAGGCCAAGTTCGACACGCTGCCCGCCCTGATCGCGCAGATGGAGGACGACGCGGCACGCGCCCGCGCCGCCTTGCCCGCCTGATGCGGCCGCGCTTTTGGGAATTGCCGCTTGGCAATCTAAGCGCCGATGAGTGGGAGGCGCTGTGCGATGGCTGCGGGAAATGCTGCCTCAACAAGCTCGAATTCGAGGATAATGACGAGCTTGCCTTCACCCGCGTCGCCTGCCGGCTTCTGGACGGGCAGACCTGCCGCTGCACCAATTACCCGCGCCGTCACGAATTTGTCCCCGAATGCGTGACGCTCACCCCGCACAAAATCGCGCAGATCAGCTACTGGCTGCCCCGGACCTGCGCCTACCGGCTGCGCTTCGAGAAAAAACCGCTGCCGGAGTGGCATTACCTCATCTCGGGCGATCCCGCCTCGGTCCATGAAGCGGGCGTGTCGGTGCGCGGCTGGACCGTCTCCGAGGCGAGCGTGCCGGAAGAGGATTGGGAAGATTACATCATCGAGGATCTGTCATGAATTTCGCATCGGATAATTGCGCCGGCGTTCACCCCTCCGTCATGGCGGCGCTTGGCGCGGCGAACGAAGGCGCGGTCTCGTCCTATGGCGCCGATGGGCTGACCCGCGCGGCGGCGGACCGGCTGCGCGATGTGCTGGGCGCGCCCGAGGCCGAGGTGATGTTCGTCGCGACCGGCACGGCGGCGAATGCGGTCGCGCTTGGCGCGGTGTGCCCCGGCTGGGGGCGCATCTTCGCCCACCGCGATGCGCATATCCAGACAAGCGAATGCGGCGCGCCCGAGATGTTCACCGCCGGCGCCAAGATGTCGCTGCTGGACGGCGAGGGCGGGATGTTCTCGCCGGATGCACTCGACGAGGCGGCGCAATATGCCGAGGCCGCGGGGCTGAACGCCGGGCGGAACGCGGCGGTGTCGATCACCAATGCGACCGAATGGGGGCGGGTCTACGGCCCGGCTGACGTCGCCGCGATTGCCGAGGTGACGCATCGGCGCGGCATGGCGCTTCACATGGACGGGGCGCGCTTTGCCAATGCGGTGGCGGCCTCAGGCGCTTCGCCCGCCGATCTGACAAGCCGCGCCGGGGTCGATCTGCTGGTGTTCGGCGGGACCAAGAACGGCGCGATGGGGGTCGAGGCTCTGGTCGCGTTCAATCCGGGCCATGCCGAGGCGCTGCGCTTCATGCGCAAACGCTCGGGCCATCTTCTCTCGAAGCACCGTTACCTCGCCGCGCAGATCTATGCGCTGCTTCAGGGCGATCTTTGGCTCGATCTGGCGCGCCACGCCAACGCGATGGCGGCGCGTCTGGGCGAAGTGGTGGCGGATATGGCGGGCGCGAGCCTGCTTGCGCCGGTCGAGACGAACCAGGTTTTTGTCGCGCTGCCGGAGGCGACCGCGCAGCGGCTCCGCGCCGCCGGAGCGGTGTTTCACGACTGGCCCAAATCGGGCGCGCAAGAGCCGGGGCAGACCGCGATCCGCCTTGTCACCGGCTGGGCGACCGATCCGGCTGAGATCGACGCTTTTGCGGCGGCGATGGGCAAAAACTAAGGGCAGGGGGGCGGGGATCACGCCCAGGCGTCGCTTTCGTTAACGCCCGCCCCCGTGCTCGCGCAGATATTCGACAAGCGCCGCGCGGGCGGCGGCATTCAGGCGCTGCTCGGGCATCCGGCTGCCGGGCGTGTAGGCGTCGGGACCATGCTCGAACAGGGCCGAGATGGTTTCTTCGGTCCAGACGATATCCATCGCACGCAGCGCCTGCGAGAAGGCGTAACCCTCTTCGGTGGCGATCTGGCGGCCGAAAATGCCGTGAAGGCTCGGCCCCGCGCGGCTTTGATCGCCGGGCTCGAGCGCGTGGCACACCGCGCAGGCACGCCACACATTGGCGCCGTGATCGGCTGCGCCCAGCTCGGCAGGCGCGCTCTCGCCCAAACGCGTGCCATCCGCGCCGTAGCGCCGCAGCACGCCGTCATTGCCCGCCGCGAAAAGCTCATCGCCCCGGTAGGCGAGCGCCCAGACCGGCCCGGCGCTCCCCTCGGCGCGCCCGCGCGGGACAAGATCATCGTCCAGAAACCAGATCACGCCTGAAATCGACGCGGCGGCGAGCCCGCCATCCGGGCCCCGCGCCAAGGCGATCAGCGGGCTCGGGGGGTCAAGCAGCGGCACCGGCTCGATCAGACCCTCAAGCCCGGCGCGCGCAACCCGCCCATCCGCCATCGTCAGCACGACCTGCCGGGGCCCGTCCGCGATGATCGCCGAGGGAACCGCCGGCAGGCCGATCGCGGCGGCAGGGCGGAGCTTCTCGTCCCAGAAACGCAAATGAAGATCGGCGCCGATACTGGCGAGCCAGCCCCCGTCCAGCACCGCAAGACCGGTGATCGGGCCGTCATGGGCGTCATGGCGCGCCCCGTCGATGGTGATGCTGCCATCCTCGCCCGCGGCCAGCAGCCGACCCGCCGCGTCCACCGCCAACGCCCCGGCCGCGCCTTCGGTCCGGCCCATCTCGCGCGCCTGTTCCGCGCCGTCCCACATGAAAAGCTCGCCCGCCTGCGTTCCGGCATAGATTGCGCCCGGCGCAAGCGTCAGCGAGGTGACCGCATCGCCCGGCACCAGCAGGATCTCGGCCGGGGCATCCTCGCCCCAGACGATCACGCGCCGGTCGAGCCCGCCCGAGACCATGCGCCCATCATCAGCCGCCAGGGCGCGGACCGGCCCGCCATGCCCGGTCAGATCCTGCGCATCAGCAGGCGCGGCCCAGATCGCCGCGAGCACCGCAAATCCCGCGCGCGAAAGCGCCCTGCGGGGCCGCGAGACGGTCAGAACCGCACCAGATTATTGCCGGGGTTTTCCAGCCGGACGCCCTCGGTCGTGTAGGCCTGCGGCGCGGTTTCCTGCACGCCGTCTAGCGCGAACGAGGCCCCGATTGCGACGACAAGAGCCACGAGGACGGCTGCGAGAAAGGCTTTCATGAACGACTCCTTCGATGGTTCAGCTTTGAGTGCGCGCCTTCGCGCCCGTATCCAGCGCGTCCGCAAGCTGGCGCGCCATGTTAACATAAATCTGGCCCAGATCACCCTCGGGGTCCAGCGCCGTGACCGGCCGCCCCTGATCCGAGCCGGCCCGCAGCGCCATCGTCAGCGGCACGGCGCCCAGATAGGGAACGCCCAGACGCGCGGCCTCATCGCGCGCACCGCCCGAGCCGAAAATCTCGTGCTGCCCGCCGCAATCGGGGCAGATGAAATGGGCCATGTTCTCGATCACGCCGAGGATCGGCACTTCGGTCTTGCGAAACATCGCGGCCGCGCGGCGCGCATCGACAAGCGCGAGATCCTGCGGGGTCGAGACGATCACCGCTCCCGAAAGCGGCGCGCCCTGCGCAAGCGCAAGCTGCGCGTCGCCGGTGCCGGGCGGCATATCGACGATCAGCACGTCAAGCGCCGGCCAGGCGACCTCGTGCATCATCTGGTTCAGCGCGCTTTGCACCATCGGCCCGCGCCAGATCATCGCGGTTTCGGGATCGACCAGAAGGCCGATCGACATGGCCGCGATGCCGTGCGCCTCGGCCGGGATCAGCCGGCGATCCGCACCGACGCGGGGCGGTTGGGTGATACCCAGCAGCACCGGCACCGAGGGGCCGTGAATATCGGCGTCGAGCAGCCCGACCTTGAGCCCAAGCGCCCGCAGCCCGAGCGCGAGATTGACCGAAGTGGTGGACTTGCCGACCCCGCCTTTGCCCGAGGCTACGGCAACGATATGGCGCACGCGGCCAAGCTCTGATCCGGGCTTCGAGATCGCGTTCGCCCCAAGCCGGGGCGGGTCGGCGGGCCGGTCGCGGCCGGGGAGGGAGGGCGGCGTCTGCGCGGTGCCCACGTCGCCGGAGGAGCGCGCAGGGGCGGGCGCCAAGCGCGCGTTACCGCCAGAGGGCGCGGGCGCGGGCGCCGAGCGTGCGTTGTCGCCGGACGGCGCGGCTTCGGGCGCTTCACTGAGGCGCGCACCATGCCGCGCCAAGCCTCCAGCATCCGCCTGAAGCTGCGCCCTCCTCGGCCTCGGCGCAGACGCCCCGCCCTCGGCGGTCAGCGTCACGAGCGCTCCGGCGCCGCCCGGCAGGTCTCGCAATGCCGCCTCGGCCTCATCGCGGACCGCGGCGAAGCGCCCCGCCTCTTCCGCCGAGATGCGGATCGCCGCCGCCCAACGCGCGCCCGCGCGCGATGGCCCGATCAGCCGCCCCGATGCGCCGAGCGTTTCGCCATCAGGCAAGACAAGCGCGGACAAAACTGCCCGCGCTCGATCGTTCTCGCTTTCGCTCATCGTCGCTATTCGGCGGGGGTCGAGGCCGCGCGGGACGTGGGCGGGGGGCGCGACGAGGGCGGCGCGCTCGAGGGCGCGGTGCCCTTGGCCTGCTTTTCCTCGACCCAATCCGGGTGGTGCTCCTTGGCCCAGTTGAGATCGACCTCGCCCGAGCCCATCGCATCAAACGCGCCTTCCATGCCGATCGTGCCGATATAGATATGCACAATGATGATAGCGGTCATGATCGCGGCGGCAAAGCCGTGAACAAGCTGGAAGGTCTGCCATTGCGAGGCATCGGCCGTATTCGACGGGAAGAGCAGCATCACCCCGGTAAACGCAAGCGCCGAGCCGCCCAGCACGACCGACCAGAAGATGATCTTCTGCCCGGCGTTGAACTTGCCGGCGGGCGGGTGAACGCCCTTCTGGAACAGCCCGCCGAACTGGCGGAGCCATTCGAGGTCTTTCTTCTTCGGGATATTGCGCCCGACCCACAGAACGAAGGCAAGCGCCATCCCGATCATGAAGGCCCAGCCGACATAGTTATGGATCACCTTGCCGCCCGAAGTCATCGCGCCGAACGCGTTTTCCCCGATCAGCGGCAGGATCACCGAGCGCCCGATCACCAGGTTGAGCCCGGTCAGCGCGAGCAGGATGAACGAGACCGCCATCAGCCAATGGGCAAACCGCTCGAGCCCGGTGAAGCGGGTGATCTTGACGCCCGAAAACCCTTTCTCGATGCGGATCCGGCCGCGGAACAGGAAGAAGCCGACAAGCGCCAGCAGGGTCAGGACGATAAAGCCGATCGTCACCCATTCGAGCAGGCCGCTATTCGTGCCCGCCCAGCCGCGATTGGCCGGTTTGATGAGGTTGGCCGCGTTCTCGTCGGGGATCGAGATGCGCCCGACGATGGGCTGGTTGGTGCCAAGCGCGTCGAACAGCGCCTCTTCGTGGACGGCGCTCGCGGTCGGGTTGACCTGATTGCCAAGCTCGACAAGGGCAGGGGTGCCGGCTGCCGTCTCGGCGGCAGCGGCGTCGGTCGCGGCGATGGCGGATTGCTGGTCCGAGACCTGCGCCTCGGCCATCGGCGCGGCGCCGAGAAGCGCCGCCAGCAGCAAGGTCGCGCAAATGCGCTGGAAGATCATGCTCATTGCCTCGCCCCTTCTCACACCTGCACCGTATCGCCGTAAGCGGTCCGCCAGCCCCATGCCCCCGAGCCGTAGCCGCGCGTCACCACACGCTCGCGGTAGATCTCGGCGATGATGTCGCCATCACCCGCCAGCAGCGACTTGGTCGAGCACATCTCGGCGCAAAGCGGCAGCTTGCCCTCGGCCAGACGGTTGGTGCCGTATTTGACATATTCGGCCTCGGACATATCCGCCTCGGGGCCGCCCGAGCAGTAGGTGCATTTGTCCATCTTCCCGCGCGAGCCGAAATTGCCGGTCCGCGGATATTGCGGCGCGCCGAACGGGCAGGCGTAGAAGCAATAGCCGCAGCCGATGCAGGTGTCCTTGTTGTGCAGGACCACGGCGTCGGCGGTCACGTAGAAGCAATCGACCGGGCAGACCTGCG
>JAUNRZ010000091.1:6418-9112 GCA_030539455.1 Paracoccus sp. (in: a-proteobacteria) | reverse complement strand
TCCGGCCCGACCGCATCCGCCGCGATCGCCGCAACAAGCGCCGAGTCGATCCCGCCCGAAAGGCCCAGCACCACCTTTCCGAAGCCCGATTTGCGCAGATAGTCACGCAGGCCAAGTGTGATCGCGTGGTAATCCTGCTCCCACTCGTTTGGCTGCGGTGTCATCTCGCCCCGCGCGGCGCGCCAACCGCCATCCGCGGCGCGGGTGAAATCGACATGGGCGATCTCTTCGGCAAACGGCGCAAGCTGGACCACCTTCTCGGCCCCGCCATCCGCGCCGGGGTTCAGAACGAAGCTCGCCCCGTCATAGATCTGATCGTCCTGCCCGCCGACCGAGTTGAGGTAAATCAGCGGCAGCCCGGTCTCGACCACCCGCGCGACCATATGCGACATCCGCAGATCGAGCTTGCCGCGATGATAGGGCGAGCCATTCGGAACCAGCAGCATCTCGGCCCCGGTCTCGGCCAGCGTCTCGGCCACCTCGGGCCACCACGCATCCTCACAAATGGGTGAGCCGATCCGCGCCGCGCCGACCGCGTAAGGCCCCGAGACCGGGCCGGGATCAAAGAGGCGCATCTCGTCGAAAAGCTGTTTATGCGGCAATTCATGCTTCAGAACGCGCGCGATCACGCGCCCGCCCGCCAGCACATAGAACGCGTTGTAAAGCTTGCCCCCGTGCCGAAGCGGCCCGCCAATGCCGATCGCCGGCCCGTCCGCGCAATCTGCCCCAAGCGCGGTGATCGCGGCCTCGGCGGCCTCGGCAAACCCTGATTTCAGAACGAGATCCTGGGTCTGATAGCCAGTGATGAACATCTCGGGAAAGGCGATCATGTCGGCCTTTGCGGCGCGCGCCGTCTCCCACGCTTCGCGCGCTTTCGCGGCGTTGCCGCCCAGATCGCCCAGCACCGGGTTGAGCTGCGCCAATGTCAGGCGGAAATGATCACTCATCGCGGGGCGTCCTTCGGCCGGGTTCAGCGCGCCGCAAGCCGGGCGCGCGGGTTTCTCTATCGCAAAGCCGCGCCGAAAGGGCAACGCCGGGCTTTGCGCGCCCGGCGCCATCGGCTAAAGCAGGACCAACCAAGAACGGAGGCAGGCATCATGGCAGCGACGAGAGGCGCGAGGGGGCGGGCGACGGGGGCAGTAACGCTTGGTCTTGCGGGGCTCGGGCTCGGGCTTGCACTCGCGCTTGGCGGCGCGGGGGAAGCGCAGGCGCAGGACGTCATCACGCGCCAATACGAGGATGGCGGCATCTACGAGGGCACGTTCCGCGGCGGCGTCCAGCACGGGCGCGGCGTCTACACCCTGCCCAGCGGCTACCGCTACGAGGGCGACTGGCTCGAGGGCGAGATAACCGGCCGCGGCGAGGCGCATTTCCCGAACGGCGCCATCTACGAGGGCGAATTCGCGCAAGGCCGCCCGCATGGCTATGGCCGCATCACCTATGCCGATGGCGGCACTTATGAAGGCGAATGGGCCGAGGGCCGCATCACCGGCGAGGGCACCGCGTCCTATGCCAACGGCTCGCGCTACGAGGGCAGCTTCCGCGATGATCTCCACCACGGCGAGGGGCGGCTGACCCATGCCGAGGGCTGGCGCTATGAGGGCGATTGGGTGGACGGCGTGCAGGAAGGTCAGGGCCGGATCACCTATCCTGACGGCTCGGTCTATGAGGGCCAGATGATGGCCGGCCAACGCGCCGGGCGGGGCGTTCTGACCATGCCGAGCGGGCTCGTCTATGACGGGGTGTGGTCGGCCGGGCAGATGACCGGACAGGGCGCTCTGACCCAGCCCTCGGGCGATCGCTACGAGGGCCAGATGCGCGAGGGCAAGCGCGAGGGCACGGGCCGCGACATCTACGCGAACGGCGATGTCTACGAGGGCGAGTTCCGCGCCGATCAGCGGCACGGCCAGGGCGTGTTCACCGGCACGGACGGCTATGTCTATGACGGCGAATGGCGCGATCACCGCATGGCCGGGACCGGCACGATCACCTATCCCGACGGCGCGGTCTATACCGGCGAGATGGAAGCCGACCGCCCGCACGGCACCGGCAAGATCACCTATCCCGATGGCTCGGTCTACGAGGGCGACTGGCGCGAGGGGGTGATCGCAGGGCGCGGCGTTGCTCATTACGCGAACGGCATGATCTACGAGGGCGAGTTCGCCGCCTCGCGCAATCACGGCTCGGGCCGGATGACCTACCCGGACGGCTATGTCTACGAGGGCGATTTCGTCGATGGCGAGCGCGAGGGGATGGGCGTTGCGACCTATCCCGACGGCTCGGTCTATGAGGGCGAATTCGTCGCCGGCCTACGCGAGGGTCAGGGCACGCTGACCGCGCCGGACGGGTTCAGCTACGAGGGAAGCTGGCGCGCGGGCAATATCGACGGCACCGGCGTTGCAACCTATGATACGGGCGATACCTATTCGGGCCAGTTCGTCGAGGGCCGCCGTCAGGGCGAGGGCGTGATGCGCTACGCAAGCGGGCAGATCGCCAGCGGCGACTGGGAGGCGAACCGCCTCGCCCGCACCCGCCCCGTCGCAACCGAAGGCCCCGCCCCGGCGGCGCGCGAGATCATCGACGAGACCGCTCCGCCGAACGCGCAGCCCGAAGCCCCGGACGCCGAGGACGACACCGCCACCGCACCCGACCTGCCCGCCGATGCCGGCGCCGGTCAATAAGACGGCGCGCGGC
>JAUNRZ010000091.1:1514-6318 GCA_030539455.1 Paracoccus sp. (in: a-proteobacteria) | reverse complement strand
TGAGATGAACGTGACGCCGCAATGCTGTCCGGCAATAAGCAGCCACCACGGCGCAGCGACGCCCGCTCCCGTTATCCTGCTCATCGCTGATTGGGGGCGGGCGGCGCGAGCAGGAGAAACGAGATTAACGTGACGCCCCCACAGCTGCACGGCCCGGTTCGTGCCCGCAACGGCGCAGCGCGGGCGACCCAGCTTATCAGGCCCATCGCTGAAATGTCGGGCGGGCCGGAAAGACACGCGATGACCCCCGCCGCGTTCGTAGCATACCGAAGACAAGGCAAAGCCGCGCGGCCGGCGACCCGACCTCTCGCCGCGCGCCGCGCCGTCTGATCGAAAGGATTTAAGATGATCGTTCTTGCCTCCATCCTCTTTGGCGCGGCGCTTGGCTGGTATCGGGCCTCGCGCCTCTCGGCGCTGACCTCGGACAGGCTGCAATGGGCCGCAGCCCACGCCTTCGCCTTCGGGCTGGTCGGGCTTTTCGCCGCGATCTTCATCCTGCGCGGCGCGGCGTAAGCGCGATGTTCCGCCCGTTTCTCGACAATCTGCGCCGGCACGGAGTTCCGGTCAGCCTGCGCGAATATCTCGACCTGCTGGGCGCGATGAAAGCGGGGATCGCGGATTACGAGATCGACCTGTTCTATCAGCTCTCGCGCGCCGTTCTGGTCAAGGACGAGCGTCATATCGACCGCTTTGACCGCGCCTTCGCGGCCACGTTCTCCGGCCTCGAAGCCGTCGAGATCGGCGATCTGATGAACGAGCAAACGATCCCGAAGGAGTGGCTCGAAAAACTGGCCGAAAAGCTGCTCAGCGACGAGGAAAAGGCCGCGATCGAGCGCAGCGGCAGTTTTGAGGCGCTCATGGACAAGTTGCGCGAGCGGCTGGCCGAGCAGCAATCGCGCCATCAGGGCGGCAGTAAATGGATCGGCACCGCCGGCACCTCGCCCTTCGGCGCCTATGGCTACAACCCCGAAGGCGTGCGGATCGGCCAGCATGAAAGCCGGCACCGCCGCGCCGTCAAGGTCTGGGACAAGCGCGAGTTCCGCGATTTCGATGACGGGGTCGAGCTTGGCACGCGCTCGATCAAGGTCGCGCTCAAGCGGCTGCGGCAATGGGCGCGGCACGGCGCGGCCGATGAGCTCGACCTGCAAGCGACGATCCGCGCGAGCGCCGATCACGGCTATATCGACGTTCAGACCCGCCCCGAGCGGCGCAATGCCGTCAAGGTTCTGCTGTTTCTCGATGTGGGTGGCAGCATGGACGATCACACGCGGCTAATGGACGAGATGTTCAGCGCAGCGCGAGCCGAGTTCAAGCATCTCGAGCATTTCTATTTCCACAACTGCCTTTACGAATCGGTCTGGCGCGACAATCGCCGCCGCTGGGATGCGCAGATCGCGACCTGGGACGTGCTCCACCGCTTCGGGCGGGATTATAAGTGTATTTTCGTCGGCGATGCCTCGATGTCGCCCTACGAGATCGCCGCGCCCGGCGGCGCGAATGAGCACTGGAACGCCGAGCCCGGCGCGCTTTGGCTCAGGCGCGCGACCGAGGCGTGGCCCGATCATGTGTGGCTTAACCCTGTGCCCGAGCGCGTTTGGGGCTATACTGCCTCGATCGGGATGATTGGCCAGATATTCGAGAATCGGATGATGCCGATGACGCTGGAAGGGCTGGACCGCGCGATGCGGGTGCTGGGATGATCGGGCGCGTGCTGCGCGGGCAGCGGCTTCTGGCGCTCGCCTTCGTGGCTGCGATGCTGTTGACGCTCGGGCTCGGCTGGCGGCTCGTGGACCGGGCGATCTACTGGTCGGACCCCGCGCATCTGCACCAGACCCCGGCGCCGTGGATGACGGTCGGATATCTCGCGCGAAGCTGGCATATCGCGCCCGAAGAGCTGGCCGAAGCGCTCGATCTGCCGCCCGAGCGCCGCCGCGGCCGCAGCTTCGCCGAGATCGCCGCAATGCAGGGAGTGCCGGTCTCCGAGGTGATGGCGCGGCTCAACGCCCGCCTCGCCGAAGAGACGATCCGCGCCGAAAAAGGCCGCAGCCCGCCCCCGCCCGAGGGCGAAGCGGTCATCCTCCCCCAACCGGGCCCCGCCCCCGCCCCGCCGGAAGCCGCGCCGGTGATCTTGCCAAGAACGGAGGGCCGGGCGGCGCCGCGCGAGGGTGCGGCCGGTAGCTTACAGAGCGCAGCGCGAGTCGCGCCCCCACTCGGCCCACCGCCATGAACGAGGGGCTCACCGATTGGCTGATCGAATTCGTGCCGCAATGGGGGCCTTATGTGGTCGGGCTCTCGACATTTTTGTCCTGTCTTCTGATGCCCCTGCCCTCATCGGTGCTGCTCATCGCGGCGGGGGCGTTCGTGGCGGCGGGGGATCTGTCGCTCTGGGCGGTCGCGGCGGCGGCGCTTGCGGGCTATGCGATGGGCGATCAGGTCGGGTTCTCGATCGGCCGGCTCGGCCGGGCGCGGCTGCGGCGCTACGCAGGGCGCGGGTCGGGCGCGCTTGGCCGGGCGCGGCGGCTGATCGGGCGCTACGGGCTCTGGGCCGTGTTCGTCTCGCGGTGGCTGGTCTCGCCGCTTGCGCCCTGGGTGACGCTTGGCGCGGGGGCGGGCGATCTCGCGCGGCTGCGCTTTACGGGGGCGAGCCTTCCGGGCGCGGTGATCTGGGTTGCGCTCTATCTCGGGCTCGGGATGCTGTTCGGCCAGAACCTCGCCGCCGCGACCGAGCTTGCCGGCTCGGCCCTTGGCCTGATCGCGGCACTGGGGCTGACCGTGGCGCTTGGGCTTTGGCTGCTCCACAACGCCCGCCGCGCGCCGGACGGCTGAGGTGCGGTTGACCGGGCGCCTTTGATCCCCACATAAAAGCGATGCTGAAGTTCCTGCCCATCCTGCTGATCTTGCTTTATGTCGGCGTCACGATCGCGTTCTCGCATTGGCGGCTCTCGCGGGAGCTCAGGGACAAATCCGGCCCGCTCGATCACCCGAAGCTGCTGCCGCTGCTCGCGCGGCTGGGGGGCGCGATGGATCTGCCGCCGATCCGCGCCCATGTCTACGAAACGCAAGCCGTGAACGGGCTCGCCTCGGGCGACGGTCGCGTGTTTCTGACGCGCGGCTTTCTCGACAAGATGGACCGGGGCGAGTTCACCCCCGAAGAGCTGACCGGCGTGATCGCGCATGAGCTGGGCCATGTCTCGCTTGGCCATTCGCGCCGCCGGCTGATCGACTTTACCACGACGCAGGTGATGCGCGGGCTGCTGGGCCGGTTGATCCCGTTTGTCGGGCTCTGGATCGGCAATCTCTTGGCGGCGGCGGTCGCCGCGCGGCTCTCGCGCTCGGACGAGTTCGAGGCTGACCGCTTCGCCACCGCCCTGATGATCCGCGCGGGGCTGGGCCACGCGCCGCAGGTCTCGCTGCTGGGCAAGCTCGCGCGGCTGCAAGAGGGGCGCGCGGCGCCGCCCGAATGGATCATGTCGCACCCACCCCACGAAAAGCGCATCCGCGCCATCGAGCACTCGGCCGCAAGCTGGGGCGCCTGACGCTTGCGGGGCGCCGCTTTGGCGCTATGTTGCGACGGGACAGGGTGTTTTTAAATGTTTCGCCGCCGCGTTTTCTACATACCGGGCTTTGACCCGATCCCCCCGCGGCGCTACCGCGAGCTGTTCCGGCGCGAGGGCGCGGCGCAGGCGGCGATCTCGGGCTACGCCCTGACCCCGGCCACGCGCGAGGACGAGACCGGCTTTGGCTGGGCCGCGCGCGCGCAGATGGACGGCGAAGCGGGCCATGCCGAGTTCGAGGTGCTGGTCTGGGCGGATATCGTCCAAGGCTCGATGCGCGGCTCGGTCGGCGGGACCTATCTGGCGATGATCCGCACGGCGGCGGCCTATATCGGCTCGGGGGCGCTCTGGCGTCTGATGCGGCTGCGGCGCGGGCCGGTGCTGACCGCGCTTTACCCGGTTGCGGTGCTGATCTTGCAGGCGATTGCGGCGGCTCTGGCGGGGGCGGGCCTCGCGCGGGGCGTTGCGGCCCTGGGCGCGCCGTGGTGGCTGGCGGCGATCCTGGGTGCGGCCATGTTCTGGGCGGTGCTGCAACTCTGGCGGCGGCTCGACGGCCGGATTTTCGCCTATTACCTGATGCATGACTACGCCTTTACCGCGGCGCAGGGCGGCGCCTACCCGCCCGCGCTCTGCGCCCGGCTGGACGCGTTTGCCGAGCGTATCGAGGCGTCGGCGCGGTCGGGCGATTGGGACGAGGTGCTGGTCGTCGGCCACAGCTCTGGCGCCTATCTCGCCGTCTCGGTGCTGGCCCGCATCGCGCGCGAGGCTGGCGGCCTTCCCGGGGGGATCGCGCTGCTGACGCTGGGCCATGTGGTGCCGATGGCCTCGTTCCTGCCGCGCGCCGATGCACTGCGCCGCGATCTGCACGATCTGGCCCGCGCCGCGCCGGCTTGGGTCGATGTCACCGCGCCGGGCGATCCGTGCTGCTTTGCGCTTTGCGATCCGGTCGCGGTGTCCGGCTGCGCGCCGAAGGGGCAGGCCGAGGGACGGCCCGCCCCGCTTGTCATCTCGGCGGCCTTCTCGCGCTCGATGGCGCCCGAACGGCTCAAGGCGCTTCGCTGGCGGTTCTTCCGGCTCCATTTCCAGTATCTTTGCGCGTTCGAGCAGCCCGGCGATTACGATTATTTCCGCATCACCGCCGGCCCGCAAACGCTCGCCGAGCGCTTTGCCGGCCGCACCCACTCCCCCGGCCGCATCGCCGCCCCGGTCAACCGCTGGAGCTGGCCTTGAGCGGGGAAAGCGGCGCAGAG
>JAUNRZ010000091.1:0-1414 GCA_030539455.1 Paracoccus sp. (in: a-proteobacteria) | reverse complement strand
TCCTTCCTCTGCAACGACCCCGATCTCGTCGATCTGGTCCTGCGCGCGCGCCCCGCTGATTTCCCCAAGTCGAGCCGCCTGCGCGAGGGGCTGGCGCCGCTGCTCGGCCGCTCGGTCTTCGTGACCAATGGCGCGGAGTGGGAGGCGCAGCGGCGCATCATCGACCCCGCTTTCGAGGGCGGCCGGCTGCGCGATGTGTTCGCCGATATCGCCGCCGCGGGCGAGGACGCCGCCGCGCGGATCGCGGCGCAAGCGGGGCGCGAGATCGACCTCGAGCCCGAGACATCGCACGCCGCCGCCGATGCGATCTTCCGCACGCTCTTCTCGCTGCCGATCGCGCATGAGACCGCCGCGCGCGTCTTTGCCGCCTTTCGCGCCCATCAGGACGCGCAGCCGATCGTCAACCTCGCGGCGCTTATCCCGCTGCCCTTCTGGCTCCCCCGGCTCCACGGGAGCCGCGCGCGCAAAAGCGCGGCCGAGATCCGCGCCCTGATCGCAGGGCTTGTGGCCGCGCGTCAGGCCGAGCTGCAAGCGGGGCGCGCACCGGACGATCTGGCGAGCAAGATCATGACCACGGCGGACCCGCTGACCGGGCAGCGCTTTACCGAAGCCGAGATGGTCGATCAGGTCGCGATCTTCTTTCTCGCCGGCCATGAGACGAGCGCGAGCGCGCTTTCATGGGCGCTTTGGCTCCTTGCCGCCAACCCGCTCTGGCAGGACCGCGTCGCGGCCGAGGCGCGCGCGGTGCTCGGGACAGGCGCGCCCGCGTTCAACGCTGTGCCCCGACTCAAACTCGCCCGCGCGGTGTTCCGCGAGGCGATGCGGCTTTACCCGCCAGTGCCGATGATGGTGCGCGAGGCCGCCCGCGCCGAGACATTCCGGGGCCGCGAGGTGCCGCGCGGCGCGCAGATCATCGTCTCGCCCTGGCACCTGCACCGGCATGAGCGGCTATGGGACAACCCCGACGGGTTCGACCCCGCGCGGTGGGAAACGGCTAGCGGTAAGGAAAGCGCCCGGCGCGCCTATATCCCCTTCTCGGCCGGCGCGCGGGTCTGTCCCGGCGCAGGGTTTGCGATGATCGAAGGGCCGCTGATGATCGCGATGATCCTGCGCGCGGCGCGGCTCGAGCCGGGGGCAGCCGCCCCCATACCCATCGCCCGCCTGACCGTTCGCGGGCGCGACGGGATCAGCGTCAGGATCGCGGCGCGGTGACCTTCTCGGTCACGCGCGTGTAAGTCCCCTTGCCCGAGAGGATACCGCGAAAACCGCCCGGCTCGTCCAGGGAGAACACGATGATCGGCAGCTTGTTGTCGCGCGCGAGCGCAATCGCCGAGGCGTCCATGACACCGAGATTCTTCTGAAGCACCTCGTCATAGGACACATCGTCGTAACGCTGCGCATCGGGGAATTTCGC
>JAUNRZ010000090.1 GCA_030539455.1 Paracoccus sp. (in: a-proteobacteria) | reverse complement strand
GGCATCAGCCTCGGCTTCTGCATCCGCGTCGGCTTCCGCCTCGGCGTCCGTCTCTGCGGCAGCGTCGCCAATCAGCGTCTCGAGCGCCTCACTCAATTGATCGGCAGGGGTTTCTTCCGTGGGCAGGACGGTCGGACCCTCGGGGTCAACGGCGTCGGTTGCTTGCTGCGCAAGTGCCGATCCGCTGGCCAAGAGCAATGCGGTTAGTGTCAGGCTGAACTTGTTCATCATAACTCTCCCATGTTGCATGGGATCAAGTCTGCCCGCACAGCGCCTGCTTCACAACCCTGCCATCTTGCAGTGAATGTTTAGCGCGCCGCCTCGGCGGCCAAAGCCTCTTCAAGCGCGGGCAGGAACCGGTTGGTGTAATCCTCGCGTAAAAGCGCGCCGATAAAGCGGAACAGGACCCGCCCCTCGCCGTCCACGATGAACGTCTCGGGCGGCGCGGTCACGCCCCAGTCGATCGCGCCGCGCCCGCGCGGGTCGGTCGCGATGGCCGCGAACGGATCGCCGTCGGCGTCCAGAAAGCGGAGCGCGGCGGGCTCCGGGTCGCGCAGGTTCACACCGTAAACCGGAAGCTGCTCGGACAGCGCCATGAGCGTCGGATGCTCGGCCCGGCAGGGCGGGCACCAGCTTGCCCAGAAATTCACAAGCTTGACGCCCGGCGCGGCCAGCATCTCGGGGGTGAGCTGCTCTTTGCCCGGCAGCGTCGTCGCCGGAAGGGCGGGCGCGGCGCGGCCGATCATGGTCGAGGGCGTCTCGTTATCGGTCCCGCGCCACATCCCCCACGCGAACAGCAGCGCGATCGCCAGAAAGGCGAGCGGCGGGATCAGAACCAGCGGCCTAATCCGCATGGCCGCCCCGCTTTTCCTGCGACCTCTCTTGCGCCTCAAGCGCGCGGCGGGCGCGGGCATTGCGCCAGACGGTCTGCCACAAAAGCAGCGCCAGAAGGGCGAGGCTGACCAGATAGGCCCAGCCGACGATTGCGGCGTATTGATCCATCTCGGGCATCATGGCTCTCGCACCGCCATGCTGCGGGCCTCACGCGCTTGCAGGGCGGCGGCCCGGCGCAGGCGAATTTCGGTGCGGGTGCGGATCAGCAGAAGCGCGAGGAACAAAAGGAAAAAACCGATCATCACCATATAAAGCGGGTAGCGATAGACCGCGCTCATCCGCTCGCCCGATTGGACCGAAAGCGAGGCGCCCTGATGGAGCCCCTGATTCCAGAAATTCACCGCATAGCGCGAAAGCAGCGCAAAGACCGAGCCGACAAGGCACAAGAACCCGGTCAGATCGGCGGCATTGTCGGGATCGTCGATCGCGGACCACAGCGCGATATAGCCGATGTAAAACAGCAGCAGGATCAGGAACGAGGTAAGGCGCGGGTCCCATTCCCACCACGTCCCCCACATCGGCTGGCCCCAGATCGCCCCGGTCACGAGCGCAATCAGCGTCATCACCGCCCCGATCGGCGCGGCCGCCTTGGCGGCAAGCGCGCTCACATGATGGCGGCGGATGATCCAGATCAGCGAGGCGCCCAGCATCATCAGCCAGATATTGATCGCCATCAGGGCAGCCGGCACGTGCAGAAAGACGATCTTGACCGTCGAGCCCTGCCGGAAATCAAGCGGCGTCAGAAAGCCCCAGACCAGCCCGCCGATCGTAAAGACCGCCGCGCCCAGGGCGGCATAGGGCAGCACCGCGCCGGACAGCCGCATGAACTTGACGGGGTTGGCGTATTCCCAGATCGACATACCGGCTTCCTAGCTTCTTGGCGGGCGGGCCTCAAGCCGGCTCAACGAAGATTGACCCGCAATGCGGCGGCTGCGGCGAAAGGTATCAACGCCGCCGCGATCAGCGTTATCGCGGCCAGAAGGGCAAGCGGCGTCGAGGGGTCCAGACCGGCGGCGCCGCGCCGCGTGATCTCTGCGCCGAAGATCAGCGTCGGCATGTAAAGCGGCAGCACCAGCACCGACATCAGCAGCCCCCCGCGCCTGAGCCCGACCGTCAGCGCGGCGCCGAACGCGCCCAGCAGCGACAAAGCGGGCGTGCCGACCAGCAGCGATCCGACCAGCCAAAGCGCAGCCTCGGCCCGCAGATGCAGCAGTAGCCCGAACAAGGGCGCCGCGACGATCAGCGGCAGCATCGTCGCGATCCAGTGCGCCGCCGCCTTGACCGCCACCACCGCCTCGAGCGGCAGGGGCGAGCTGGCCAGCAGATCAAGCGATCCGTCCTCGTGATCCAGCGCGAAGAGCCGGTCGAGCGACAAAAGGCACGCCAGCAGCGCGCCGACCCACAAGATACCGGGCGCGATGACCGACAGCATCCCGCCTTGCGGGCCGACCCCGAACGGGACAAGCGTGCAGAGGATGAGGAAAAACCCCACGCCCAGCCCGAACCCTCCGCCCGCCCGCACGGCAAGGCGCAAATCGCGAACCAGCAGCGCGATCATAGAAACGCCTCGTTGAAGCCGGCATCGCGGCGGGGCGATGCGCGCCCTGATGCGGCCGCGCGATAGGCGGAAAGGTCGAGAATTTCGGCCTCCGGCAGGCCGAGATCGATATGCGTTGCCATCAACACCGCGCCGCCTCGCGCCAGATGGGCGCGGATCATCGCGCCAAACAGCGCCACCGAATCCGCGTCAAGCGAGACGGTCGGCTCGTCCAGCAGCCAGATCGGGCGGCCCGTGACAAGCAGCCGCGCCAGCCCGAGCCGCCGCTTTTGACCGGCCGAGAGGCTGCCGGCAGCGCGCTCTTCCAGCCCGCCGAGATTCATTGCCGCAAGCGCTGCGTCAATCGTCGCGGGCGCGCCGTAGACGGCGGCCCAGAATTGCAGGTTCTCGGTCACGCTCAGCGCCGGTTTCAGCCCGTCCGAATGGCCGGCATAGGCAATCGCATCGGGGGGCGCTTTGATCTCGCCCGCGACGGGGCGTTGAAGCCCCGCGAGCGTGCGCAGAACCGTCGTCTTGCCGACCCCGTTCGGCCCGCGCAGGATCATCGCCCCGCCCGCGCGCAGCTCGAACCCGATCCCTTCCAGCGTCAGCATACCGCCCCGCGCCACGGCCAGCCCCCGCACGCCAAGGAGCGCGGGATTTGCGCCGCCGGGCGCTGCCATCAGGGCATCTCGGAGAACGGCGTCTCGCCCGAGCGGGTTTTCTTCTTCTCGCCGCCTTCGCTCAGTTTAGGCGTGTCGCGGTTGATACCGATCCAGTAAACGAAGTTCTTCGCGACATAGATCGACGAATAGGTGCCGATGAAAATCCCGAAGGTGATCGCGAACACAAAGCCGCGGATCACGTCCCCGCCCAGCACCAACAGCGCAATCAGCGCCAGAAGCGTGGTGCCCGAGGTCATCACCGTCCGCGAAAGCGTCTCGTTCACCGACAAGTTGATCAAATCGTAAAGCGTGCGCGATTTGAACTTGATGAGGTTCTCGCGAAGCCGGTCGAACACGACCACCGTATCGTTGATCGAATAGCCAAGGATCGTCAGCAGCGCCGCGATCGTGGTCAGATCGAAGCGGATCTGGAACAGGCTGAACACGCCCAGCGTCACGATCACGTCATGGGCAAGCGAGACGAACGCGCCGATCGCGTACTGCCATTCAAACCGCAGCCAGATATAAATCGACATCGCCGCCAGCGAGGCCATGACGGCCAGAACCGCGGTCCAGACCAGCTCTCCCGAGACTTTCGGCCCGACCGATTCGACCTGCGCAAAGCGCAGGCTCGGGTCGTGTTCCTGCAAGGCGAGCAGCGCCTCGTTGATCAAGGCAGGGCTCATCGCCTCGGTGTCGTCCTGCGCCTGAATGCGGATCTGCGCGACGTTCTGATCGGCCCTGAAGCCGGGATCGAACACCTCCGTCACCGCGACATCGCCCAGATCGAGCGGCGTCAGCGCTTGCCGATACGCGCCGACATCGACCGGCTGGCTCGCCTCGGTGCGGATCGTCGTCCCGCCCCGGAAGTCGATCCCGAAATTCAGCCCGTTGATGAACAGGATCAGAACCGACGCGACGACCAGAAACGCCGAGAAACCGAACGTATATCGCTGATATTTCAGAAAATCTATGCGGGTGTCGTCGGGGACGAGTTTAAGACGCCAGGCCATGATTACACCTCCAGCGTTTTCGGGCGCGTGCGCTCGAACCAGAACACGATCATCAGGCGCGTGACCATGAGGGCGGTAAAGACCGAAGTGATCAGCCCGATGGCGAGCGTCACCGCAAAGCCCTTGACCGGCCCCGAGCCGAGCATGAAGAGGATCGCAGCGATGATCAGCGTGGTCACGTTCGCGTCCACGATGGCGGACATGGCGTTCTCATAGCCGCGCTCGATCGCGCGCACGACGCCCTTGGATGTGCGGAGTTCCTCGCGGATCCGCTCATAGACCAGCACGTTCGCATCGACCGCCATACCGATCGTCAGCACGATCCCGGCGATCCCCGGCAAGGTCAGCGTGGCCCCAATCAGCGACAATATCCCGAACAGCATCGCCATGTTGAGGCTAAGCGCGATCGACGCGAAAAGCCCGAACAGCCCGTAGCAAAGGATCATGAACGCCACGACCAGCACAAACCCGACCGAGCCGGCGAGCATCCCCGCGTCGATACTGTCCTGCCCGAGTTCGGGCCCGACAGTGCGTTCTTCCAGAAACTCCATCTCGGCGGGCAGCGCGCCCGCGCGCAGCAGAACGGCGAGCCGGTTCGATTGCTCGGCGTTCATCGCGCCCGAGATCGAGCCCGAACCCGTGGTGATCGGCTCGCGGATCTGGGGGGCCGAGATGACCTCGTTATCAAGCACGATGGCGAAAAGCTGGCCCTGATTGGCGGTCGTATACGCGCCGAATTTGCGCGCGCCCGAGGGGTTGAAGCGAAAATCCACCGCCGGCGCGCCCATGCGGTCGAAACCGGGGCGGGCATCGGTCAGCTCTTCGCCGGTCACAACGGGAACCTCGTCGAGCGTATAGTAGATCCCCGTCTCGTCGATCGAGGGCAGCACGATATTGCCGAGCCCCGGCGCGACATTCGGGTCGGTCCCGCGCCCGACCACCTGATGGAAGGTCAGTTGCGCCGTGGTCCCGATCAGCGCCTTCAGCTCATCAGCCGAGCCGATACCGGGCACCTGAATCAGGATCCGGTCGCTGCCCTGACGCATGATCGTCGGCTCGCGTGTTCCGACCTCATCGACGCGGCGGCGCACGATCTCCAGCGATTGCTGGATGGTCCGGTCCGCGATCAGCCGCTTTTCCGCGTCGGTCAGCCGCACGATCAGCGTATTGCCGTCAACGGTGAACGCCAGATCATCCTGGTTCATCCCCGTCAGCGACACAATCGGCGTCGTCTTGCGACGCGCGATTTCAAGCGCGCGGGCCATCTGGTCGGGGTTTTCGATCTCGACATGGAGCTCGTCCTGCGGCGCCGAGACCCGGCGCACACCGCCAAGCGTCTCACGCTCGAGCGCCAGAGCATCGCGCAGCTCGGGCCAAAGCGCGTTCATCCGCGCGCGGTAGACATCAGCAACCTGAACCTCGGCCAGAAGATGCGCGCCGCCGCGCAGATCCAGCCCCAGATTGACCAGACCGCTGGGCAGGAAGGACGGCCAGCGGCTGATGGCGTCCGCCTGCTCTTGCGTCACCATCCCGGCGCGTTCCGAGGCTTGCAGCGCGTCGTTATGCTGCTCGACCCGCTCGTAGAACAGGTTTGGCATGGACAGCACGATGCCAAGCACACAAAGCCCGATGATAACAAAGCGCCGCCAGGTGGGGATCTGGAACATGATGTCTCGCGGTTAAGGGACGGCTCAGGCCGTCTTGTTCACATTCTGCGCAACCGTGGCGCGGACCACGCGGACCTTGACACCCTGCGCGATCTCGACCGTGACTTCCGCGTCCTTGACATCGGTGATCTTGCCGATCAGCCCGCCTTGCGTCACGATCTCGTCCCCGCGCTTGAGCCCGTCCACCATCTCGCGATGCTGGCGCAGGCGCTTTTGCTGCGGGCGCAGGATCAGGAAATACATGATGATGAACAGCAGGGCCATCGGCACCAGAAAACTGCCGATAAAATCGCCGCCACCGGCAGCCTGCGCATAAGCGGGAGTCACGAACATTAAAGGCCCTTTCGGATAGACGCGCGGGCAATCCCGCCGCAATTGCCGCGCAACCTAATCTCGGCGGTGGCGATTGGCAAGGAAAGGCTGGGGCGCGGCGATGCACAAGCGATCACTCCTCGGTGGACTCGGCGGGCTGGCTGTGGCACCCGAAGGCGGTGCGACAGAGCGAGAGGGACCATGAGCCGCGATCCTCAAAGTGAAATTCAGCGCCTGATCGGCATCATGGCCGCCCTGCGCGATCCGCAAAGCGGGTGCCCGTGGGATATCGAGCAGGATTTCGCCTCGATCGCGCCTTACACGATCGAAGAAGCGCATGAGGTCGCGGACGCCATCGCGCGGGGCGCGTGGGACGAATTGCCGGGCGAGCTTGGCGATCTGCTGCTTCAGGTCGTCTTTCACGCGCAGATGGCGGCCGAGGCGGGGATGTTCGACTTCGCCGATGTCGCGGCGTCGATCTCGGACAAGCTGATCGCGCGACACCCCCATGTGTTCGGTGACGAATCGCGCGACAAATCGGCGCAGCAGCAGGTCAAGGACTGGGAGGCGATCAAGGCCGCCGAGCGGGCCGGCAAGGCCGAGCGCGGCACGCTGGACGGGGTGGCGCTTGGCCTGCCGGCGCTGACCCGCGCGCTCAAGCTGCAAAACCGCGCGGCGCGGGTCGGGTTTGACTGGCCGGGTCCGGGCGATGTGCTGGAAAAGATCGCCGAGGAAACCGCCGAGCTGGTCGAGGCGCGCGAAGGCGCGGACAAGGCGCATCTCCACGAGGAATTCGGCGATCTGCTGTTCGTCATGGCCAATCTCGCCCGCCATCTCGAGATCGACCCCGAACACGCGCTGCGCGATGCCAACGCCAAGTTCACCCGCCGCTTTCAGGCCATCGAGGCCGAGCTGGCAAAGGATGGGCGCCGCCCCGAAAACAGCGATCTTGCCGAGATGGACGCGCTTTGGGATGCGGCAAAGCGGGCCGAGCGCGCGGCTGAGTGAGTATTTGGGCGCAGAAGAAGCCGGGCCTTCTTCCGGCGATCAGGGGCGGCGGAAGCTGATATAGGTGGGGCAGCGCCGCTCGCGCAGGGCTTTTTGTTCATAGCGGGTCGAGGGCCAGTCGGGCCACGGCCCGGCGCGCAGCGAGACCAGCTCGAACCCCGCCTTCGGCGCCTCGTCCAGCGTCTGGCGGACATAGGACTGGATGTCGGTCGCGACACGAAACTCGGCGCCGGGTCGCATGACGCGAAACAGCGGGTTCAGATGTTCGGGCGTGACGAACCGGCGGCGGTGATGGCGGCGCTTGGGCCATGGGTCGGGGTAGTTCAGGAACGCCTTCGCGATCACCCCGGCCGGCAGCACATCCATCAGATCGCGCGCATCGCCGGGATAGACGCTGATATTATCGGCGCCCGCCGCGCGGATCTTGCCCAGCAGCATCGCAACGCCGTTGATGAACGGCTCGCACCCGATCACATGGGCGTCCGGGTTCGCTTTGGCCTGCGCCACCAGATGCTCGCCCCCGCCAAAGCCGATCTCGAGCCAAAGCGGCGGCGCACCGAACACATTCTGCGGGTCGATCGGCGTGCGCGCGGGGTTTTCCTCGACACTGATCCCGCGCGGGCGCAGATCGCCGAGATCCTCGCTCAGATAGGTTTTCTGGCTTTTGCGGAGCGTCTTGCCCTGCCGCCGCCCGTAAAAATTACGGCGCGGCGGGTCGGGGTCGAAGCGGGGCGGGTCGGGCTCTGTCATGGCGCGCGATGTGCCGCGCGCGGCGCCCCTCGTCAAGTGTCAGCCGGCGGCGAGGCGCGAGATCAGCACGCTGACCTCGGGTTTCTTGCCGATCTCTTCCATCGAGACCTGCCGGACGATGCGGCGCACCGCCTCTTCCAGCTTGGCGTCATCGGCCACCGTCTTGTCGTTCGCGCTTTCGAGGAAATCGGCCAGCTCGCCCTCGATATGATCGGCCAAAGGCGCGCCGCGCCTTCCCTGTTCGGGCAGGCCCATCAGGTCGACCCAGGCATCCGGCAAAGGCTGGTCATCCTCGTCCACGATGACCGAGACCAGAACATGGCCGTTCAGCGCCATGCGGATCCGGTCGCGCACCACCCCGTCCATCGCACCGATCAGCACATTGCCGTCGAGATAGATGCGGCCGGTATCGACCTCGTCCACGATTTTCGGCTCGTCCCCGCTGAGATCCAGCATCTGCCCGTTCATCGCGATCTCGGACGCCATGCCCTTCTCGCGCGCAAGCTGGGCGTGTTCGCGCAGATGCATATGCTCGCCATGCATCGGGATCAGGATCTGCGGCTTCAGGAGATCATGCACCGCTTCCAGATCGGGGCGGTTCGCGTGGCCCGAGACGTGGAACAGCCCGTCTTCGGTGTCGAACACGTCAACGCCCTTCATCGAAAGCTGGTTCATGATGCGGATCACGCCGCGTTCATTGCCGGGAATGGTGGTCGAGCTGAAAAGGAACGAATCGCCCTCCTTGAGCTCGATCCCGAGATAGCGCCCGCGGGCAAGCTGGGCCGAGGCGGCGCGGCGCTCGCCCTGCGAGCCGGTCACGATGAGCAACACCTTCTCGCGCGGCAGCTCGGCGGCCTCTTCGGGGCTGATCGTCTCGGGGAACTGGCTGAGGATGCCGGTCTCGTTCGCGACCTGCACCATCTTGCGCATCGCCCGGCCCAGCAGGCAGACCTTGCGCCCGGCGGCGACGCCGGCCTCGGCCAGCGTTTTCAGCCGCGCGACGTTCGAGGCGAAGGTCGTCGCCACGACCATGTTCTGCTGCGCGATCACGAATTCCAGCAGCGGGTTCGACAGCATCGCCTCGGACCGGCCCGGCTGCGGGCGGAACACGTTGGTCGAATCGCAGGTGAGCACCTTGATGCCCTGCCCCTCATGCGCGATGTCGTGCCACAGCTTGGGATCGAACGCCTCGCCCACAACGGGCGTGCCGTCGAGCTTGAAATCGCCCGAATGGACCACCCGCCCCGCCGGCGTGTCGATGATAAGCGCCGAGCTTTCGGGGATCGAGTGGCTGATCGGCACGAACTGCACCTTGAACG
>JAUNRZ010000265.1 GCA_030539455.1 Paracoccus sp. (in: a-proteobacteria) | reverse complement strand
CGAACGCGCGCAGGAACGCATCGAAGCCGCGCTTGCCGGGCTGGCCGTCCAGCGGCGCAAGCTCGACCGCGCCGACAAGGCCCATATTGCGGATATCGACCACATGCGGCAGATCGCGCAGCACGTGCAGCGCCTCTTCCCACGCGCCCGAAAGACGGTCTGCGCGGGCGAACAGATCCTCCTCGGCATAGACGTCCAGCGTCGCGAGCCCCGCCGCGCAGGCGACCGGGTTGCCCGAATAGGTGTAGCCGTGGAACAGCTCGATCATATGCTCGGGCCCGTTCATGAATGCATCGTGGATCTCGGCCGAGGCCAGCACCGCGCCCATCGGGATCACCCCGTTGGTCAGCCCCTTCGCGCAGGTGATCATATCGGGCGTCACGCCGAATTTCTGCGCCGCGAAGGGCGCGCCGAGCCGGCCGAACCCGGTGATCACCTCGTCGAAGATCAGCAGAATACCGTGCTTGCGCGTGATCTCGCGCAGCCGCTCAAGATAGCCCTTCGGCGGCATCAGAACCCCGGTCGAGCCCGCCATCGGCTCGACGATCACCGCAGCAATCGTCTCGGCGCCGTGCAGCGCAACGATGCGTTCAAGATCATCGGCCAGCTCCGCGCCATGCTCGGGCTGCCCGCGCGTGAAGGCGTTCTGCGCAAGATGGGTGTGCGGCATATGGTCGACGCCCGCCAGAAGCGTACCGAACATCTTGCGGTTGTTCACGATCCCGCCGACCGAGATCCCGCCGAAATTGACGCCGTGATAGCCCCGCTCGCGCCCGATCAGCCTTGTGCGCGCGCCCTCGCCGCGGGCGCGGTGATAGGCGATGGCGATTTTCAGCGCCGTCTCGACCGCCTCGGAGCCGGAATTGGCATAGAACACATGATCGAGCCCGTCCGGCGCCAGATCGACGATCCGGTTCGCGAGCTCGAATGCCGACGGATGGCCCATCTGGAAGGCCGGCGCGTAATCAAGCGCGCCCGCCTGGGCCGCGATCGCCTCGGTGATCTTCGGGCGGCAATGGCCCGCATTGACGCACCACAGCCCCGCCGTGCCGTCGAGGATCTGCCGCCCGTCCTGCGCGGTATAGTGCATATCGCGCGCACCGGTCAGCATGCGCGGCGCGGCCTTGAACTGGCGGTTCGCGGTGAACGGCATCCAGAAGGCGCGCAGATCGTTCGGGGCGGGCTTTGGCATGTGGTTCATCGCATCTCTCCTGTGCGGGGGCGGGGCGCCCTTCACGCTAGCACCGCCGCAGGCGCGGTCAAGCCGCCGCGCGCCGATACAAGTCCCAGTTGTCATTCTTCTTTGCGTTGGCGCCGCGCAGGCGTTAGAACGGCAAAAAATGAGGCATGAGGAAGACGGGCATGGCTGACGAATTTGAAGTGGACACCGACGATCTGGAACGGCGGATGAACGGTGCGATGGACAGTCTGCGCCACGAGTTCGGCTCGCTGCGCACCGGCCGCGCCTCGGCGAGCATGGTCGAGCCGGTGATGGTCGACGCATACGGCTCGATGACCCCGATCAATCAGGTCGGCACGGTCAACGTCCCCGAGCCGCGCATGGTCACGATCAATGTCTGGGACAAGGCTCTGGTCGGCAAGGTCGAAAAGGCGATCCG
>JAUNRZ010000264.1 GCA_030539455.1 Paracoccus sp. (in: a-proteobacteria) | reverse complement strand
TCGCGCCCCTCGCTGCCGATCCAGGGCGACCACTGCGCGGCCCAACGGCGCAGCCCGGCCAGAAACCGCGCCTCGAGATCGGGACGGGCGGGCAGGCTGACCAGATCGGGGCAGAAGGCGCGCGCATCCGTAAAGCTCATCCCGCGATAAAGCCCTTGCTTTTCAGCGACATCGTTGAGGCAGTGAAGCCGGTTCGCGTTGTCCTCTTTCAGCGTAAGCGCGAACGGGCCGTCAACCGGGCGCGCGCGGAGAACCCGGTCCGTTGCGAGCCGGGGAAACCACAACGACACGACGCGCCTGTGCGTCCCAGCGGACATACCGGCTTCCTGTTGTTCCTGATTTGCTCTTTATAAGCTCCCAGAATTGCAGAGTCGAGTCGGAGGGATCGAACGCCGCAGCGCAATACCACCGCGTCTCGGCCGCGGGCGAGCCCATGCCCTCGGGGATAAGCACCAGCCCCGTGCTTCCGCCCGCCTGCGCCGCAAGCTGCAAACGCCGCCCCGCGGTGAGGCTCAGCGGGGCCGAGGTTTCCATGACGACCAGCCCGGGCGCCCCGTCCCGCAGCGCCTCTTCCGCAACCGCGAGCGTATCGAGCTGCCGCTCGGTCACCGCAAGAACGAGCCGCGCCGGATCGAGCCCGTCAAACCCAAGCGGATTGAGCTGCGCCCCCCCGCGCCGCTCATGCACCCAAAGCGCCCCCCCGCCCTGCTCGGCCAGCCGGAGCGCAAAAAGAGTGGCCATCGGCCCGAAAACTTCATGAACGCGCCCTTCGCGCGGGGGGTATGCGGTGATCATGTGTGTGTTTTGGTGAGGGGTCGGCTTGGGTGGGGGGGGCGGCGGCGGCTGCCATTCATTCGCGCATCAGCCGAGAGCAATGCCCGCTGACGCTCCGCCATCGACGGTCAGTGTTTCTCCCGTGACGAATTCGTTTGCTTCGGACAACAGGAACATCACCGCCGCTGTAACGTCCTCAGCTCGCGCCACTCGGCCAAGCGGGGTGGCGCGGTTCCAGGCTGTGCGTGAGGGCGCCGCCTCCCCTTCCTGAAGGCCGGCGGTGACGGGGCCGGGCGCGACGGCGTTGACCAGAATGCCATATTGCGCAAGCTCGACCGCCATTGCGCGCGTCAGTGCCATGACCGCGCCCTTGGAGACCGCGTAGGCTGACCGGCCATGACTGGTCCGCAGACCGTGGACCGAGGCCAGGTTGACGATCTTTCCGCCGCCAGCCCGAGCGATCAGCCGGGCCGCTTCCTGCATGGCCAGATGACAGCCGACGACGTTGACGGCCATCACCGCCTCGACATCATGCGCCTCCATTTCCATGAAGCTGCCGCGCCGGATGATGCCCGCAGCGTTCACGCACGCAGTCAGATCGCCGGCCCCTTCGATCTGACCGAAAGCCGCGCTAATGCTGGCTTCTGAGGTCAGATCACATGGGATAAACCTCGCCGCCGGACCCTGAAACATCTCGCCAATCTCGGCCCGTCGCGCGGGAAGATCGAGCAGGAAAACCGTGTCGCCCCGCGCCAGAAGCGCCGCTGCGATTTGCCGGCCGATACCGCCTCCCGCTCCGATGACCGCCGATAATTGCATATATTGCCTCGGAATATACTATATTATGATGAAGCCATAGTCCGAGAAGATTATGCT
>JAUNRZ010000089.1 GCA_030539455.1 Paracoccus sp. (in: a-proteobacteria) | reverse complement strand
TTCAGCCGCTCGGGCGACTGGCCGCAATAGCCGGTGGACCACCCGCCGCGATTGATCTCGCGCAGGATCGATTCCGGCGTCGGCTCAAGGCTGAACTTGCCCTGCACCATCTCGTAATTCTTGAACATCTCGGCCGCGAACCCAAGCCGCTCGGACAGGCGGTAGATCACCGCGTAGTCGTTATCGGCCTCGAACAGCGGCTCGACGATCTTCTCGCCCCATTGGAGCGAGCGGTTTGACGCGGTCCGCGAGCCCGAACACTCGAACTGCGTGCCGATCGGCAGCAGATAGGTGTTGTCGGCCCGGCTGTGGAGCGCGGCAAACGTCGTCGGGTGCGGGTCGGCGACCACCAGAAGGTCAAGCGCATCCATGCCGCGCTGCGCATCCTGCATCCGCGGCACGGTGTTGCCGCCGTGGCCAAAGACCAGCATCGCCTTGACGTTGTCGCGTTGATCGACCTCTTCGGAGGGCATCATGGTCGCGTCGAACCACCGCGTCGAGGGCAGGCCGGGCGTTTCCATGTTCTGCTGCGCGGTGCGCGGCTCGCGGTCGGCTTTCGCCGGCACCTCGTCAAAGCGCGAGACGAAGTAATCGTAATCGACGTCCCAGACCCGCGCCCAGTGTTTCCACGCGCCGGCCGCCAGCCCGTAGTAAAGCGGCAGGTTGCCGACATCGAGCCCAAGATCCGTTGCGCCCTGCACGTTGCAATGGCCGCGGAAGATATTGGCGCCGGTGCCCGGCTTGCCAACATTGCCGGTCGCCAGCAGCAGCGCGCAATAGGCGCGCACATTGGCCGTGCCGACCGTGTGTTGCGTGCCGCCCATGCACCAGATGAAGGTCGAGGGCTTTTGCGTCGCAAAGGTGTGCGCCACGCGCCGCAGATCGGCCTCGGCAATGCCGGTGATCCGCTCGACCTCGGCGGGGTTATATTTGGCGACCTCGGCGCGCAGCTCGGGCATCCCGTGGACGCGCTGCGCGATGAACTCGTGATCTTCCCAGCCATTCTCGAAGATATGCCACAAGATCCCCCAGATGATCGCGATATCGGTGCCCGGACGCATCCGAATGAAGTCGGTCGCGTGCGCGGCGGTGCGCGTAAAGCGCGGGTCGATCACGATCACATTGGCGCGGTTGGTCTCTTTGCCGGTCAGGATGTGCTGGAGGCTGACCGGGTGCGCCTCGGCCGCGTTCGAGCCCATGAAGATCATGGTTTTCGTGTTGCGGATATCGTTATAGCTGTTCGTCTGCGCGCCATAACCCCAGGTATTGGCCACCCCGGCCACGGTGGTCGAGTGGCAGATGCGGGCCTGGTGATCGACGTTGTTCGTCCCCCAGAACGCCGCGAATTTGCGGAACAGATAGGCGCCCTCATTCGAGAATTTCGCCGAGCCGAGGATATAGACCGAATCCGCGCCATTGGCCTCGCGGATCTGGAGCATCTTGGCGCCGATCTCGTCGATCGCCTGCTCCCACGAGATGCGGACCCACTCGCCATTCTGCTTCTTCATCGGGTATTTCGTGCGGCGATCGCCATGAGCGAGCTCGCGCACCGAGGCGCCCTTCGCGCAGTGGCTGCCGCGGTTGATCGGGCTGTCAAAGCCCGGCTCTTGCCCGGTCCAGACGCCGTTTTGCACCTCGGCCTTGACAGTGCAGCCGACCGAGCAGTGCGTGCAGACATTGGTGCGAACCTCGGTTGCGGCCTGCGGGTCGGTGAAGCCGGCCTCGGCGCGGCGCACGGTCAATGCGCCAAGAGATCCGATCGCGGCGAGCCCGCCGACGGCAAGGCCCGAGCTGCGCAGGAAGCTGCGGCGGTCAACGGGTTTCGCGGCAAGCTGGCGCGCGGCGCTTTGCGCCATTGCGGCAAGCCCTGCGCCCTGATGGGCGGCGGCGGAATTGGCGGATGAGCTGCGTTTCAAAAGCATGGATCATTCCCCCCCACGGTAGTAGCGATTGACGCGGTAAAATGTCTCGACGTGCTCGGTCACCTGATAGCGGGCGCGGGTGCGCTCGTTCAGAGGCTCGGTCGCAAAGGCCGGGCTGGCCGAGCCGCCGATCAGACCGGCGCCCGCCCCGGCAGCCACCGCGCCGGCGGCGGCGCCGAAAAAGCCGCGCCGTCCGATCTGGTGGCGGGTCTTTGTGTTGTCGTTGCTCATCTGCTGCCCTCCTCGGCCTGTTGCCGCGCCTGACCGGGGCGCGGCGTCGTCTCATCCATCAATCGCGCGCCATCTTCGCGGCGCGCGTCTCGATCGCCATGAACGCGGCGCCGATGGCGGCGACATGGCGGTAAAAATCTGACCCGGACGCGCGGTCCAGATCGTCGAAGAACATCCCGGCCCACGGCTCGAGATGGCGGGCGAAGAACCCGGCCTCGCCCTGCGCGCCGCAGCCAAGCGCGGCCGCGTCAGCCTCGCCCGAGGCAAGCTGCGCCATCACCTCGCAGAGCGTTGCGATATGATCCTCGGGCTCGAACCGGCCCTCGGCGCGCGCGAGTCCGATCGCGGCCAGATCGCCGCGCAGCTCGGCCAGCGGCCTCTCGTTCAGAAAACCCGTGAGATAGAACGAGGCGAAGGGCAACAGCTCACCCCGCCCGACACCGATAAACAAAGCGAAATATTCCCGCTCGACCGCCTTTGCATCCGCCTTGGCGGCGGCGCGGCCAAGCGCGGTGAAGGCGCGGCCAAGCGCGGTGTCGTCGCCTTCGAGCCCCGCAAGCTGGCCCAAGGCATCGCCGTCCGGCGGCGCCACCAGAAGACGCGCCAGCAGAGTGTAAATCTGCGCGCGTTGCTGGTCTTCTTCACTGGCCAAGCCGGGCGCGAGGGCCACGGCAGTCGCTTGCGTCATCTCTTTCCCTGTCACCTCCCGCAGAGGCTGAATCGGTCTGCGGCGAAAGGCTGATGGTCAGTTTGGCGAAGTTTTATGCGGTTATCCAGTAAAATTTACGTCGATTTCGCCGCCGCGATGCAGAAAATGCTGCCAGGCGGCGCGATTTATCGCAGCAACAACAAATACTAACCTAAACCGGCGTCGCCGAGCCATGCCTGCGCGGCTGCACGCCCGGATCGGGCGTGGCGGCCTCTGCTGGCGGGATTTCAGGACGCGCGGCGTCCGCGAGTTTCGCGGAAGGCGGCGCAGAAACCGGCTCGGGCGGCGCATCTTCCGGGGCCGCCGGGGCAGGGCGGGGCATCACGGGATCGCTGGCGGCGGTCTCGCCCTCCGCCTCGGCAGGCTGCTCACGCGCCGTCAGATAGCGCCCGGCCGTCTCGCGCATCGCCTCGCTCAGCCGCCCGCTGTAACCCGGGGCCGCGCCGGGCGTGTTGTAATCCCAGAAATAATCGCGCGCGGGGTCGGCATAATTCGCGATAAGCGGATCAGACGCCCACGCCTTGCGCAGCGCGGCATTGCGCAGCGCGCGCGGCACGCCCTTTTGCAGAAAGCCGCGAATATCCGTCGCTGATCCGATCTGATCGAGCGGCGGCAGGCTGGCCAGAAGCTCGGGATCGGGCGCGTCCGGCTCTGTAACGGCCGGCTCGGGCGCGGCAAGCTCGTCCTCTGCGTCCTCGGCGTGCGCCTCCATTCCCTCCGGCTCTGCATCCGCCTCGGCAGCGTCGCGCTTGCGCTGCGACCAACGGGAGAAGAAATCGCCCCCTCTCATTTGCGGATCCAGTTCTGATCTGGCGGCAGGATGCGCGGGGCGCGCGGCGTATCGCCGTCCGGCTGCCGGTCCTTGCGGCGCTTCACGAAGGGCTCGTGGACGTGATGGGCGCGCGCGAATTCCGCCAGCTCGGCCGCCGTCTCGGGCGGCATCGCAAGCGCCTCGACGATCCGGCCGGGATCGGTGGCGAGCGCCTCACCCTCATAGGGATCGGCGGTCAGCATCTGCACCGCGCCATCGCTCATCGCGACCCAAAGCCGGGGCGTGCCGGCGGCCAGATTGTCGATATAGTTCGACGCATCGCCCGAATGGAGGCTGACCCCGTGCACCCCGAGCCAGATCGTCTGCACCCCCGCCGCATCATGCATCACCGCGCCCGGATCCAGCGCCGGGGCGCCCTCGGCCGGCAGCAGCGCAAAGGGGCGCAATTCGCGCTCGGCCCAGCGGCTGAGCGGCGGGGCAGAGCGGCCGATCAGGCCCAGCTCGATCAGTTTGCGCGGCATGGCTCGGCCCTCTCGCCTGATGAGGTGACAGCCGCGCGGCCGGCGAGCCCCAACGCCTCGACCAGATTTTGCGGCTTGAGCCTGATCTCGCGATCGCCCGACAGACCCAGCAGCAGCCACACCGGCGCCCCGGCAAGCCGCGCCTCCAGCGCCGGGTTGACCGCCCCCGGCGCGGGGCTGAGCGCGAAAATCCCGATCAGCGAGGCCGGCGCCGGATCGCCGTGCCACAGCGCATTCCCGATCGCGCTGCCCTCGGCATTGAGCCCGGCGAACCATCGCATCGGCACCTGCCCGGTCTCGGTCAGCGGCTCGATCCGGCAGGCGAAACCGGCCAGCTGGCGCAGGAACGCCTCAAGCGCGCGCGCAAAGCCAGAGCGCGCCTGATCGGCCGCGCCCCAGGGCAGCACCATCGTATGCGCGTCCGAGCGCGACCAGTAGCTCCACGCGGTCTCGGCGCTCATGACGTCCAGCGCCTCGATCCCGCCCGACAGCATCGCGCCCAGCGGATTGGCGTGCATCTGCGCGTCGATCCCGGCGGCAAGTTCGGCATCGACCATGCGCAGCGCGCCCTCGGCGATCAGCGGGCGCTGCGGGCGATAAAGCAGCTCGGCGGCGCGCAGGGTGAAGGGGTCATCGCAGCCGTCAAGCGCGTTGCGCAGCACAAGCTGGATCAACTGGTCGCGGAAGATCGGCGGGATGTCCTGCGGGCGGGCAAGGATATCGAGCGTTCCCGCCTCGATCGAGCCGGCATCCAGCAGCCGGTCGCGCAGCCCGATGAACATCCCCCAGTTCTCGCGCGCGTCGGCATCGTCCATCGCCGCGATCTCGCCGGCCGAGACCGGGGCGCGCGGGGCGGTGCGGAGCCGCGCGAACAGATCGCGCTCGGCCGCGCAGGCCTCGGGCGGCGGGGCCAGCTCGGGCCGGGCCAGCCAGCCAAGGAGCAGCTCATCGGTGACCTCCATCCGCCCCTGCCGGTCCAGCCGTGTCAGATGATGCCCGCTTGCGACCCAGAATTCCGGCATCAGTGCCCCCTTGCGCCGGCGCGCGCGGCCAGATCGGCGAGCGTCAGCCCGGCCTCGCCCGGTGCCTCGTCATCGTCGCTTTCGACGATATGGAAGGCGCGGTCATGGCCGGCCAGATCGCTGCGCCCGAACGCGGTTTCATCGCGCGGGCGCAGGCTGCGGAACTGCTCGGTGATCGCGCCGTCCGGCTCGCGGCTGCGGTGAAGCGCGACGAGCGTTCCGGTATCGAACCCCCGGCACAGATCGCCCGAAAGCGCGATTTCCTCGGCAGCGGCGGGGCGCGCCTCGTCGAGCGAGGGCGCGCCAAGATGGGCGACAAGCCCGCGGGCGAGCATCTCGGTCGCCGCCTCGATCTCGCCGCCCCGCGCCTCGCTGACCACGCAAAGCGTCGAGTGGCCAAAGCTCTCGATCCCGAGAAACCCGCTGCGGAATGCGATCGCTTCCTTGCGCGACAGCCCGGCCGGATCGCGCCCGGCGAACAAAAACGTGCCGGGCACGGCCCATTCGCCGGGAGCGGCGGCGGGCGCGAAGATCACCCCGTCCGAGGCGTCAAGCCTGATCGTGCGCAAAAGCCGGCTCATATACGCGGCCCGCCCGCCGGATCGCGCCAGCCCTCGGCGAGCGATTTATCCGCCAGAGCCCGGCCCAGCCCGGCGGCGAAATCGCCCGGATCATGGCTCTCATGCGCGGCGAGGCGCTTGGTATAAAGCGCTAGCAAGGCATCCGCGCCCTGATGCTTCCAGCGATCGAGATAAAGCATGAAGAACGCGGCGAAGCTCTCCACGATCGCGGCGGGATCGTCGAAGCCCTCCTCGTCGAGCGAGGTCGAGCCAAGCGCGTCGCCCGGCTCGGCCAGATGCGCCCGGTCGGCGCAAAGCTCGGCCCCCATCACCATCCATGCGGGCGTCTCATCCTCCGCGACCGGATCATGGGCAAGCCGCATCCCGCCCAGCCGCATCGTGTCAAAGCGCAGCCCGGCGGGGAAATTGATCGCAACGCGCCGCTCGGGCGGGCCGTTCGCGGCCACCGCCTCGGCAAGCGCCACGAGCCCCGCGACAAAGCCCAGCCGCGCCTCGGACATTGCCTGCTCGGGCTCGACCACAAGCGCGAAATCAAGCCGCCCCGCCTGCGCGCCGTCGCCCGCTCGCAGAGTCCAGAGAAGATCGCCCGCGCCCGCCTCGCCGCTTTCGGCCGAGGCCACCGCGCGTTCAAACACCTCGCCCTCGGGCAGGAAATCGGCGCTGTAGGGCGGCGGCAGGATCAGGCGGCGCGGGGCACCCTTAGGCGGACGCTGCGCGGGCCCCGGCTTCGGGGCCGGGACGGAGGGCTGGTTGGGGCGTGGCGGGGCGGTGTTTGCCATGACAGTCGGGGTGGTCCTTGAACTTGGCACTCGGATCAACACACTATAGGCGGTGCGCTGCGGCAGGCAAGCCAGCCCCGATCTCTAGCCTGCCGGACGGCGCCGCAAGGAAAGAAGGACCTCAGAATGCCACCCCCCGACAATGACACCCATATTCTGATCTGCGATTGTCAGGGGACGATGCCGCTGGACGAGGCTGGCCCGGCGCTGCGCCGCGCCTGTCCCGCCGGCGCGCAGGCGACCGAGCTCTGCCGCAGCCAGCTCGGCCGTTTCGAGGAAATGCTTGCCGAGACGGCAGCCGAAGGCGCGCGTCTGACGGTCGCCTGCACGCAAGAAGCCCCGCTTTTCCGCGAGGTGGCCGGCGAAAAGGCCGATCTGCTGCGCTTCGTCAATATCCGCGAGAATGCGGGCTGGTCCGACGAGGCCGCATCGGCAGGCCCGAAAATGGCCGCGCTGCTGGCGATGGCGTCCGCGCCGCAATCGGAGTTCGAGTTCGTCACGATGGAAAGCCGCGGCATCGCGCTTATTCTGGCGGCGGACGAGGCGGGGGTGGCGCTTGGCACGAAGCTTGCCGATACGCTCGACATCACGGTGCTGCTGCGCCCCGGCGCCGAGGTCATGCCGCGCTCTGCGACGGTGTTCCCGGTCTGGCAGGGGCGGGCGCGCGCCGCCGAGGGGTATCTGAGCGCTTTCCGCGTCGAGGTCGACGATTTCGCCGCGCCGCTGCCCTCGTCTCGCGGAGCTTTGCGCTTCGGGCCGGCGCGCGATGGCGCGGTCTCGCAGGCTGATCTGATCCTCGATGTCAGCGGGCAAAGCGCGCTTTTCCCGCCCGGTCTGCGCCCGGGCTATCTGCGCGCCGATCCGCGCGATCCGGCCGCGATGGCGCGGCTGACGGACGAGGCGCGCGGCATGGTCGGCACGTTCGACAAGCCCCGTTTCATCGATTTCCGCGCCGATCTTTGCGCCCATTCGCGCAGCCGCCAGACGGGCTGCACGCGCTGTCTCGATGTCTGCCCCGCCGGCGCGATTGCGCCCGATGGGGACACGGTGCGGATCGACCCGATGATCTGCGCAGGCTGCGGGCAATGCGCGTCGGTCTGCCCGACCGGCGCGGCTGGCTACGCGCTTCCCGATGCGCCGGCGGTTGCGGGCCAGCTTCGCGCGGGGCTCGCCGCCTATCACAAGGCGGCGGGCGAGGCTGACCCGGCGCCGGTCGTCCTGTTCCATGACGGCGATCACGGCACGCCGCTGATTGCCGCCTGTGCGCATCTGGGGCCGGGCCTGCCCGCGCGCGTCATCCCGTTCGAGCTGAATGAGACAACGCGCCTCGCGCCCGAGCTGATCGCGGCCGCGATGGCGTACGGCGCCGATGTGGCGGTGCTGACCGCCGCCCGGCCGCGCCACGATCAGGGCGCGCTCGAGGCCGCGCTTGCGCTTTGCGCCGAGATCGGCGCGGCGATCGGGCGCGCGGCCCCGCGCATCATCGCAACCGACGACCCGGACGCCCTCGCACGTGAGACCCGCGATCTGCCGCGGGGGCCGGTCCGGCAGGCCCGCTCGGGCTTTCTGCCGCCATCGGACAAGCGCGGCCTTCTGGTGACCGGAATGGCCGAGCTGCTGCGCACCGCGCCGGACGCGCCCGAGGAACTGCCGCTTGCGCCCGGCGCGCCCTTCGGCGCGGTCATTGTCGATCCCGATGCCTGCGTTTTGTGCCATGCCTGCACCGGCGCGTGCCCGACCGGCGCGCTGCTCGATAACCCCGAGGCGCCGCAGCTCCGCTTTACCGAAAGCGCCTGCGTGCAATGCGGGCTTTGCGCGCGGATCTGCCCCGAGGACGCGATCACGCTCCGCCCGCGCATCTCTCTGCCAGCCTGGGATCAGCCGCGCCGCACGCTCCACGAAGAGGCGCCGTTCGCCTGCATATCCTGCGGCAAAGGCTTCGCGACGGCATCGGCGATCGAGGCGGTCAAAGCGCGCCTCGCGGGCCACTGGATGTTCGCGGGCGGGGGCGAGAGCCGGCTCGATCTGCTCGAAATGTGCGAGGATTGCCGCGCCGCCGAAGCCGTCAAACGCGGCTTCGAGCCGCATCAGAGCAGCTAGCGCGGCGAAGGAACCTGTTGCGCGGGCGCGGCGTTTGGCGCAAGAATATGAGCAAAGCTGCAATATTTCGGCCCGCGCACGCGCGCGGCGCGCCCCAACACGGAGAACACCATGCCCCGCCATCCGAGAGCCCAAGCCATCGCCCCGCTTTTCGCCGGCATCGCCGCGCTCGGGCTAGCTGCGCCAGCCTCGGCCCTGCTGATCAATGATGTTCCCGATGACCGGGTGCTGGCATGTCAGGCCGATCCCGGCCTTCAGGGCTGCTCGACCGTGCTGACGGGGATTTACGTGTGCGAGAACGCGGCCGAGATGGAAGGCTGCGCCGAAGTGCTCCAGCGGCTCGCGGTGCTGAACGGCGATGTGGAGCCCGAGGACGAGGCGATGACGCAGGCCGAGCTGGAAACCGCGGTCGAGCCGCGCGCCGAGGGCGAGCTGGCCGAGGATCTCGACGAGGACGATCTGACCCCGGCCGAGCTGGCGCAGCAGGACGACGACGAAGAGCGTGAGGGTGATGCCGGTCTGGTCGCAGGCGGCAGCGAGGGCGGGTCCGCCGATGGCGGCTCGGGGCAGGGCGCGCCGGACGGCCTCGCCAGCAACGGAGCGCTCCCCTCGACCCACGACGCCCCCGCCGGCACCGCCGAGGCAACCGAGCAGCAGGCGCCGGGGCTCGCGGATGAGCCGGAAGAGACGATCGCCCCGCAAACCCCCGAACGCGCGGCGGAGCCGGGCAGCGCACCGGCG
>JAUNRZ010000263.1 GCA_030539455.1 Paracoccus sp. (in: a-proteobacteria) | reverse complement strand
GCGCTTGGGCCGGGCCAGATGATCGCGGTCGATATGGTCGAGGGCAAGCTTTACCGCGACGGCGAGATGAAGGACCATCTGGCCGCCGCCCAGCCCTTCGGTGAATGGCTGGAAAAGGTCGTGCAGCTTAACGATCAGATGCGCGATCTGCCCGAAGAGCTGAACTTCACCGGCGAGGCGCTGCGCCGCCGCCAGATCGCCGCGGGCTTCACGGTCGAAGAGATCGAGCAGGTGCTCCACCCCATGGCCGCTGACGGGAAGGAGGCGCTTGCCTCGATGGGCGATGACACCCCGCCCGCCGTGCTGTCGGATCAGTATCGCCCGATGAGCCATTTTTTCCGGCAGAACTTCTCGCAGGTCACGAACCCGCCCATCGACAGCCTGCGCGAGACGCGTGTGATGAGCCTCAAGACCCGTTTCGGCAACCTCAAGAACGTGCTGGACGAAAGCAGCGCGCAGGCCGAAATCCTGCTGCTGGAGACGCCCTTCGTCGCGAATGCCGAATTCGCCGAGATGATGCGGATGTTCGGCGAGACGGTCACCAAGATCGACTGCACCTTCGCGCAGGGCGCCGGCCCGGACGAGCTGGCCGAGGCTTTGGCGCGGATCCGCACCGATGCGGAATTCGCGGTTCACGCCGGGGCGGGCCATCTGGTGCTGTCGGACGAAAAGATCGGCGAGGACCGTGTCGGCGTTCCGATGATCCTTGCGACCTCGGCCGTCCATAGCTGGCTGACCCGCAAGGGGCTGCGCACCTTCTGTTCGCTCAACGTGCGCAGCGCCGAATGTATCGACCCGCATTATTTCGCGGTGCTGATCGGCTGCGGCGCGACCACGGTGAACCCCTATCTCGCCCAGGACACGATCGCCGAGCGGATCGAGCGCGGCCTCCTGAACGGTGCCCTTGTGGACAATATGCGCCGCTACCGGGCCGCCGTCGATGCGGGGCTTCTGAAGATCATGGCGAAGATGGGCATCTCGGTGCTGTCCTCCTATCGCGGCGGCCTGAATTTCGAGGCGGTCGGGCTCTCGCGCGCCGTCGTGGCCGAGTATTTCCCGGGGATGCAGTCGCGCATTTCGGGGATCGGGCTCCACGGTATCCAGCAAAAGGTGCAGGACGTCCACGCGCGCGGCTTCGGCGCGGGCAAGGCCGAACTGCTCCCGATCGGCGGGTTTTACAAGATGCGCAAATCGGGCGAGAAACACGCGTGGGAGGCCAACACGATGCGCCTTCTGCAACTCGCCTGCGAGCAGGCATCCTATGATGTCTGGAAGAAATTCAGCGGGGCGATGCGGGCCAATCCGCCCATCCATATCCGCGATCTTCTGGACATCAAACCGCTCGGCAAGCCGGTGCCAATCGAAGAGGTGGAATCGATCACCTCGATCCGCAAGCGCTTCGTAACGCCCGGGATGAGCCTTGGCGCCCTCTCCCCCGAGGCGCATATGACGCTGAACATCGCAATGAACCGCATCGGCGCGAAATCCGACAGCGGCGAGGGCGGCGAGGACCCGGCGCATAGCCACCCGCTCCCGAATGGGGACAACCCCTGCGCCAAGATCAAGCAGGTCGCCTCGGGCCGGTTCGGCGTCACGGCCGAGTATCTGAACGCCTGCGAGGAACTGGAAATCAAGGTCGCCCAAGGCGCGAAACCCGGCGAGGGCGGGCAG
>JAUNRZ010000262.1 GCA_030539455.1 Paracoccus sp. (in: a-proteobacteria) | reverse complement strand
GCGGCGCGCGCTCAGGCGACCGAGGCGCGGCTTTCGGCTGCGCGCACATTAACCGGCTGCACGGCCCGATCGGACTGCGCCGCCTGAAGCTGGCGCGGGACGTTTTGCGAGGATACGAGGCTCAGCTGCGAGGCCGGGCGGTTCGTCTCGCCCAGCAAAGCGGCGGGAAGCTGCGGGAATGCGCGGGGCGTGACCAGCCACATCTGCGTGACCTCGCGCAGCTTGGCGCCGTCTTTCGCGTCGAGCCCGATCAGATCGCCCGGCTCGGGCCAATCCATGTCATCCTCGCGTCCGGTCTCGGGAGAGGCGTAGGCCAAGGCGCCCTGATCTTCGCACCAGATCACCGCTTTGCTCGTCTGGCGGCTGCTCCAGATCACGACACCAATCATCCCGGCCTCTCCTCTGTTCCCTTGCGGAATTGCTGGGTTCAGCCGTAGGTCGTTAACTAGAATGCGTCAATGCAAATTAGGCATAATTCCGCCGAAAGGCGCGTTACGCGACGTCATCTCGCCTCAAAACACCGGAAAAAGCGCTCAGAGTCCGTAGACTAAACCGTTCAGCATCGCGCGGAAGCGGCCAATCCGAGCCGCGCCCGTTCATCTGTTTTAAGCCTAGATTAATAAAGCTTCAGCGGACGCGGCCCGTGCGCATATCCGATACCGCGCGCTGCACCTGCCCGATCCGCTGTGCGTTCGAGGGGTGGCTGCCAAGCACGCGGTTGCCGGGGTCGGGCAGACGACGGAAGAAATCCGCGCCGCGCACGGGATCATAGCCCGCGTTCAGCGTGATGATCGCGCCGAGATAATCCGCCTCAAGCTCCCAGTCGCGGGAATAGATGCGCGAGCCGACCTGCGCGCCTATCCCCTGCGCGACCTCGATCCCCGCCGCACCCGCGCCGGTCGCCGCCGCGATCCCGGCAAGGATCACCGCCCCGGCGGTGGCAGAGCTGCGGCGCGTCGCCAGATGGTTCAGGATATGGTGGCTGGCTTCGTGCCCGACGACAAAGGCGATCTCGTCCGTATTGTTCGCGGCCGCGATCAGGGCGATCGTGAAGCCGATCACCGGATTGCCGCGCGCGTCGAGCGTCTGGAACGCGTTGGGCGGCGCGCCGCGCGTGTCGTCGACGACAAAGGTAAAATTGCAGCTGATCTGCTGCGTGCGCCGCGAGAGACATTCGCGCTCGATCGCCGGTCGCATTCGCTCGATCACCGAGACGAAATTGCGCGCGGCCACTTGCGGGGTGTTGGGCGTCACCGGCGTTGTCGTCGGGCGCGTCACCGGCGCCGTGCTGGCAGGCGTCGTTGTCGTCGTCGTTGGGGGCGTCGTCGTCGTCGGCGGCAGCTCATCCAGCGGCACACAGGCGGCCATGATGGCGGCAGCCGCCAGCATCGTGAAACGTCCAAGAACTGTCTTCATAATGGCCCCGCCTCGACAAACTCTCATCACTCTATCCAAGCTGCCCTTGCGGCGCAAACGCGATCGCGCGAACATGGCCCATGAATCGGAGAAATTATGTTTACAATTGAACACGATTTTGATGCCACGGTGATTACGCTGATCGACGAGCTGCCCGATGGCGGCGGCCCGCTGACCGAGGATGTGCGGATTCTGGGATTCGACGACCGGGTGGTGATCGAGCAGGCGACCGAGGATGATGAGATCGTGCGCATCACGCTCAGCC
>JAUNRZ010000088.1 GCA_030539455.1 Paracoccus sp. (in: a-proteobacteria) | reverse complement strand
ATATGGACCCGGCAAAGGACCGACAGCTCTCGGGCGCATCAGACCAATCGCGGGCCTACCGCGAGCATGAAAGGAAAAGCGATGAATCTGATCGCACAGCTTGAAGCCGAGCAAATCTCCGAGCTCGGCAAGGAAATTCCCGACTTCAAGGCCGGTGATACCGTCCGCGTCGGCTACAAGGTCACCGAGGGCACCCGCACCCGCGTCCAGTTCTACGAGGGCGTCTGCATCGCCCGCAAAGGCGGCTCGGGCATCGGCGCGTCGTTCACCGTGCGCAAGATCTCGTTCGGTGAAGGGGTGGAGCGTGTGTTCCCGCTCTATTCGACCAATGTCGATTCGATCGAAGTCGTCCGCCGCGGCCGCGTGCGCCGCGCGAAGCTCTACTACCTGCGCGAGCGTCGCGGCAAATCCGCCCGTATCGCCGAAGTCACCAACTACAAGCCGAAGGCCGACAAGGCCGACGCCAACGCCTGAGGAGCCGCGCGATGAAAAAAGACATTCATCCCGATTATCACATGATCGAAGTGAAGATGACCGACGGCACCACCTATCAGGTCCGCTCGACCTGGGGCTCGGAAGGCGATACCATGTCGCTGGACATCGACCCGACCTCGCACCCGGCATGGACCGGCGGCTCGGCCAAGCTGATGGATACCGGCGGGCGCGTCTCGAAGTTCAAGAACAAATACGCAGGCCTCGGCTTCTGATCGCCCCACCCCGTTGAAGAACGCGCGCCGTCCCTTTGGGGCGGCGCATCTCGTTTAGGGCCGTGCGCGGCGGCAAATGCGGGAGCCTCCGGCGGGGATATTTGAGTGAAGAAGAAGCGCGCACTTGTCCCCAGATTTCTGCGCGGGCGGCGCTTTTCAACCGCAGGGCGCAGCCCTATGGTCGCGGCGGCGCAAAAATGGTGGCAGCGGTGACCCATATCATTGTGATCGGCAACGAAAAGGGCGGGTCGGGCAAGTCTACCACCTCGATGCATGTCGCGACGGCGCTTGCGCGGATGGGGCACCGTGTCGGCGCGCTCGATCTCGATATCCGGCAGCGCAGTTTCGGGCGTTATCTCGAGAACCGGATCTATTTCGCGCAAAAGCAGGGGATCGCGCTGCCGACGCCGCGACTTGGCGCTCTCGAGGCGGCGGATCCGAACGATATCGACCCCTTGTCGCGCGCGGTGGCAGAGCTGGAAGCCGAGTGCGATTTCATCCTGCTCGACTGCCCGGGATCCCATACGCGGCTGAGCCAGATGGCGCATATGCTGGCCGATACGCTGATCACGCCGATGAATGACAGCTTTATCGATTTCGACCTTCTGGCGCGCGTCTCGCCCGAGGGCAAGGTGCTGGGGCCGTCGATCTATGCCGAGATGGTCTGGAACGCGCGGCAGACGCGGGCGGCAGCCGGGGCGGGGCCGATCGACTGGCTGGTGCTGCGCAACCGGCTGGGGACGCAAGCGATGCACAACAAGCGCAAGGTCGGGACCGCGCTGACCGATCTGTCGAAGCGGATCGGGTTTCGCGTCGCGCCGGGCTTTGCCGAGCGGGTGATTTTCCGCGAGCTCTTCCCGCGCGGGCTGACGCTGCTCGATCTGAAGGATATCGGGACCGAGCAGCTTTCCATGTCCAACATCGCCGCCCGGCAAGAGCTGCGCGAGCTGATCTCGACGCTGAAGCTGCCCGGCGTGAAGGTCGATTTCTGAGCTGCGCGGCTAAAGCGCGCGGTGCCCGATATCGCGGCGGTAGAACCCGCCCGGCCAGTCGATCGCCTCGGCAAGCGCGTAGGCGCGCGCGCGGGCATCAGCAAGGCTCTCGCCGCGCGCCGTGGCGGCCAGAACGCGCCCGCCTGCGGCGATGATCTGGCCGTTCTTTTCGGCGGTGCCGGCGTGGAACACAGTCTGGAAGCTGTCATCGGCAAGCCCCTCCAGCCCCTCGATCCGCGAGCCTTTCTCGTAATCGCCGGGATAGCCATTGGCGGCCAGCACCACCGTCATGGCGTGATCGCCCGCCCAGTTGACCGCGACCTCGTCCAGCCGCCCCTCGGCGCAGGCCTGGATCAGATCGAACGCCTGACCGCCAAGGCGCATCATCAGCACCTGACATTCGGGATCGCCGAAGCGCACGTTGTATTCGACGAGCCGCGCGCGCCCGTTTTCGATCATCAGCCCGGCGAAGAGCACACCCTGAAACGGAGTGCCGCGCCGCGCCATCTCGGCGATCGTGGGGCGGATGATCTCGTCCATCACCTGCGCCTGAACCGCCTCGTCCAGAACCGGAGCGGGAGAATAGGCGCCCATCCCGCCGGTATTGGGGCCGGTATCGCCCTCGCCGACGCGCTTGTGGTCCTGCGCGGTGCCGATCGGCAGGCATCGCTCCCCGTCCGAGAGCACGAAGAAGCTGGCCTCCTCGCCCGTCATGAACTCTTCGATCACGACCTCGGCGCCGGCCTCGCCAAACGCGCCGCCGAAGATGCGGGCGATGGCGTTTTCGGCCTCGGGCAAATCCATCGCGACGATGACGCCTTTGCCGGCCGCGAGCCCGTCCGCCTTGACGACGATCGGCGCGCCTTTCGCGCGCACATAGTCAAGCGCCGGGCCTTCGGCATCGAACCGCGCCCAGGCGGCGGTGGGCGCGCCGCAGGCATCGCAGATCTCTTTGGTGAAGGCTTTGGAGGCTTCGAGCTTCGCGGCCGCCTCGGAGGGGCCGAACACGGTGAACCCGGCCGCCCGCAGCGCATCGGCAACGCCCGCCGCCAGCGGCGCCTCGGGGCCGATCACGACGAAATCGACCGCATTCTCCTGCGCGAATTCCAGCACCGCCGAGCGCGAGAGAATATCGAGATCGGCGCATTCCGCGATCTGCGCGATCCCCGCATTGCCGGGCGCGACAAGCAGCCGGTCGCATTTCGGGTTCTGCCGGATCGCCCATGCAAGCGCGTGTTCGCGCCCGCCGCCGCCGAGGATCAGGATATTCATGCGCCGCCCTTTCATCTGACTGGCCCGCGTTCTAGTCTGGCCGCCAAGCACCGACAAGCCAAAGCGGCAAGATGGACCTGATCGACGACGACGCCCCCGGCAGCAATGCGCATGAATTCACCGTCTCCGAGATCTCGGGCGCGGTAAAGCGGGTGATCGAGGACCAGTTCGGCCGGGTGCGGGTGCGCGGCGAGATCGGGCGTGTGGCGCGGCCGGCCTCGGGGCATCTTTATTTCGACCTCAAGGACGACCGCGCGGTGATCGCCGCGATCACGTGGAAAGGGCAGGCAGCGCGGCTCTCGCAGCGTCCGGAAGAGGGGATGGAGGTCGTCGCGACCGGCCGCATGACGACCTTTCCCGGTCAGTCGAAATACCAGCTGATCGTCGACGAGATCGAGCCGGCGGGGGCCGGCGCTTTGATGGCGATGCTCGAGCGGCGGCGCCGCGCGCTTGCCGCCGAGGGGCTGTTCGATGACGCGAAAAAGCGCGCGCTGCCGTTTCTGCCGGAGGTGATCGGGGTGGTGACGTCGCCCTCGGGCGCGGTGATCCGCGATATCCTCCACCGCCTGCGCGAGCGTTTCCCGAGCCGCGTCGTGATCTGGCCCGTCGCGGTGCAGGGCGCGGCATGCGCGCCCGAGGTCGCGGCCGCGATTGACGGGTTCAACGCGCTTTCCCCGGGCGGGGAGGTGCCGCGCCCCGATCTGCTGATCGTCGCGCGCGGCGGCGGGAGCATCGAGGATCTTTGGGGGTTCAACGAGGAAATCGTCGTGCGCGCGGCGGCGCGCAGCCGCATTCCGCTGATCTCGGCGGTCGGGCACGAGACGGACACGACGCTGATCGACTTCGCCGCCGACCGGCGCGCGCCGACACCCACCGCCGCAGCCGAGATGGCCGTGCCGGTGCGCCGCGATCTTGCGCTGCGCATCTCGGATTCGGGCGGGCGGATGACGCGCGCGCTTGTCGGGCGGGCCGGGCTCGCGGCGCAGCGCCTGCGCGATCTGGGCCGCGCTTTGGGCCGGCCTGCGGCGCTTACCACAGACGCGCGTCAGCGGTTTGATCTGGTCGGACCGCGCCTCGAGCCGGGGCTGGCCGGGCTGAGCCTGCGCAAGCGCGCGCGGCTTGACGCGCTGCCTCTGCCGGGCGCGATGCTGCGCCAGTTCACGCGCGCGGCGGCGCGGGATTTCGCCTCGCTCGGCGCGCGGCTTGGCCCCCTTGGCGCCCCGCGCATCGCGCAGATGGGGCAGCGTGTGGCGGATTACGGCCCGAGGCTCGAAGCGGCGCGTGGCCGCGTTCTGGCGCAGGCAAAGCGCGATCTGGCGCAGAGCCGCGCGCGTCTCGGCGGGCTTGCCGGGCGGCTGGACGGGATCGGCGCGCGCGGCATTACCCCGTGGCGCGAGCGGCTGGAGCGGGTGGACCGGCTGCGCGTCTCGCTGGGGTATGAGCAGACGCTGAAGCGCGGTTTTGCGGTGCTGCGCGACGGCAAGGGTCATGTGCTGACCACCGCCGCCGAGGCCGGGGCCGAGGCCCGTTTCGAGGTGGTGATGCAGGATGGCAGCTTGCAGGCGCGCCCCGATACCGACCGGCAGGGGAGCCTTTTCTGACCCTGCGCCCTGCGGCGCGGGCGGATGAGTATTTTTGCGCAGAAGAAGGCAGGTTCAGCTCCGCTCGCGCATTTGGGCGACGCGGCGGTCCATGATGCGGCGCCAAAGCGGCGGGATCATCGCAAGCGCCCCCATCACCGGCAGCGAATAGGGGAGCATCGGGCGCGCCTCGGCCCGGTTCAGGCGCAGCGAGGGATAGGCGCGGGCGGGATGGGCGTGGTGGTCCGAATGGCGCGGCGCGTTCACCATCAGCAGCGATGAAATGGCGTGCGGGGCGTCCCAGCTATGGCGCTCGGCCACCGGCTCGGGGCGGCCGGCGGTCTCGGCGCGGCGCAGCCCGTAATGCTGGACGTAATCCGAGAGGAAAAGCTGCATTTGCGCGTAGGCGCATAGCAGCAGGTAATTGGCGAAGGCGCGCGGGCCGAACGCGGCGAGGATCGCGGCGCAAAGAAGGGCCGCGCCGAGCGTCCAGATCAGATAGGGGTTGAGCCGGCCCGGCTGGCGGGCGGTCAGGGCGCGCTCGGCGGCGAGGCCGGCGCGGAACGAGCCGACCCATGCGCGCGGCCAGAACGCCCAGAACGATTCGCCAAGCCGCGCGCTGTTTGGGTCCGCGTCGGTCGCGACGAAGCGGTGATGGACGAGCCGGTGCGCGCTGACATGGTGGCCGAACAGCAGGCTCAGATAGATCGCCGCACCCAGCCGGAACAGAAAGCGGCGCGAGCGGTGGATCAGCTCATGCGCGTTGGCGTTCGAGCTTTGGCCGAAGAACATCCCCGCCCCGATGATGAGCGCGGCACGCTCATGCCAGGGCAGATCGGGGCGGGCGAGCGCGACCAGCACCGAGGCAAGCAGCGCGAAGTGAAGCGCTGCCAGCAGCACCGAGATCAGATCCGCGCCGCGCGATGATGCCGGCTCGGCCCTGTCGCCATATTCGGGCGCGGCGATCGTATCGGCCAGCGGGGCGGCAAGCGCCATGAGGGCGAGCCCGGCCCAAAGCGGCGCTCCGCCCAGCCACGCGCCAAGGATCAAGAGCCCGCCCGGCAGCAGCCCCGCAAGCGCGAAACCGGCCAGAGGCGCGCCGCGCGGCCAAAGCCGAGCCACGGCCTTGCCCTAAAGCCCGACCAGAGCGCGGGCGAAATCCTCGGGGTCGAACGCGTCGAGATCGTCGATCTGCTCGCCCACGCCGATCGCGTGGATCGGAAGGCCGAAACGGTCGGCAAGCGCGACCAGAACACCGCCGCGCGCGGTGCCGTCGAGCTTGGTCATGACGAGGCCCGAGACATCGGCGAGTTTGGTGAAGGTCTCGACCTGCGACAGCGCGTTCTGCCCGGTCGTCGCGTCCAGAACCAGCAGCGTGTTATGAGGCGCGTCGGGGTCTTTCTTGCGGATCACGCGGACGATCTTGGCGAGTTCCTCCATCAGATCGGCGCGGTTTTGCAGCCGCCCGGCCGTGTCGATCATCAGAAGATCGGCGCCGTCCGCCTCGGCCCGCGTCATCGCGTCAAAGGCGAGGCTGGCCGGATCGCTCCCCTCGGGGGCGGTCAGCACCGGAACGCCGGCGCGCTGCCCCCAGACCTGCAACTGCTCGACCGCAGCGGCGCGGAACGTATCGCCGGCGGCGATGATGACGTGCTTGCCGGCTGCGCGGAACTGGCTGGCCAGCTTGCCGATCGTCGTCGTCTTGCCCGAACCGTTCACGCCGACCACCAGCACGACTTGCGGCTTTTTGGGGTAAAGCGGCAGGGGGCGTGCGACGGGCGACATGATGCGCACGATCTCGTCCGAGAGAAGCTGCTTCAGCTCGCGCGAGGAGACCCGGCGGCCAAGCCGCCCCTCGGCGATATTCGCGGTCACGCGCAGGGCGGTATCGACGCCCATATCGGCAGCGACGAGCATATCCTCGAGATCTTCGAGCATCGCGTCATCCAGCTCGCGCCTTGGCTCGGGCGGGGCCGCAGGCGCAGCCGGCGCGGCGCTGCCACCACCGAAGAGCCGGCCCAGAAAACCGGGGCGCGGCGCGGCGGTATCGGGCTCGGGCGAGCCCGGCGCGCCAGGAACCGGCTCGGGGGGGAGCGGCGCAGGCTCGGGGAGCGGGGTCGGCACATGCTCGGCGGCCGGCTCGGGCCGAGGCTCGGGCGCGGGGTGCGGCGCTTGCTGCGAGGCGATGGCGGCGGCGCTTTGCTCTTGCGGGTCGGCGCCGGCCTCCGCCGGATCGCCAGACGCCCCGCGCGAGACCAGATCATCCAGCCCCTGCTCGATTTTCGAGGAAGATTTCGTAAGCCGCTCTCGCAGCTTGGAAAAGAACGACATGGTGCCACCTTTCCTCGGATGGGCGGGCAAGCCGGCGCTGCGGCTCAGGCCGCCGGGGCCAGCTCTTCGACAAGCGCGGCGAGTTGCGCGGTGGCGGCGGTCCAGCCCTGCGCAAAGCCCATATCCTCGTGCTTTTTGCAGTCGGCGCCGTCCTTGTGCAGAACGCGCACCGTGTAGCGGGTGCCGGCGCCTTCGGGCTCGATGTCGATCAGGGCGGTCATGAAGCCCTGCCCGCGCGGCCGGAAGCCGGCGTCGAGCGCGTCGGTAAAGATCAGCGAGCGCCCCTCTTCGGCGACCAGAACGCAGCCCGGATGGGACATGCGCTTGCCGTCGGGCAGCTCCATCACGATGCGGAACTGACCGCCGGGATGGGCTTCGATCACCGCCTCGGGTACTTGCACCGGCGCGGGCGCGAACCAGCGGGTCAGCAGATCGGGCGTCGTCCAGGCGGACCACACTTTTTCCGGCGGCGCCGCGATGTGGCGCGTAAGAACGAGGTCGCAGCCCTCGGTGCGGGTTTCGGTTTGAGACATTGCGGAAGAATCCTTCATGGAAGCGAGGCGAGGCGCCGGCACGGCCGGGCTAGAACGCCTTGAACGTCATGGTCGTCAACGTGCGCGATATGCCGGGAATATCGAACAGGTTATCGCTCAGATAACGGCCGATATCGGCATCCTCGGGAATGTAGATCTTGGCCAGCAGATCAAACTCCCCCGAGGTCGAGTAAAGCTCGGACACGATTTCGCGGTCATAGATCGCATCCGCTACGGCATAGGTCTGGCCGGGATTGCAGCGGAACTGAACGAAAACGGGTCGCATAGCGGTCCTGAATCAACGTGACATATCGGCAGAGTTTACCCGGTTTGCAAGGGCGGGGTCCAGTCCCCGCGCGCAAGCCCCCGGTAGAAGCGGCGCAGCATCAGAACCGAGGCGACGCTGAGCCCGATCACAAGGCCCAGCCACAGCCCGGCCCCGCCCATCCCGAGCGGGAAGGCCAGCACATAGCCGGCGGGCAGCCCGATCAGCCAGTAAGAGATCGCGGCAAGCCACATCGGAACGCGCGTGTCCTGCGCCCCGCGCAGAAGGCCCAGCCCGACCACTTGCAGCGCGTCGGTGAGCTGAAACAGCGCCGCCCAGACGAGAAACCCGACCGCAAGCGCCATCACCGCCGCCGCCTCGGGCTGCGAGAAGTCGAGATAAAGCCCGATCAGCGTGCGCGGAGCCAGCAGGAACAGCGCGACCGAGAGCAGCGCGAAGATCAGCGAGAGGCTCAGCACCGTCGCCGCCGCATCGCGCATCCCCGCGCCATCGTCGCGCGCAACCATCTGCCCGACCCGGATCGTCGCGGCATTGGCAAGGCCAAGCTGGACCATGAACGTGACCGATGCGATTTGCAGCGCGATGCCGTGCGCGCCAAGCTCGAGCGTGCCGATCCAGCCCATCATCAGATTGGCGCCGACGAACATGCCGACCTCGGCCACCAAGGTCAGCCCGACCGGCATACCAAGCGCGAAGATCGCGCGGAACGCGTGCCAGTCGGGTTTCCAGAAGCGCTGCATCAGATTGAAGCGCCGCGCCTCGGGCAGCCAGAGCGCATAGGCGAGGATCGCCGCCATTCCAAGCGTTTGCGTGCTGACCGAGGCGATGGCCGCGCCCTGAACGCCGAGCTCGGGGAAGCCCCAATTGCCGAAGATGAGGCACCAGTTGAAGAGGATGTTCAGCGGAATGCCGGCGACGGTGATCCACAAGATGACCTGTGTGCGCTCCATCGCGGCGAGATACGAGTTCAGCACCATCATCCACAGCACCGGCAGGATCCCCCAGCCCGCGATCCGCAGATAATCCTGCGCGAGCGAGGCGATCATATCGGTCTGCCCAAGCGCCAGCAGGATCGGCTTGGAGAACCACAGGAACGGCATCGCGATCATCGCGTGGATGGATGAGAGCCAAAGCGCCATGCGCGTGGCCCGCCGCATCTCGGTATCGTCGCCGCGCGCATGGGCCGAGGCGAGCAGCCCCATCACGCCGATCCCGAAGCCCGAGCCGAGCATCTGGATGATGAAGAACAGCGAGGTCGCGATGACGAGGGCGCCAAGCGCCTCGACCCCGTACCAGCTGATCATCAGCGTGTCGGTCAGCCCGATCGCCATGCGCGCCAGATGGCTGCCGATCAGCGGCAAACCAAGCGCGAGAGTCGCAATGAGATGAGGGCGATAGCGGGCGAAATCCATGGCCGCGCCTTACGCCCGCTTATGTGGCAAGGCAAGGGCAGTCGCGCGGGGGGCGGCGGCCGGGGGCCAGCCCCCGGACCCCCGGGATATTTGCGTGAAGAAGAAGCCGCAGGAAAAAGGCCGGGCGCTTGGCCCGGCCTTGGATGTATCAGGCGAGCGCCTTGTTGAGATACTCGTCCACTTTTTCGAGATAGCCCATCGTCGAGAGCCATTTCTGCTCCGGGCCGACCAGCAAAGCGAGGTCCTTGGTCATGAACCCGTCCTCGACCGCCTGCACGGTGACTTTCTCGAGCGTTTCGGCGAAGTTCTTCAGCGCGTCGTTGCCGTCGAGTTTCGCGCGGTGCTTGAGCCCGCCCGTCCAGGCGAAGATCGAGGCGATCGAGTTGGTCGAGGTCTCGTTGCCCTTCTGATG
>JAUNRZ010000007.1:25620-36037 GCA_030539455.1 Paracoccus sp. (in: a-proteobacteria) | reverse complement strand
TCCAGCGGCTCGGACCATTCCTGGAAGGATTTCATATCCATCGGGAAGGTCTGGCCGATCTTGTATGTGGTGATCCCGAGCCGTTCGGCCTCGGCCTCGCCGATCCCGAGAAGCGACAGAGCGTGGCTGAGGTCCAGCCAGTTCTTGCCGGCCGCCACGAAGCCGATCTTGGCGCTGCCATTGCCCCAGATCTTGCGGTCGATGCGGTTGGCGCGCGCGAATGCCTCGGCGGCAAAGCGCTTGTAGTCGATCATCCGCGCCTCTTGCGCGACCGGCGTGTCGCCAAGGCGGATGTTCAGCCCGCCCTCGGGCATCTTGAAGGGCGGCAGCTCGAAATTCAGCCGGAACGGGTCGCCATTGACGACCGAGGTGGCCTCGACGGTGTCCTTCATCGTCTTGAGCCCGACCCAGACCCCGGCAAAGCGCGACATCGCAAAGCCGTAAAGCCCGTAATCGAGGATCTCCTGCACGCCGGCGGGGGACAGGACCGGGATATAGGCATCGACCATTGCCCAGTCCGACTGATGCAGGACCGAGGATGATTCGCCCGTGTGATCGTCGCCCATCGCCATCAGGACGCCGCCATGCGGGCTTGATCCGGCCATGTTCGCGTGACGCATCACATCGCCGGTCCGGTCGACGCCCGGACCCTTGCCATACCAAAGCCCGAACACGCCGTCATAGCTGCCCTCGCCGCGCAGCTCGGCCTGCTGGCTGCCCCAGATCGCGGTCGCGGCAAGATCCTCGTTCAGCCCCGGCTGGAACAGAACATCGTTCTCGCGCAGCAGCTTGTCGGCCTTCATCATCTGAAGATCGACCCCGCCAAGCGGGCTGCCGCGATAACCCGAGACAAGCCCCGCCGTGTTCAGCCCGGCCTCCCGGTCGCGCGCCTTCTGCATCAGCATGAGGCGCACGAGCGCTTGCGTGCCGTTCAAAAGCACAGTGGACCGTTCCAGATTGAAACGGTCGGAAAGCGAAAATTCCTGGTTGGTCTGGACGCCCATTAGGTCTCCCCCCTGCCGGATGCGGTTTCACTCATTATAGGTAAGAAACATTGACCTATCAAGTCGCTTCTGCGCGATGCGCAGTTGTTACCCGCCTGACATAATTATATGTGAGAACGAGATTTTGCGAAATATTCGAGAATAACTTTGATGGATTGGGACAAGTTACGTATTTTCCATGCGGTTGCGGATGCGGGCAGCCTGACTCATGCGGGGGATTCCCTGCATCTGTCGCAATCGGCCGTCAGCCGGCAGATTCGCGGGCTCGAGGATCAGCTTGGCGTGACCTTGTTCCACCGCCACGCGCGCGGGCTTATCCTGACCGAGCAGGGCGAGCTGCTGTTTCAGGCCACGTCCGCCATCGCGAGCCAGCTTGACGCGACCGCCGCGCGGCTGCGCGATAATGATGAAGAGGTGGCGGGCGATCTGCGGGTGACGACGGCGACCGGGTTCGGCACGCTCTGGCTCGTGCCGCGGCTCAACAAGCTTTATCAGCTTTACCCCGATCTCAAGATCGAGTTGCTGCTTGAGGAACGGGTGCTCGATCTCGCGATGCGCGAGGCCGATGTCGCGATCCGCATGAAAGAGCCCTCGCAGGCCGATCTGATCCGGCGGCGGCTGCTGAATATCAGGATGCGTCTTTATGCGACGCGCAGCTATCTCGCCGAGGCGGGGCGGCCGGTCGGGATCGAGGATATCGGCGCGCACCGCGTGATCTGTCAGGCGCCGAACGCCTCGCAGGTCTCGGCCGGGCGCAATCTCGCGGCGATGCTGCTGGCGCAATCGCCGCGCTCGACCTTGCTTGTGAACAATTATTTCGGCGTGCTGCAAGCGGTGCTGGCCAATGCCGGGATCGGCGTTTTGCCCGATTATCTGGTCGCCGATTTCCCCGATCTGGTGCAGATTTTCGACGATACTCAATCGGGCGAGGTGCCGGTTTTTCTGGCCTATCCCGAAGAGCTCCGCTCATCGCGCAAGGTCACCGCGTTCCGCGATTTCGTGGTCGAGGAGATCCAGTCTTACCGCAAGGCGCAGCGCACGCCCTAGCGGCGGAGAAAGCCGGGGCACCCCTCGCTGGGGCGAGGGCGGTGAGGAAGCGCCTTGGGAGCAGCGTAGCCTGCCAGCCGGCGTTCCTCGCTGTGGCAAGGCCGGGCAGGGGTCGCCGCAGCGGCCCCCGTCTTGCCGCCCGCTTGCCTCAGCAATTCCCTCGCGCGCTGCGTCACAGCGCCGCGATCTGGGCCGGCGCGGCTGGCGCGCGGCGCGATCTGGCCTTATGATGCGCCGCCAAGGAGGCACGGATGATTGTAGAGCTCGGACATTTCGCCATGATCCTCGCCTTTGGCGTGGCATTGTTCCAGACCGTGGTGCCCATGATCGGCGCGCATAAGGGCTGGGCGCCGTGGATGGAGGCGGCGCGGCCTGCGGCGATCGCGCAGTTCCTGCTGACGCTGCTTGCGTTTGTCGCGCTGACGATCGCGTTCGTGACCTCGGATTTCTCGGTCCAGCTCGTCTATCAGAACTCGCACACGCTCAAGCCGATGATCTACAAGATCTCGGGGGTGTGGGGCAATCACGAGGGCTCGATGCTGCTTTGGGTGCTTATCCTGACGCTGTTCGGGGCGGCTGCGGCGCTCTTTGACCAGAACCTGCCGCCGCAGCTTCGCGCGCGCGTTCTGGCGGTGCAGGGCTCGATCAGCGTGGCGTTTCTGGCCTTCGTGATCTTCACCTCCAACCCGTTCTGGCGCATCGCGAACCCGGCCTTTGACGGGCGCGATCTGAACCCGCTGCTGCAAGACCCCGGCCTCGCCTTCCACCCGCCCTTCCTCTATCTCGGCTATGTCGGGCTGAGCATGGCGTTCTCGTTCGCCGTCGCCGCCTTGATCGAGGGGCGCGTTGACGCGGCCTGGGCGCGTTGGGTGCGGCCGTGGACGCTGGCGGCATGGGTGTTTCTGACCATCGGCATCGCGCTTGGCTCGTGGTGGGCGTATTACGAGCTTGGCTGGGGCGGGTTCTGGTTCTGGGATCCGGTCGAAAATGCGAGCTTCATGCCCTGGCTGATCGCCGCCGCGCTGCTTCACTCCGCGATCGTCGTCGAAAAGCGCGAGGCGCTGAAAAGCTGGACGATCCTGCTGGCGATCATGGCATTCGGCTTCTCGCTGATCGGCGCGTTCATCGTGCGCTCGGGGATTTTGACCTCGGTGCACGCCTTTGCGACGGACCCCGCGCGGGGCAACATGATCCTTGGCATCTCGGTCTTTTTCATCGGCGGCGCGCTCACGCTTTACGCGCTGCGGGCGGGCGCGATGCAGGCCAAGGGCGTCTTTACCCCGATCTCGCGCGAGGGCGCGCTTGTGGTCAACAATATCCTTCTGGCGGTCGCCTGTTTCGTGGTGTTCATCGGGACGATGTGGCCGCTGATCGCCGAGGCGATGACGGGCCGCGTTCTGTCGGTCGGCCCGCCCTTCTTCGAACAGGCCTTCACCCCCTTCATGATCGCGATCGCCATCGTGCTTCCCTTGGGCGCGATCCTGCCGTGGAAGCGCGGCTATCTGACCCGCGCCATGCGCCCGCTTTGGGGCGCGGCGGCGCTTGCGGTCGCTGCGGGGGCGCTTGCCTTTGCGGTCTCGACCGGGCGCTCGGGGCTTGCGGTGATCGGGGCGGCGCTTGGCGTGTGGCTGATCGCGGCTTCGGTGGCCGAGCTGCTCTTGCGCACCGGCAGCTCGGGGCTGACGCGGCTCGCGCGGCTGCCGCGCTCGGATTGGGGGAAGGCGACGGCCCATGCGGGGCTTGGCGTCACGTTCATCGGCGTCTCGCTCCTGATGGCGTGGGAGGTCGAGGATATCCGCGTCGCGCAGATCGGTGATCGCTTCGAGGTCGCGGGTTACGAGATCACGCTGCGCGATGTGCGCGACACCGAGGGCCCGAATTTCCTGACCACGAAAGCGGTGATGGATGTGCGCCGCGGCGGGCGCGATGTCGCAACGCTTTATCCCGAAAAACGGTTCTACCCGGTCCAGCAAATGCCGACTACCGAGGCCGCGATCGACAACGGGATCTGGCGCGACGTCTATCTGGTGATCGGCGATGAGCAAGAGGGCGGCGGCTGGGCGGTGCGGACCTATATCAAGCCCTTCGCCAACTGGATCTGGGCGGGCTGCATCATCATGGCGCTTGGGGGGTTCATCTCGCTGTCGGATCGCCGCTACCGGGTGGCCGCCGCATCGGCCCGCCGCCCGCGCCGCACGCAGATGCAGCCGGCCGAGTGATCGCGATGCGCCAGATCCTGACCGTCCTGACCTTGATCATCGCGCTCGCCGCGCCCGGTTTTGCCGTTCAGCCCGACGAGGTGCTGGATGATCCGGTGCTCGAGCAGCGGGCGCGCGATCTGTCGCGCAACATCCGCTGCCCGGTCTGTCAGGGCGAGAATATCGACGAATCGAACGCGCCGGTCAGCCGCGATCTGCGGCTTTATGTACGCGAAAGGCTGGTCGAGGGCGACAGCGACGCCGAGGTCGTTGACGCAGTGACCGACCGTTTCGGCGAATATGTGCTGTTCGAGCCGCGCCGGCAGGGCGTCAACCTGCTGCTTTACTGGGCGGGGCCGGTGATGGCGATCATTGCGCTGCTGATTGGCTGGCAGTTCCTGAGATCGCGCGGGCGCGCGCCCGAGCCGCGCAGCGAGACGCTGAGCGATACGGAAAAGGCCCGGCTCGACGAGATCATGCGCCGCTGAGCCGGGTTTTCGCGCGGAGGGGGCGCAGCCGCCCATGCCTGACGCATGGTCGGGGCTTGATCTGCGCGGCAAAGCCGTCATTCTGCGGGCGAGTTCACCAAAGGGCCAGTAATGGATTACCAAAGCATTAAATTTTCAATCAAGGACGGCATCGCGACGCTGATGCTGGACCGCCCCGATGTGATGAACGCGCTCAACTCGCAGATGCGCGCCGAGATTACAGCGGCGCTGAATGGCATCGGCGAGGATGTGCGCTGCGTCGTGCTGACCGGGGCGGGCAAGGCGTTCTGCTCGGGTCAGGATCTGAGCGATCGCTCGGCCGCCGCCGATATCGAGGGCGTGCTGCGCCGCGAATATGAGCCGATGCTCCACGCCGTCAGCGGCTGCCGCGCGCCGGTGATCGCGGCGGTGAACGGGGTTGCGGCGGGGGCAGGGGCCAATCTCGCCCTCGCGGCCGATGTCGTGATCGCGGTCGAAAGCGCGTCCTTCGTGCAGGCATTCACCAAGATCGGGCTGATCCCCGATGCGGGCGGCACGTGGCTGCTGCCGCGTATGGTCGGCCATGCGCGCGCAATGGGGATGATGCTCTTCGCCGACAAGATCACCGCCAGCCAGGCCGCCGATTGGGGCATGATCTGGGAGGTCGCGCCCGAGGCCGAGTTCGTCGAAACCGTCGCCGCCCGGGCGCGCCATCTGGCCAGCGGGCCGGGGCAGGCGTTCATCTCGGTGCGCGAGCTTTTGCGCGCCTCGGCCAGCAATGATCTTGCTGACCAGCTCGAGCTTGAAGCGCAGCATCAGGGCCGCGCCGGCCGCAGCGCCGATTTCCGCGAGGGCGTCGCGGCATTCATGGAAAAGCGCGCGCCGAAATTCACCGGCAAATAGCGCGGCGCAGAACGAAAAAGGCCGGGCGCGCTGCCCGGCCTTTCGCGTTGGCGTCTCGCCCCGGCTTAGCGGGTCGGGTAGATCAGGATCTCGACGCGGCGGTTTTGCGCGCGGCCCTGAGCCGTGTCGTTCGACGCCACAGGCTGGGTCAGGCCCCTTCCGGCGGCGGTCAGGCGCGCGGCGGGCACGCCCGCAGCGGTCAGAATGCCGACCACCGACTGCGCGCGGCGCTGCGAGAGGTCCATGTTATGCGCGGCCGAGCCGGTATTGTCGGTATGGCCGATCACCTGAACGCGGCTGTTCGGATATTGCTGGAGGTTGCGGGCCAGAGCGTAAAGATCGTTCTGCGCCTGCCCCGAGACCGCAGCGCTGTCGGTCGCGAAGAGGATGCCGTCCGGCATGATGACGCGCAGGTGATCGCCCGCGTTCACGATCTGAACGCCCGGCGAGGTCATGGTCTGCTGAAGCGCGCGCTGCTGCTGTTCCAGAATGCTGCCGATGGCGGCACCGGCCGCTGCGCCGACAATTGCGCCGCGTGCGGCGTCGCGCGCCCGGCCCGAGCTGTCATCGTCGCGCTGCGCGCCGTAAACCGCGCCCGCGGCGGCGCCGGCAAGCGCGCCTTGCTGAGTGCGGCTGAGCGTCGTGCCGGTGTTCCCGAATTCGTCGGTCGCGCAGGCGCCAAGCGCCATGATCCCGACCGAGCCAAGCAGCAGGTAGAATTTCGTCGTCATAGTGGTGTCCCTTTCTTCAACTCCGGGCCCGGCGGGGCCGGGATTGGGGGCGTCTGTGCCCCATGAACGCGCGAACTCTGCCACAAGTTCCCGGCTCCATGAAGCCAACATTCCCGTTAGTGGATTGAAATGGCTTCACATATTTGGCAAATCCCGGCGAGCGTTTCGTGATCGCTCGCCCCCGCCCTCAGCGTGCCAGTTGCAACTGCGCGCGGCGCGTTGCATCACCGCGCCATGAGCCGTCTCAAGCCGCCCCTTCCCTATGCCGAGCAGGTCGCGATCTTCTCGCGGCTGCAAGCGGCCAATCCCCAGCCCGAGACCGAGCTGCGCTATGCCAACCCCTATCAGCTTGTCGTCGCCGTCGCGCTGTCGGCGCAGGCAACGGATCTGAGCGTGAACCGCGCGACCGAAGCGCTGTTTCGCGAGGTCACGACGCCTGCGCAGATGCTCGCGCTTGGCGAGGCGGGGCTGACCGAGCATATCAAGACGATCGGGCTCTTCCGCCAGAAGGCGAAGAATGTGATCCGCCTGTCGCAGATCCTCGTTGACGATTACGGCGGCGAGGTGCCAGACAGCCGCGCCGCCCTCATGTCGCTGCCGGGGGTGGGGCGCAAGACCGCGAATGTCGTGCTCAACTGCATCTTCGGGCATCCCGCGCAGGCCGTCGATACGCATATTTTCCGCGTCGGCAACCGCACCCGCATCGCGCCCGGCCGCGATGTGGACGAGGTCGAGCGCGCCATCGAGGACAACATCCCCGCCCGTTTCCAGCAGCACGCCCATCACTGGCTGATCCTGCATGGCCGCTATATCTGTCTCGCACGCCGGCCCCGCTGCGGCATCTGCCTGCTGGCCGATCTCTGCCCCTATGAGGAAAAAACCGAATGAAGAATTTCGACGTGATCGGCATCGGCAACGCGGTGGTTGACGTGATCGCATCCGCGCGTGACGAGGATCTGGACGCGCTCGGCATCCAGAAGGGCGTCATGCAACTGATCGAGCGCGATCGCTCGGAGACCCTGCTGAAAGCGCAGGCGGCGATGGGGAAGGCGCGCCACGTGCCGGGCGGCTCGGTCGCGAATACGCTTGCGGGGATCGGGCGGCTTGGGCTCGAGACCGCCTTTATCGGGCGCGTCGCGGCGGACGATCTGGGCCGGTCCTATATCGAGGGGACCGAGGCGGCGGGCACGCGCTTTGTCAACGCGGCGATCGAGGATCATCCGCTGCCGACCTCGCATTCGGTCATTCTGGTGACGCCGGATGGCGAGCGGTCGATGAACACCTATCTCGGCATCTCGTCCGAGCTTTCGCCCGGCGATGTGCCAGAGGGCGTGTTCGAGGGCAATAAATGGCTGTTCCTCGAGGGGTATCTTTACGACAAGGCGCCGGGCAAAGAGGCGTTCCTGCGCGCCGCCGATCTTTGTCACCGCGCGGGCGGGCGAGCCGGGATCGCGCTGTCCGACCCGTTCTGCGTTGATCGCCACCGCAGCGATTTCCGCGCGCTCATCGCCGGCTCGATGGATTTCGTGATCGGGAATATCCATGAATATCAATCGCTTTACCAGACGGACGATCTGGGCGCGGCGCTCGATCAGGCCGCGCAGGAATGTCGTCTGGTGGTCTGCACCCGCTCGGCCGAGCCGGCGCTGCTGATCGAGGGGGGGCAGCGTACCGAGATCGAGATCCACCCGATCGAGCCGGTCGATCTGACGGGCGCAGGCGATCAGTTCGCGGCGGGGCTGCTTTACGGCCTCGCAAGCGGGCGCGATCTCGAGACCGCCGGACGGATGGGCGCGCTTGCCGCCGCCGAGGTCATCGCACATGTCGGCCCCCGCCCCGAGCGCGACCTGCTGGCTGATTTCCGCGCCGCCGGGTTGGTCTAGGCGGGCGCTCGCGCCCAACCGCCCCAAGCCCCGCGGTCAGCCCTCGTCGCTCTTGGCGCTCGGCTTGACCGCCCCCTCGGGCAGCGCCGCGCTGCGGCCGAAATCGGGGGCGGCGGTGTCCTGGCCGGCCTCGATAATCCCGCGCCTGATCGCGCGGGTCCGGGTGAAATACTCCTGAAGCTGCGCCGCATCGCCCATGCGGATCGCGCGTTGAAGAACGAACAGCTCTTCGGTGAAGCGGCCGAGCACGTCCAGCACCGCCTCTTTGTTGGTCAGGAAAACATCGCGCCACATCACCGGATCGGACGCCGCGATTCGGGTGAAATCGCGAAACCCGGCGGCGGAGTATTTGATGACCTCGGATTCCGTCACCCGCTTGAGGTGATCGGCAACGCCCACCATCGTATAGGCGATCAGGTGCGGCACATGGCTGGTCACTGACAGGACCAGATCGTGATGGGCTGCGTCCATCTCTTCGACCTGCGCGCCGAGCGAGCGCACAAAGGCGCTCAGCCGCGCGGTGGGCGCCGGCTCGGCCCCCTCGAGCGGGGTCAGCAGCCACCAACGGTTCTGAAAAAGGCTCGCGAAGCCGGCGCGCGGGCCGGAATGTTCGGTCCCGGCAAGCGGGTGGCCGGGGATGAAATGGACCTGCGCCGGCAGATGGGGCGCGACGGCCGCGATGACCTCTTGCTTGACCGAGCCGACATCCGTGACGATCGCGCCCGGCCCGAGATGAGGCCCGATCGCGGCGGCGATCTCGCCCATCGCGCCGACCGGGACGGCGAGGATGACCAGATCGGCGCCCGCCACGGCCTCGGCCGCGCTGTCATGAACGCTGTCGCAAAAGCCCAGATCGCGCACCGCCGCGCGCGTTTCGGCGCTTTTGGCATAGCCCGCGATATGGCCCGCGCTGCCGGAGGCGCGCGCGGCCATCGCGACCGAGCCGGCGATCAGACCAAGGCCGATCAGAGCGATCCGGCGGAAAATCGGTCGGTCCGTGGCGCCCGCACTCATGCGCGGGCCCGATCAGCCATGAAATTGCCGATGACATGGGCGACGCGGCGGCAGGCGGGCTCGTCGCCGATGGTGATGCGCAGGCAGCTCGCCAGCCCGTAGCTGCCGACCTGCCGCACGATCAGCCCCTCGGCTTTCAGCGCCGCATCGCAGGCACTTGCTGCCGCCTCGTCAGGAAACCGGGCGAGGATGAAATTCGCGGTCGAGCTGTCCGAGGGCACGCCTTTTTCCGCCAGAGCCTCAGCCAGCCATGCCCGCAGCCGCGCATTCTCGCCGCGCGAGCGCTCGACATGGGCCTGATCGTTCACCGCAGCCTCGGCGGCGGCGAGCGCGACCGAGGACAGGTTGAACGGCCCGCGAATGCGCGAGAGCACGTCGATCACCTCGCGCGCGCCGTAGCCCCAGCCGATCCGCAGCCCGCCGAGCCCGTAAATCTTGGAAAACGTGCGGGTCATGAAGACATTGGGCAGCCGGCTCGCCAGTTCCGCGCCGCCATCGTAATTCTCGACATATTCCGCATAGGCCGCGTCGATCACCAGCAAAGCGCCCTCGGGCAGGCCGCGCGCAAGCCGCTCGAGCTCGGACAGGCAGATCATCGTGCCGGTCGGGTTGTTGGGGTTGGCGACAAAGACGAGCCGCGTGCGCGGGGTGAGCGCGGCAAGCAGCGCGTCAACATCGGTCACGCGCTCGCGCTCGGGGACGGCGACGGGCGTGCCGCCGGCGGCGAGCGTGCTGATGCGGTACATCAAGAAGCCGTGCTCGGTAAACAGCACCTCGTCGCCCGGCCCGACATAGGCTTGCGCGAGAAGGTGGATGATCTCGTCCGAGCCGACCCCGCAGATGATCCGATCGGGCGCAAGGCCGTGAACCGCAGCGATCGCGCCGCGCAGCCCGGCATGGTCGGTCGAGGGGTAGCGGTGCATGAGATGCGCCGCCCTGATCGCCGCATCGCGCGCCTTCTCGGACGCGCCGAGCGGGTTTTCGTTCGAGGACAGCTTGACCACATTCTCGACCCCCGCGACATGGGACGCCCCGCCTTCGTAAAGCGCGATATCCATGATGCCGGGCTGAGGGGGGATATGGGTCATGACAGCTCTCCTTCGCCCTGCGGTTCTAGCCGTGGCGGGCGGGCTTGGGAAGGGTGATCGGGAGGCGGGCGAGTTGGGCGCA
>JAUNRZ010000007.1:14006-25520 GCA_030539455.1 Paracoccus sp. (in: a-proteobacteria) | reverse complement strand
GCCGGCATGTTCAGCGTGCTGAAATTGAGCGTCGAGGCCGAGGCTTTGCGCCCCACTCCGGGCAGTCTTTCGAGCCATGCGAGCGCACCCCGGACGCCGCGCGCACGCAGAAAGCCCAGATCAAAATCGGGCCGGCTGGCCGCGATCGTCCCGAGCGCGGCTTTCACCCGCCGCGCTTTGACGTCCGCGAACGTCACATCGGCGATAAGCGCCTCGATCTGCGGGGCAGGCGCGGCGGCGAGGCCCGCCAAGTTTGGATAGGCCGCCCGCAGGTTCAGATAGGCACGCAGCGAGATTTCATCGCGCGTTCGGGCACTTATCATAGACTTGATGAGCTGCCCCGCAGGCGATCGGCGCTCGAATGGCTCGGGCCAGCCAAACGCAGCGATCAGCCTGCGCCGCACCCATTCGACGTCACGATCACCGCTGAACTCGAACGACATCTGCATTCCAGACTAATAGAACAAATGAAGAACAAAGTAAAGCGGCCGCACGAGTGTCTAATAATAAGTATTTACAATACCGATTAACGAATGTAGCCTTGTCCCAAGCTCAACCAAAGACCGACCGACGCACTCTGCCAGATGGCTCCTGCAAGCAGGGCCGCTTGGCGATTGATCGCGGCCGCCCGAAACGAGCCGCAGCGCGGCCGAAGCAGGAGCGTAGAGATGGCAGATGCAACCAGCGAAAACGCCGCCCCCTCGCGCGGTTTCTTCACGCGGTGGTTCATGTCGACGAACCACAAGGATATCGGCGTCCTTTACCTTTTTACCTCGGGGTTTTTCGGGCTCATCGCGGTGTGCCTCAGCGTCTATATGCGCATGGAGCTGCACGAGCCGGGCGTTCAGTATCTATGCATCGAAGGCGCGCGTCTGACCGCTGCTTCGGCGGGCGATCTCTGCACGCCGAACGGGCATTTGTGGAACGTCATCGTCACCTATCACGGCGTTCTGATGATGTTTTTCGTGATGATCCCGGCCCTGTTCGGCGGCTTTGGCAACTACTTCATGCCGCTTCATATCGGCGCGCCGGACATGGCGTTCCCGAGGCTCAACAATCTCAGCTACTGGCTCTATCTGGCTGGCGCGAGCATGGCGATTCTCTCGCTTTTCTCGCCCGGAGGCGCGGGGCAGTCCGGCGCCGGCGTGGGCTGGGTGCTTTACGCGCCGCTGAGCACCACGGAAAGCGGCTACGCGATGGATCTGGCGATTTTCGCGATCCATCTGTCGGGCGCGAGCTCGATCCTTGGCGCGGTCAACATCATCACGACCTTCCTCAATATGCGCGCGCCGGGGATGACGATCTTCAAGGTGCCGCTGTTCGCCTGGGCGGTGTTCGTCACCGCATGGATGATCCTTCTGTCGCTGCCGGTGCTGGCGGGGGCGGTCACGATGCTGCTGACCGATCGCAATTTCGGCACGCATTTCTTCAACCCGGTCGGCGGCGGCGATCCGGTGCTTTACCAGCATCTGCTGTGGTTCTTCGGGCACCCGGAGGTGTATATGCTGATCCTGCCCGGCTTTGGGATCATCAGCCATGTCGCTGCGACCTTCGCGCGCAAGCCGATCTTCGGCTATCTGCCGATGGTGATCGCGCTTGTCGCCATTGCGATACTCGGCTTCGTGGTCTGGGCGCATCACATGTTCACCGCCGGCATGTCGCTGACCCAGCAAGCCTATTTCCAGCTTGCCAGCATGACGATCGCGGTCCCGACCGGGATCAAGGTCTTCTCGTGGATCGCGACGATCTGGGGCGGGTCGGTCCAGTTTCGCACGCCGATGCTGTTCGTGTTCGGCTTTCTGTTTCTCTTCACCATTGGCGGCGTGACGGGCGTTGTCGTCGCTCAGGCCCCGCTCGACCGGATCTATCACGACACTTACTATGTCGTCGCGCATTTCCATTATGTGATGAGCCTCGGCGCGCTGTTTGCGCTTTTTGCCGGCGTTTATTTCTGGATCGGCAAGATGAGCGGGCGGCAATATCCCGAATGGGCCGGCAAGCTGCATTTCTGGATGATGTTTATCGGCTCGAACCTGACGTTTTTCCCGCAACATTTTCTGGGGAGGCAGGGGATGCCGCGCCGCTATATCGACTACCCGGTGGAATACGCGTTCTGGAACGGGGTCAGCTCGATCGGCGCCTATATCTCGTTCGCGTCCTTCGCCCTGTTCATCGGGATCGTGTTCTACACGCTCCTCGCCGGGCGGCGCGTGACCGAGCGCAATTACTGGAACGAATATGCCGACACGCTGGAATGGACGCTGCCCTCACCCCCGCCCGAGCATACGTTCGAGCAATTGCCGCAGCGCGAGGATTGGGACCGCCGCGGCGCGCATTAGGCAAGGCGCAGGGCGGGCGCGCCGCCGCCTTTGTCGGCAAGCGCCGCGCGAAGCTGCGCGGGATCGACGCTTTGCCCGGTGAAATGCCGGAACGCGTCGATGCCTTGATGAAAGAAAAGCTCGTAGCCCGAGATGGTTTGCAGCCCGGCGCGAGCGGCGCCCTTCAGGAATTCGGTATCGGCGGGGGTGTAGACCGCGTCGAACGCCCATTCCCCCCGCGCGAGCAGGGGGGGCGGGAAGGCGGTGCCGGGATGGCCCACCATCCCCAGCGGGGTCGAGTTGATGAACCCGCCCGCGCCTTCGCTTGCCGCCTCGATGCTGGTTGCGATCTCGGTCTCCATCGCCGAGCCGGAGGAGCGCAGCGAGGCCGCCAAAGCCTCGGCGCGGCCGCGGTCCGGCTCGAACAGGGCAAGGCGGCGCGCCCCGAGGCTCGACAGCGCGAAGGCGATCGCCTTGCCGACACCGCCGGCGCCTGCCATCGCGACATTGCCCGGGCTGGCCGGCCCGAACGCTGCGCGAAACGCGGCGGCAAAGCCTGAACAATCCGTGTTGTGGCCGGCCGGCCTCTCGCCGCCGAACAGGACCGTGTTGCACGCGCCCATCGCGCGGGTCAGCCCGTCCGGGATGTCGAGCCGCGACGTGACCTTTTCCTTGTAGGGGTAGGTGATGTTGATGCCGCGAAACCCGCCGGCCGCGCAATCGGCGAACACCTCGTCGAAGCTGCGGCCAAGATCGGCGGGAATCAGCGGCTCGTAGCTGACATCAAGCCCGCAAAGCCGGCCGGCAAGCCGGTGGAGCAGCGGCGATTTGGAACGCGCGATATTGTCGCCAATCAACCCGAGCCTGATCATCTGCGCCTCCTCCGGCAAGCAGGCTCAGAATAGATCGGATGAAAACGAAATCAAATGGTATTTTTGGTTTCGCCGGATGAGCCTCTCACGCATCGCCCATGAACCCGGCCAGCAAGCCGGTCTCGAGCGCATGGGACACGCCGCCCTCGACATGGGCGATCAGCACATCGCGCGCCCGCGCGGCATCGCGGCGCAGCGCGCAATCCTTCAGCTCCAGATGCTCGGCCGCCGCGATCTCGCCGCGATGGGAAAGCGCAATCATCTGATAACGCAGATATTTGTCGAAAACCTGCGCGTGGGTCTGCATCAGCATTTCCGACCCGCACGCCGCGATCAGTGACTGATGAAATTCCCAATCATAGCGCTTCCACGTCTCGGTCTGCGAGAGATCGCCCGCGCTCATCCGCCGCTCCATCGTGGCGAGCTTGTGGTGGCTGGCGAGAACGCTCGCCTCCCACTCCACCCCCCCGGTTTCAAAGGAGTGTGCCATTGCGTGGCTTTCCAGCAGCAGGCGCAGCGCGGCGATCTCGCGCAGATTATGTTCGGATATCGTGCTGACCTGAAAGCCGCGCTGCCCCTCGGCCGTCACGAGCCCTTCCGAAGCGAGACGGCTGAGAATTTCGCGCAGGGTCGAGACGCTGACCTCATAGCTGTCGCGCAGGCTTTCGAGCCGCAGCCGCTGGCCGGGGGCAAGGCGTCCGAAGATAATATCGGTGCGAATGCGCCGATGCGCGCCGTCTCCGATCCCGTTGTTTTCGCTTTTTATTTTATTCACGATCACCTTCCATGCGCGGGGGCGGGCCGCGCGAGATGTTGCCGCGCAAGCCCCTGCGCTTCAATCGCAAAACACGCCGGGCGCCACAACCCGCGCCCGAAGCCCGCACCCGCTTCCCGCAGGCGGTTCCACATCCATAACATGATGTTACCAAAAATCTCATACGAAAAGTCAATCATGTATTGATCGGATTTTTAACCTGTGCCACAAATTGCTCAACTGCGGCACTCTGCCGCTGTCTGTGATGGGGAGGATCACGATGACGCTTACCATAACCCGCCATATGCTGCTGGGCGCCAGTGCCGCTGCGATGGTTCTGGCCGGCGCGAGCATGGCCGGCGCGCAGGAACGGCTCCGCTTTTCGGCGGTGTTCTCGGATCAGGACATCCGCGCCGAGATGATGAGCCGTTTTGCCGAAGAGGCCGGGGAAGAGTTCGACTTCAACGGCTATTACGGCGCCTCGCTGTTCCGGCAGGGGACCGAGCTGGTCGCGCTTCAGCGTGGCAATCTGGAGATGGGCAATATCGCCCCGCAGGATTTCGCCGAGCAGGCGCCGGAATGGAGCCTGCTGACCTCGGCCTATCTCTTCCGTGACGCCGAGCATCTGAACGAGTTCTTCCGCAGCGAGGCGGGCGAAGAGATGAAGGCGATCATCAGCGACAAGCTGGGCGTCCATGTCCTTGGCCCGACCTATTTCGGCACGCGGCAGGTGGGGCTGCGCGGCGATCGGCAGATCAACACGCCGGCCGATATGAACGGCGTGCGGCTCAGGATGCCGGGCGGGGATGCGTGGCAGTTTCTGGGTCAGGCGCTTGGCGCAAACCCGACCGCGGTGGCCTATGCCGAAGTCTATACCGCGCTGCAAACCGGCGCGATCGACGGGCAGGACAACCCGCTGCCGAACGTGCAGAACATGAAGTTCTATGAGGTGATGGACCAGATCGTTCTGACCTCGCATCTGGTCGGCTTCGATCTGCTGACCGTGTCGGGAGAGTTCTGGGACGGGCTCACCCCCGAGCAGCAAGAGAAAATCCAGACCGCCGCCGATAACGCCATTGCATGGTCGACCGAGCGCCATCTGGAAGAAGAGGCCGAGCTGGTCGCCGAGTTCGAGGGCTATGGTCTGAACATCTACGAGCCCGATCTCGACGCGTTCCGCAGCTACGCGCAGGAACGCTACCTCGAAAGCCCGCAGGCCGAAAACTGGCCCGAAGGGATGCTGGACCGCATCAACGCGATGTAAGGACGGGCGGGCGCCGCGTTTGTGCGGCGCCTGCGCACCAAAGGGCGGAGGCGGGCCGCGATCGGGTCCATTCGGGGGGACAGGCAGGATGCAATTGCGCTCTGTGGGCGGCGGCTTGATCCGCGCCGCTGAAATCGTGCAGGCGGCGATGCTGGGGGTGATGTTCGCCGCCTTCGTCGCGCAGGTCATTTTTCGATATTTCCTCAATCTTCCAACCGGCTGGACCTCCGAGCTGACCGTCATCATGTGGCTTTGGATGGTGCTGTGGGGCGCGGCCTTCGTTGTGACCGAGGACGAGGAAATCCGCTTCGATCTCGTCTCGGGCTCGGTCCGGCGCGGGCTTCAGCGCATCTTTGCCATCATCAGCGGGCTGGCGCTGCTCGGCGCTTATCTCGGCTCGCTGCCGGCGGCATGGGATTACGTCTCGTTCATGTCACGCCAGTCATCGGCCTATCTCAAGATCCCGTTTTCGTGGCTCTTTTCGATCTACATCATCTTCTCGATCGCCGTCGCGATCCGCTATATCTGGCTGATCTGGCAGGCCCTGACCGAGCGCCGCAGCGCAGACCCCGCGCCCGAGGGGGACGCGCGATGAGCCTCACAGACCCGTTCACCTTATGCATCATCACGCTTGTCGGGCTCGCCATTCTGGGCCTGCCGGTCGGCCATTCGATGATCGTCGCCTCGATCTTCTATCTGTGGCTCGCCGGGCTCGATATGGGCACGGCGGCCGAGCAACTGCTGAATTCGATGTATACCAGCTACACGCTGCTGGCGGTGCCGCTTTTTATCCTCGCGGCCGAGTTCATGAATTCGGGCTCGATGACCATGCGGCTTTTGCATTTCGCCAATGCAATGGTCGGCCGGTTCCGGGGCGGGCTCGCGCAGGTCAACGTGCTGCAAAGCCTGATGTTCGCGGGCATGTCCGGGTCCGCCATCGCGGATGCGGCCGGGATGGGCAAGATCATGATGCGCATGATGACCGAGGGCGGCAAGTACCGCGCGAGCTTTGCCGCCACGCTCTCGGCGGTGACGGCCGTGGTCGCGCCGATCCTGCCGCCGTCGATCCCGATGGTGATCTACGCGCTTGTCTCGAACGCCTCGATCGGGTTCCTGTTCATCGCCGGCATCCTGCCCGGCCTGCTGATCTCGCTCAGCCAGATGGTGATCGTCGGCTGGCAGGCGCGGCGGCATAATTTCCCGACCGAGCCGCCGGTGCCGGTGCGCGAATTGCCCGCCATCACCCTGCGCGCGCTGCCCGCTCTGATGCTGCCGGTGGTGCTGATCGTCGGGCTGCGGGGCGGCGTCATGACCCCGACCGAGGCCGCCGCCGTGGCCGCGCTTTACGCGCTTTTCGTGTCGGTCGTGATCTACCGCGATGTGGGCCTTCGCGAGTTCTACCAATCGCTCAGCAGTGCGGCCCGCACCACGACCTCGATCGGCATGCTGATCGCGGGCGCGCTTGTCTTCAACTATGTCGTCACGGTCGAGAATATCCCCAACTCGATCAACCGCTTCCTGCTGGGCTTCGAGCTGACGCCGCTGACCTTCCTGATCATCGTCAACCTGATCCTGCTGGTTCTGGGCGCGTTTCTTGAGGGCACGACGATCATCCTCATCGTGGTGCCGGTGCTGATCCCGACGGCCAATGCGCTTGGCATCGATCTGGTCCATTTCGGGGTCGTCGTGGTGTTCAACGTTATGATCGGGCTGGTCACGCCCCCTTACGGGCTGCTGCTTTTCGTCGTCAAACGCGTCTCGGGCGCGCCGATGATCGAGATCTTGCGCGATTCGCTGCCCTTCCTGCTGGGGCTTCTGGCCGCGCTTGCGCTTGTGACGGCGTTCCCGTCGATCTCGTTGTTTCTGCCCCGGCTGATGGGCTACGGAGGTTAGTCAAATGTCGCTCATCTATGTGCTGAACGGGCCGAATCTGAACCGGCTGGGCCTGCGCGAGCCCGAGATTTACGGCCGCACCACGCTTGCCGAGGTCGAAGAGATGTGCCGCGCGGCTGCGCCCGGCGAGATCGCCTTCCACCAGTCGAACCGCGAATACGAGCTGATCGAGTGGATCCACGAGGCGATCGAGCGCGGCGCGGCGGGGATCATCATCAACCCGGCCGCGTTTACCTTCACCTCCGTTGCCATCATGGACGCGCTGAAAATGTTCCCCGGCCCGGTGATCGAGCTCCATATCTCGAACGTCCATCGGCGCGAGGCGGTCTACCACAACTCGCTGATCTCGGGCGTTGCGACCGCCGTGATCGCTGGCCTCGGCCCCGAGGGGTATATCGCCGCGACCGAAGCGATGGCGCGGCTGATCGCGCGCAATTCCGGGCGTTAGAGCGATGAAAACCTCGATCGCCACCGTCTCTGTGCCGGGCAGTTTCCCCGAAAAACTGGCCGCGATCGCCAAAGCGGGCTTTGACGGGATCGAGATTTTCGAGCAGGATTTTCTGGCCTCGGACCTCTCGCCGCGCGCGGTCGGGAAGATGGTGCGCGAGGCGGGGCTCGAGATCACGCTGTTCCAGCCCTTCCGCGATTTCGAGGGCCTGCCCGAGCCGGAACGCAGCCGCGCCTTCGCGCGCGCCGCCCGCAAATTCGAGCTGATGAACGAGCTTGGCACCGATCTGATGCTGATCTGCTCATCAGTGCACCCCAAGGCGCTTGGCGGGGTGGACCGCGCAAGCGCCGATCTGGCCGAGCTTGGCGATCTGGCCGCAAGGCGCGGCATCCGCATCGGCTTCGAGGCGCTTGCCTGGGGGCGCCACGTGTTCGATCACCGCGATGCGTGGGAAATCGTGCGGCGCGCCGATCATCCGAATATCGGCCTGATCCTCGACAGCTTCCACACGCTCGCCCGAAAGATCGACCCCGACACGATCCGCAGCATCCCCGGCGACCGGATCTTTTTCGTCCAGCTCGCCGATGCGCCCGCAATTGACATGGACCTGCTTTATTGGTCGCGTCATTTCCGCAATATGCCGGGCGAGGGTGATCTGGATGTGGCCGGCTTTACCCGCGCGGTGATGGCGGCGGGTTATCGCGGCCCGCTGAGCCTCGAGATTTTCAACGACCAGTTTCGCGGCGGAATTCCCAACACGGTTGCCGCAGATGGTTATCGAAGCCTAAAGACGCTTATCGACGATGTGCGCCGGACCGAGCCCTCTTTGGGCGGCGCATTATTGCCTGCGCGCGGCGAAATTAAGGGCGTCGAATTCATCGAATTTGCGACCGGCGAGGCTGATCGCGCGCCTCTCGAGGCGCTTATCAATGCGGCGGGCTTCCATCTCGCGGGAAAGCACCGCTCGAAACGGGTGAATTGGTGGCGGCAGGGCGCGGTCAATCTTCTGGTCAATACCGAAACCGAGGGTCTGGCTTTCAGCTCGTGGCTCAATCACGGAACGGCGGTGTCGGAAATCGCGCTTCGTGTCGATGATCCCGCGCGGGTCGCAAGCCGCGCGGGATCGCTAGGCGCCCAGCAACACAAGGCGGCGCGCGGCCCGTCCGAGCTGGATATCCCCGGCTTTCGCGGCGTTGGCGGCTCGGTCCTGCGGCTGATCGACGACGCGAGCGGGGTGGCCGATCTGTGGGAGGTCGATTTCACCGCCGCCGAGCGCGATAAGCCGGCCGAGGGCAATGAGATTGGCCTTCAAAGCGTCGATCACATTGCCCAGACGATGGCATATGACGAAATGCTGAGCTGGACGCTTTTTTACCGCGCCATTTTCCGCGCAAACCGCGCGCCGATGGTGGACGTTGCCGACCCGGACGGGCTTGTTCGCTCGCAGGCGATCGACGCCGGGGGCTTGCGCATTACGCTGAACGGCGCGGACGCGCCCCGCACGGTCGCCAGCCGCTTTATCGAGGACACTTTCGGCTCTTCGGTGCAGCATATCGCGTTTTCGGTCAGCGACATTTTCACCGCTGCCGAAAAGCTGAGCGCTCGCAATTTCCCGCTGCTTGAAATTGGTGATAATTATTATGCCGATCTCGAGGCCCGTTTTGGCCTCGCGCCAGAGCTTGCGGCGAAAATGCGCGCGCTGAATATCCTTTATGACGAGGACGCGGAGGGGCGGTTTTATCAGCTTTACAGCAAGGCACTGCCCGGCGGTCTCTTCTTCGAAATCGTTCAGCGCGCCGAGCGCTACGACGGCTACGGCGCGCCGAACGCGCCGTTCCGCATCGCCGCCCAAAAACGCGCGATGGGCCCGCGCAGCGTGCCGCGCCGTTAGGCGTCCGCAAGGATCATCGCGGCGGCTTTTTCCGCGATCATGATCGTCGGCGCGTTCGTGTTCCCCGACACGATGCGCGGCATGATCGAGGCATCGACGACATAAAGCCCGCCAATCCCGCGCAGACGGAGGCGCGGGTCCACGACCGAGCCGGGATCGGCCCCCATCCGCGCCGTGCCGACCGGGTGGAAGATGGTCGAGCCGACCCGCCCCGCCGCCTGGGCGAGCGCCTCGTCGCTGTCCTCGCCTCCGCCGAGGCGGAATTCCTCGGGCGCGTATTTCGCCATCGGCGCCTGCGCCATGATGCGCCGCGTCAGCCTGATCGCCCGCGCGGCGGTCAGCCGGTCGGCCTGCGCCGAGAGGTAGTTCGGCGCGATCTCGGGGTGGCGCATCGGATCGGGCGAGGTGATGCGCACATGGCCCCGGCTTTCGGGGCGCAGCGGCACCACGCTCGCGGTGATCGCGGGGAAGGGGTCGAGCGGCTGGCCGAACGCGTCCAGCGACAGGGGCTGGACGTGGTATTCCAGATCGGGCGTGGCGATGTCCGGGTGCGATCGCGCGAATGCGCCAAGCTGGCTTGGCGCCATGCTCATCGGCCCGGTGCGGCGCAGCGCGAACTCGGCGCCGATCATCGCGCGCCCGAACCATGTGCGCGAGATCTGGTTCAGCGTCCGCCCGCTGCTGACCCGGTAGGCGCAGCGGATTTGCAGATGGTCCTGCAAATTCTGCCCAACAGGGGCGTCGCGCAGCACCTCGATCCCCAGATCGCCAAGCCATTCGGCCGGCCCGATCCCCGAAAGCTGGAGGATCTGCGGCGTGCCGACCGCACCTGCCGACAGGATCACATGGCGCCCGCGCAGCACGCTTGCTGCGCCGTCCGCGAAGGTCTCGACACCGACCGCGCGCCCGTTCTCGACAGTGACGCGGCGAACATGGGTGTGGGTGATGACCTGCAAATTCGGGCGGCGCAGCGCCGGACGCAGGAACGCCTTGGCGGTTGAGACGCGCCAGCCGTTTCGCTGATTGACCTTGAAATAACCGACGCCCTCATTGTCGCCGGTGTTGAAATCATCGGTCGCGGGAATGCCCTCCGCCTCGCAGGCGCGCGCGAAATCGTCGAGGATATCCCATCTAAGCCGCTGTTTTTCCACGCGCCATTCGCCGCCCTCGGCGTGATGCTCGCTTTCGCCGTCGAAATAATCCTCGGATTTCAGGAAATAGGGCTTCACATCGTCCCACCCCCAGCCCGAGCAGCCCATCTGCGCCCAAAGATCGTAATCCTGCGCCTGACCGCGCAGATAGAGCATCCCGTTGATCGAGCTGCACCCGCCCAGCACACGCCCGCGCGGATAAAGCAGCTCGCGCCCGCCAAGGCCGGGGATCGGCGCGGTCCGGTACCCCCAATCGGTGCGCGGATTGCCGATGCAGTAAAGATAGCCGACCGGGATGTGGATCCACGGGTAATTGTCGCGCCCGCCCGCCTCGATCAGCACGACGCGGGTTTTGGGATCGGCCGAGAGCCGGCTCGCCAGCACGCAGCCCGCGCTGCCGGCGCCGATGATGATGAAATCAGCCTCCATCCCGGCGCTCCGATGCGGGCTCAGGGCCGGATGGCGGGTGAAGCGCCTCTTGCGCGGCCATTGCGCTGTCATGGATCGTCGCGCGGCGGCGCCGCTCGAGCGTGCGGCCAAGACGCCGCCGCACGAAGGCCGAGCTGGAATAGCGCGAGACCTGCGCGTAAAGCCGCGCCTCGAGGTCGTCGACAAGCGCCGCCCAGTCGCGCTCGATCCGGCTCGAGATGTGGAAATGGTCGTAATTCACCACGACATCGACGCGCCTGCCAAGCGGCTGGACGATCTCGTTGATGCGCTTGCGGACCTCCTCGATCTCGGCCCGCGTCTCGACGCTCATCCGCGAGAGGTTGATGAACAAGATCTCTTTGCCGGCATCCCACCAGATCCGCCGCGCAAGGGGGATCGCCAGCAATTCTTCGCGCAGCCCCATCGGCGCGTCGGTGAAGATGCGCGAATCCATCTCGGCCAGATCGCCGATCAGGGGGCGGAACGCCATCTGG
>JAUNRZ010000007.1:11244-13906 GCA_030539455.1 Paracoccus sp. (in: a-proteobacteria) | reverse complement strand
ACATGGCGCGCGTTCTGGCTGATATTGATGAACCCGCCCGAGCCGGCCAGACGTGGCCCGAACCGGCTGACATTGACGTTGCCGGCCGCGTCCAGCTCGGCCATGCCAAGGCACGCCATGTCGAGCCCGCCGCCATCGTAGAAATCGAATTGCTGGTTCTGCGCGATCGTCGCATCGGTGTTCACCGCCGCCCCGAAATCGAGCCCCGAGGCGGGCTGGCCGCCGATCACCCCCGCCTCGGCAGTCAGCGTGACGTGATCGAGCAGCCCTTCCTCGCTTGCGACCGCCGCGACGCCCTCGGGCATTCCGATGCCGAGATTGACGACGCCGCCGATCGGCAGCTCGAACGCGGCGCGGCGGGCGATGACCTTGCGCGCGTCAAGCTTCAGCGGCGGCGCGGCGCCATCGGGGGCACGGTAGCGGCCTGTAAAGTAACGGTTATATTGAGTGGCGTAGGTCTGCGGGTGGAACTCGGGCGGGGCGATCACGACCGCATCGACAAGCGCGCCCGGAACCACCACATCGCGCGCCGGCAGCGATCCCGCGCGCACCACCTCATCGACCTGCACGATGACCACGCCGCCCGAATTCTTCGCCGCCATCGCCTGCGCCAGATTATCGAGGATCAGGGCCTCGCGCTCCATCGTGATATTGCCGCGCTCGTCGGCGGTCGATCCGCGCAGCAAGGCGACATGGATCGGCATGGTCTTGTAAAGGAGCCGCTCATGCCCGGCGACGGTCACCAGCTCGACCAGATCGGCCGAGGCGGCGGGGCTGATCTTGCCGCCCTGAAGCCGCGGATCAACGAAGGTTTCCAGCCCGACATGGCTGATCGTCGCGGGCTTGCCGGCGGCGATGTCGCGGAACATATGCGAGATGACGCCTTGCGGGAAGTTCCACCCCTCGATCTCGCCCGAAAGCGCCATCGCGCCGAGCTTGGGGATCAGGCCCCAATGCCCGCCGATCACGCGCCGCACGAGGCCGGGCGCGGCCAGCCGGTCGAGCCCGCGCCCCTTGCCGTCGCCTTGCCCGGCGGCAAAAATCAGAGTCAGATCGCGCGGATGGCCGTCCTCGGCAAACCGCGCCCCCAAAGCGGCGAGCAGCCCGTCCGGCACGCCCGCCCCGACAAAGCCCGAGGTGGTGATCGTATCGCCCGAATGAACCAGCTCGGCCGCCTCGCGCGCCGATACGCGTTTGCTTTGCATTACCCCTCCCGTCTTTTCCCCCGGCTCATGTTGCCACGCGGCGGGCGCGCTGTCAGCCGGGGAAGTGGTGGGGGGCATGGAGGTTGGAACGAGAGCCGACGAAGCAGATTTGAAAGAGGGGCGAGCGCCGTCTCATGCCGGCGCGCCCGGCTGCCCGGCCACTGCGCTGCATTCCGCCCGCGGCTCGCGCATCAAACCAAATTCAGGACTGCTCGCAGCGATTTATCCCGCCGCACTCGCCCCTTGGCCGAGTCGCGCTTCAAACCCGAAAACCCGCGCCGCTGCGAGAGCGGCGCGGGCAGGGCCCGTTACTCGGGCGTGATGCGGTAGATGAAGCCCTCATCCACTGCCGCGTAGAGGCTGCCATCCGGCCCCTGCACGAGCGAGCGGAAGCGGCCTGCCTCGATCGGCAGCTCCATCTCGGTCACTTCGCCGACCGAGGCGCCGTCCTCGGCGATCTCGATCACGTCGATCCGCTGGCCGACCGGAGTGCCGCCAAAGCCGATCCCCATCAGCCCGACCACGGCGCGGCCGTTCCAATCGCCCCATTGATCGCCCTCGAGGAAGGTGATCGTGCTGGTCCCCTGCGACAGGCCGTTATTGTCCCAGGCGGGCAGCATGGCGTCGGGATAGGTCTCGGTGTCGGTCATCGGCATGTACTCAGCGCGCTCGGCCGGGTCCATTTCCTCCATCTGGTGGGGCTCGTAGCCGCAATACCCGTCCGGGCACTCGCCGCGCCCGGCCATGTCGGGGCGCGGATCCCAGCCCGCATTGCCGCCCGCGACAAGCGCCGTGATCTCGTCCGAGTGCCACGGCCCATGTTCCGCCGCGATGGGCTGGCCGGTTTCGGGGTGGAAGGTGATGCCCTGCACGTTCCGGTGCCCATAGGTGAAGATGCGCGGATCGAAGCCCTCGGCCGCGTCGTTGCCATCGGCGGGCGCGCCGTCGCGGTCGATGCGCAGCACCTTGCCGCCAAGCTCGGTCGGGCTTTGCGGCACTTCGGCGCGGTGCGTATCGCCGGTGGTCACGTAAAGATACCCGTCCGGCCCGAAGCGCAGCCGCCCGCCATTATGCGCGCCCGGCCCGCCGAAGGGTTGGTCGGTGGCCTCGGGCTTGTAGGGGATATCGTCGATCAGATCGGTGCGGTCCGAGACCGACATCAGATCATCCGCCACCACAAAGCGCATCACCCGGTTCGTGCCCGGCGCCGTCTCGCGAGAGGCGGAATAGACGTAGATGTAGTGATTATCCGCAAAATCGGGGTCGAGCGCGACGCCGTTCATCCCCGCCTGACCCTCGCAGAAGAGCCCCTCGGCAGTGTCGGCGTAGCCCTCGAGCCCGTCCATCCCCAGAAGCCCGTGCACCTCGCCCGAGGGCATCATGACCGACAGGCCCTCGCATTTCTCGGTGAAGAACATGGTCCCGTCATCCATGAACGCCATGTCCCACGGCTCGGA
>JAUNRZ010000007.1:9716-11144 GCA_030539455.1 Paracoccus sp. (in: a-proteobacteria) | reverse complement strand
GGCGGCCGGGGCGCGGGGCGGGCAACAAACCCTCATGGCGTTCAAACATTTCGTCAATTGCCCGCGCCGCGCGGGGCGATCATGATGGGCGCCGGAGGGGGAGGTCATCATGCTTGCCGACGATCAGCACCGCAATCTCTGGGAGGCGAGCGCCGCCCCGCCGCCCGCTTGCGCCGCGCTTTCTGGTGATCTGTCGACCGAGACTGTGGTGATCGGCGCGGGCTATACGGGGCTTTCATGCGCGCTTCATCTGGCGCTTGCGGGGCGCGATGTGGCGGTGCTCGAGGCGCGGGGGATCGGGCATGGCGGCTCGGGGCGCAATGTCGGGCTGGTCAATGCCGGGATGTGGGTCATGCCCGAGCGGCTGATCGAGACCCAGGGCGATCATTGGGGGCGGCTGCTGATCGACGCGCTCGGCGGCGGGCCGGCCGAGGTGTTCTCGCTGATCGAGCGGTTCGGGATGGAATGCGAGCCGGTGCGGCGCGGCACGCTTCATCTCGGCGTCGGCCGCGCGGGCTGGCGCGAGCTGGGCGAGCGCGCGCGTCAATGGCAGGCTCTGGGCGCGCCGGTGCGCCGGCTCGGGCCCGACGAGACGCGGCAGCTTGTCGGCACCGATGCTTACGCAGGCGCGCTGCTGGACGAGCGCGCAGGCACGATCAACCCTTTGGGTTATGCGCGCGGGCTTGCCTCGGCGGCGATCGCATCGGGGGCGCAGATCTTTACGCAAAGCCCCGTTATTTCAGCGCATTACAGGGATAATCTGTGGCACATCCGCACGTCCTCCGGCCAGGTGCGCGCGCGCTTTGTCGTGGTGGCGACGAACGCCTATTCCGGCCTGATCGAAGGCTTCCCCTTCGCCGCGCAGCAGGCCGAGCTGACGCTGCTGCCCTATTTCCAATGCGCCACCGCGCCCCTTTCAAGCAATATCGCCGCGCAGATCCTGCCCGAGCGGCAGGGATGCTGGGACACGCGCGGGGTGATGCGCTCGATCAGGATGGACGCGGCGGGGCGGCTTATTTTCGGCAGTGTCGGCGCGCTCGACGGGCTTTCCGCCAAGGCGCAGATGGGTTTTGCGCGGCGCGCCATCGCGCAGCTTTTCCCGTTCATCACCAATGTCGAGCTCAGCTATTTCTGGCATGGTCAGATCGGCATGACCGATAACGCGCTGCCCAAATTCCACCGCTACGGGCCGAATGCGATCGGGGTGAACGGGTTTAACGGCCGCGGCATTGCGCCCGGCACCGTGTTCGGCCGCGCGATGGCCGAGCATATCGCCGAGGGGCGCGAGATGATCCTGCCCGAAAGCCCTATCAAGGTTGCGCCGATGGCGCGGCTCAAGACCTCGTTTTACAAGGCGGGCAGCCATCTGGCGCATCTGGGGGCGGCGAGGATTTAAGCGGTCTCGGCGGCGATCCAGTCGCGAAACAG
>JAUNRZ010000007.1:0-9616 GCA_030539455.1 Paracoccus sp. (in: a-proteobacteria) | reverse complement strand
GTGACGGCGCAGAAAATCGGGCGAGGCGACCGGCAGAAGACGCTCGGCCATCAGCCTTGTCCCTTCGGTGCCCGCCCACGGCGCGGGGCCGAAATGGATCGCGGCGTCGAAGGGCTCGGTGCGGAAATCGAACGCGGTCATCTTCGTTGTCAGATGCACGGTCACGCCTTCGTGCCTATCCAGAAACCCTTGCAGGCGCGGGACAAGCCAGCGAGTCCCGAAAGTCGGCAGGATCGCGAGGTTCAGCGTGCCGCCCTGCGGGTTCGCCCGCAGATTGAGCGAGGCGCTGCCGATCCGCCCAAGCGCCTCGGCCACCTCGCGCGCATAGGCGGCGCCGGCCTCGGACAGGCGAACGGTCTGCTTGTCGCGCAGGAAAAGCTGGCAGCCGATCTGCTCCTCAAGCAGGCGGATCTGGCGCGACACCGCGCTTTGCGAGATCGCCAGCTCATTGGCGGCGACGGTAAAGCTCTCATGGCGCGCCGCCGCCTCGAACGCGGTCAGCAGCGACATGGAGGGCAGAAAGCGACGCGGAATGGCCATATGATCGCGGCAAAGATTGCGGAAAGACGCCTCATTAGACAGCAAACCGGCCCGCCCGCCAAGGCGAAACCGGGATGCTGCGCCGCGCGGGCTGCCGCCTAGATGTCGAACTTGATACCCTGCGCCAGAGGCAGATCGCGCGAGTAATTCACGGTGGCGGTCTGCCGGCGCATATAGGCTTTCCACGCATCCGAGCCGCTTTCACGCCCGCCGCCGGTTTCCTTTTCACCGCCGAACGCGCCGCCGATCTCGGCGCCCGAGGGGCCGATATTGACGTTCGCGATCCCGCAATCAGAACCGGCTGCGGACAGGAACCGCTCGGTCTCGCGCACATCGGTAGAGAAAATGCACGAGGAGAGGCCCTGCGGGACGTCGTTCTGCATCGCAATCGCCTCGCCCAGATCAGTGTAGCCCATGACGTAAAGGATCGGCGCGAAGGTCTCGCGGCGCACGATATCGGTTTGCGAGGGCATCTCGGCGATGGCGGGCTCGACATAATACCCGCCCTCGGCGACCTCACTGCGCGCGCCGCCGGTGATTTTGGCGCCGTCTGCCTTGGCGGTGTCGAGCGCCTTTTGCATCATCTCGAACGCGTCCGCGTCGATCAGCGGGCCGACCAGTGTGCCGTCCGCCAGCGGATCGCCGATCGGCAGCGAGGCATAGGCGGTCTTGAGCCGCTGGACCAGATCGGCGCGGATATCCTCGTGCACGATCAGCCGGCGCAGCGAGGTGCAGCGCTGCCCGCACGTGCCGACCGCCGAGAACACGATGGCGCGCACCGCATTGTCGAGATCGGCCGAAGGCGCGACGATCATCGCGTTATTGCCGCCAAGCTCCAGAATCGTTCGCCCGAACCGGCCGGCGACGACCGGCGCCACCGCGCGGCCCATCCGTGTCGAGCCGGTGGCCGAGATGATCGGCACATCGCCCGACGCCGTCAGAACCTCGCCGATCTCGGCATGGCCGATCGCGACATGCAGCAGCCCCTCGGGCGCATCGCCGAAGCGTTTGACCGCGCGCTCGAAAATCTTGGCGGTGGCAAGGGCGCAGAGCGGGGTTTTCTCGGAGGGCTTCCAGATCACCGGATCGCCGCACACGATGGCAAGGCAGAAATTCCACGCAAACGGCGCGACGGGGAAGTTGAACGCGGTGATGACGCCGGCAACGCCCATCGGGTGCCATGTCTCGCGCATCGCGTGGCCGGGGCGCTCGGACGCGATCGTGAGACCGTAAAGCTGGCGCGACTGGCCCACGGCGAGATCGCAGATGTCGATCATCTCTTGCACCTCGCCAAGCCCCTCTTGCAGGATCTTGCCGCATTCGAGCGTCACGAGCGCGCCAAGCGCATCCTTGGCCGCCCGCAGCTCTTCTCCGAAAAGGCGGATCAGCTCGCCCCTACGCGGGGCCGGCACCTCGCGCCAGGTCTCGAAGGCGCGCTTGGCGTCGCTGATCATCGCCTCGACATCGGCGGGGGAATGGGTCGCGACCTTGCCGATCAAGGCGCCGTCAACGGGCGAGAACACCTCCAGATCGCCGCCGGTCAGCTCGGCCTTGGTCAGTTGCGCGTCGCGGAGGATCTGGTCATGTGGCATCGTGTTGAACCCTGTCATGCGTCTGATGAATGCCCCGGCCGCATCGCGGCGGCGCGGGCCGCGCCATGCAATCACCCCCGGCGCGGTTTGGCAACCGTTCTGCCCCGCCCGCCCGCGCCGCCAAAGCGCCGATAGGTGATGAGGTCATGCCAAATGCGTATCGCGGCTCAGACCCGCCGCGCGGGTGACAGGGCCTTCGCCAGATCGCTTTCCTCGCCCGCATGAAGCGCGGCCAGCATCTCTCCGGTGGTGGGGCCAAGCGTGAAGCCCTGATGGCCGTGGCCGAAATTGAACCACAGCCCCTTGTGGCGCGGGGCGGGGCCGACCATCGGCAGCATATCGGGCATACAGGGACGCGTTCCGACCCATTGCGGCTCGTCGATGCGCTTGCCGATCTCGATGATATCGCCAAGCGCGGCGCGGCCGCGATCAAGCTGGCGGATATCGGGCGGGGAGTCGCGGCGCACAAGCGCGGCCCCGGTCGCGATGCGCAGCCCGGCAAGCGTCGGGGTCGCGACAACGCCGACCGAGGTGTCCATGAACGGGCGGATCGGGGTGCGCGGCACCTCGAAATGGCCGTGATAGCCGCGCTTGTAGACCATCGGCACGCGGTAGCCGAGCCCGCGCAGCAGCCCCGGCGACCACGGCCCGAGCGCGATGACGGCATCCTCGGCCTCGAGGGTGCCGCCATCGGCCGCAACCGACCAGCCCTTGCCGGACCCTGCAAGGCTTGCGGCATCGCCGGTCAGAACGCGCCCGCCGCGCGATTTGAAGAGCTCGGCATAGGCGCCGACCAGATCGCCGGGCGAGGCGCAGCTCCAGCTATCGAGCCAGTGCACCACCCCGGCGGGGGCTTTGGTCAGCGCCGGCTCTTCGCGCCGGTAAGCCTCGCCGTCCATCGCGCGGTGTCGCGCGCCGTAGCGCGCCGTGATCCGCTCTGCGTCCTTCGCCGCCTTCTCATATTTGGCGGGGTCGCGGTAGAAGATCGACAGCCCCTCTTTGGCGATGAGATTGCCGACCCCCGCCGCCGCGATGAGCGGTTCATGATCGCCGGTCGCCTTCGCGATAAGCTGCGCGTAGATGGTTGAAATCTCGCTGTAACGCTTGGGGCCCGAGCTGCGGAAATACCCCCAAAGCGCCGGGATCATCCCCGCCACGCCCCGGAACGTCCACGAGACGTCATTGGTCCGCCGCCAGGTGATATTGAGCAGCGTCGCCAGATCGCGGGGCAGGGCGTAGGGCTCGACCGCTTCGGCCTGAATGATCCCGGCATTGCCGAACGAGGTCTCCTTGCCCGGCGCGGCGCGGTCCACCACCGTCACGTCATGGCCGCGCGCTTGCAGCGCGAGCGCGGTGGAAATGCCGACCATACCGGCGCCGAGAACGAGAATTTCAGCCATGTGACACCTGCCTTGCCGAAAGATGCGCAGGGCGGCGCGGGCCCGCCTTGCGATGTGACTGCCCCGAGACTAGCCCGGCGGGCGCGCGTTGTCACTTTCTACTTTCGCCGTCTAAGTCGTTCTGATCTCAAGGTTTCTCGGCGCGCCTCAAGGCCCGGTCCAGCCCTGCTCGACAACCGCTTCCATCGCGACATAGCTGCTTGTCGCGCTTAAATGCGGGAGGGCCGAGATATGCTCGCCCATGATTTCGCGAAAATGCGTCATATCGCGCGAGCGGACTTTCAGCAGATAATCGAAGCCGCCCGCGATCATGTAGCACTCCTCGATCTCGGAGATGGCGCGCGCGGCGGCGTTGAACTGCGCAAGCGCCTTCTCGCGCGTGTCCGACAGCCGCGCCTCGACATAGGTCACATGGGTCAGCCCAAGCGAAAGCGGCGAGAGAATCACCCGGTAGCCCGCGATCAGCCCGGTCTGTTCCATCTGGCGGATGCGCTGCGCGACCGGGGTTTTCGACAGCCCGACCTTGCGCGCCAGCTCGGCGATCGGCAGGCGCGCATTGGCGGTTAGCGCGGCAAGGATGCGGCGGTCGATGGCGTCGAGATCATGGCTCATGTTGCGGCCGAATTTTAGTCGATTCGCCTTCAGTATCGCTTGATAACAGGCGCATCGTCCATCCCTGATCGGCTATCCTGCCGCGCAGAGCAGGGAGCGCGCCATGATGCAAAGTGATTTTTCCGCCTTTACCCATGACGCGAAATTCCGGCCCGAGCCGGAATTGCTGGCCGAGCTGGTCCCTCAGGCCGGGCTGGACGAGGCCGCGCGAAAGCGGATCTCGGCCCGCGCCGCCGATCTGGTGCGCGAGATCCGCGCGGGCGGCAAGCCGACGCTGATGGAGCATTTCCTCGCCGAATACGGGCTGTCCACGCGCGAGGGCGTGGCGCTTTTGTGCCTCGCCGAGGCGACGCTTCGCGTGCCCGACCGCACGACGATCGACGCGCTGATCGAGGACAAGATCGCGCCATCGGATTGGGGCCGGCATCTGGGCGAGGCGTCCTCGAGCCTCGTCAACGCCTCGACCTGGGCGCTCATGCTGACGGGCAAGGTGCTGGACGACGACCAGCCGGGCATTGTCGGCACGCTGCGCGGGGCGATAAGGCGGCTGGGCGAGCCGGTGATCCGCAGCGCGGTGACGCGCGCGATGCGCGAGATGGGGCGGCAATTCGTGCTGGGCCAGACCATCGAGAAGGCGCTTGATCGCGCCGCGAAGCTCGAGGCGCAGGGTTACAGTTTCAGCTATGATATGCTGGGCGAGGCGGCGATGACCAAGGCCGACGCCGCCCGCTACGCCCGCGCCTACGCCGATGCAATCGCCGCCATCGCGCGAGCCTGCACGCGCGGAAATGTGCGCGACAATCCCGGCATCTCGATCAAGCTCTCGGCGCTTCACCCCCGCTACGAGGTCGCGCAGTCCGAGCGGGTGATGGCGGAGCTGGTCCCCGTGGTGCGCCAGCTTGCGCGGCAGGCGCGCGCGGCCGGGATGGGGATGAATATCGACGCCGAAGAGCAGGACCGGCTGGTTCTGTCGCTGCGTGTGATCGAGCAGGTGCTGGCCGACCCCGAGCTTGCCGGCTGGGACGGCTTCGGCGTCGTGGTTCAGGCTTACGGCAAGCGCGCCGGGCTGGTGATCGACTGGCTGAACCGGCTGGCCGAGACGCATGACCGGCGCATCATGGTCCGGCTGGTGAAGGGCGCCTATTGGGACACCGAAATGAAGCTGGCTCAGGTCGAGGGGCTGGCGGATTTCACGCTCTTTACCACGAAAGCGGCAACGGATGTCAGCTATCTGGCCAATGCGCGCAAGCTCTTTGGCTATTCCGCGCGCATCTATCCGCAATTCGCGACCCATAACGCGCATTCCGTCGCCGCAATTCTGGACATGGCGGAGGGCCGCGCGTTCGAGTTTCAGCGGCTGCACGGCATGGGCGAGCGGCTTCACGATCTGGTTCTGGCGCAGACGCGCGGCCGGTGCCGCATCTATGCGCCGGTCGGCGCGCATCGCGATTTGCTGGCCTATCTGGTGCGCCGCCTGCTGGAGAACGGGGCGAATTCGTCCTTCGTCCATCAGATCGTCAATGAAGAGGTCTCGCCCGAGGAAATCGCGCGCGATCCGATTGCGGCGCTGCAAACGGCCGCGCCGCCCGCCGGGCTGCGCCGGCCCGAGGCGATCTTCGGCGCGGAAAGGGTTAACGCGCGCGGCTTCGATCTGCATGACGAGGACGTGTTGGCCGAGATCGAGCGTGCGCGCTCGGCGCCCATCGCCGACGCCGCGCCCCTGACCGTCAGCGAGCCGGGCGGCACGAAGCGCGAGATCAGATGCCCCGCAACCGGCGCTTTCGTCGCCAATGCCGTGTTCGCCGATGCGCAGACGGCGCTTCAGGCAGTGCTGGACGCGCGCATCTGGGATGCACCTGCGGCCGAGCGCGCCGCCGTGCTTCGCCGCGCCGCCGATCTTTATGAGGCGCATTACGGGCCGATCTTCGCCGCTTTGGCGCGCGAGGCCGGCAAGACGCTGCCCGACGCGGTCGGCGAGATGCGCGAGGCGGTCGATTTCCTGCGCTACTACGCCGCCGACGGTGAAAACCAGGCCGGCGCGCCGCGCGGGGTGGTCGCGGCGATCAGCCCGTGGAACTTCCCGCTCGCCATCTTCACCGGCCAGATCGCCGCCGCGCTTGTGGCGGGCAACGCGGTCATCGCCAAACCGGCCGAGCAGACGCCAATCATCGCGGCAATTGCGACGCGGCTTCTGCACGAGGCGGGCGTTCCGCGCGCGGCGCTCCAATTGCTGCCGGGCGAGGGGGGCAGTATCGGCGCGGCGCTGACCTCGGATCCGCGCGTTGCCGGGGTGGTTTTCACCGGCTCGACCGACACGGCGCGGATGATTGCGAAGGCGATGGCCGAGAACCTCGCCCCCGGCGCGCCGCTGATCGCCGAGACGGGCGGGCTGAATGCGATGGTGGTCGATTCGACCGCGCTGCCCGAACAGGCGGTGCGCGATATCGTAGCCTCGTCCTTCCGCTCGGCCGGGCAGCGATGCTCGGCGCTGCGCTGTCTTTATCTTCAGGATGACATCGCGGACGGGGTGATCGAGATGCTGAAGGGCGCGATGGACGAGCTTCGCCCCGACGATCCCTGGGCGCTGCCGAGCGATCTCGGCCCGGTCATCGACGCGGATGCGAAAGAGGGGATCGAGGATTATCTGCGCGCCCCGCCCGGCCGGGTGATCCACAGCATCGCGGTGCCGCAAACCGGCAGTTTCGTGGCTCCGACGCTGATCGAGGTCGGCGGGATCAACGATCTGCCGCGCGAGATTTTCGGCCCGGTGCTGCACGTGGCGCGCTTCAAGGGCGAGCGGCTGGACCGCGTGATCGCCGACATCAACGCGCGCGGCTACGGGCTGACCTTCGGGCTTCACAGCCGCATCGACAGCCGCGTGCAAGAGATCGCGGACGCGGTCCGGATCGGCAATATCTACGTGAACCGCAACCAGATCGGCGCGATCGTCGGCAGTCAGCCCTTCGGCGGCGAGGGGCTGTCCGGGACCGGGCCGAAAGCGGGCGGGCCGAGTTACGTGCCGCGGTTTTATGCGCCCGAGCCGGCGCCGGAGGGGCTCGCGCGGGACTGGGATGCGCGCGCCGCCGGGATGGCTCCGGCGGCTGCGAAGGAGGCGGGGCCGATCCGCGAGATGCTGATGCCGGGCCCGACCGGAGAGCTGAACCGGCTGGCATTTTACCCGCGCGCGCCGCTGCTCTGCCTCGGGCCGGGACGCGCGGCCGCCGACGCGCAGGCGCAAGCGGTCGAGGCGTTTGGCGGTGTTGCGATCAGGGCGGACGGCGAGGTTGCGCCAGATGCGCTGACCGACATGGCGGAGATCTCGGGCGCAATCTGGTGGGGGGATGAAGCGGCGGCGCGCCTCTACGCGAGCGCTTTGGCTGCGCGCGAGGGGGCGATTTTGCCGCTGATCACCGCCATGCCCGACGCTGCCCATTGCCTTCATGAGAGGCATCTTTGCGTCGACACAACCGCCGCAGGCGGCAATGCGAGCCTGCTGGCGGGGGCCGTCTAGGGGGGAGGCGGGGCTAAAACGCCGCCCTCGGCAGGCAGCCCAGTCGCTCGGACGCGAGGCATTTTTTTGAACGCCCGCGCCCGCGAGGCGGCATTAAAGCCGCAAATCGCTTTCCGCGACGTCGAACGCCGCCTTCATGTCCAGCAAGACGCCGTTCTTCTTGAGCAGCCCGCGCAGGCTTTCGGCGCCCCCGCGCACCACCTCTTCATGCGCGACCGCGACGATCACCGCGTCGTAATCGCCTTTTTCCGGCATTTCGCTGCCGATCGCGATCCCGTATTCCTCGTGAACCTCGGACGCATTGGCCCAAGTGTCCACGATTTCGATCTCCATCCCCCACTCGCGCAGATGATCGACCAGATCAATCACCTTGGTATTGCGCGTATCGGGGCAGTTTTCCTTGAATGTGAACCCGGCGACCAGAACCTTCGCGCCGGTAATCGACAGGCCGTGATTCGCCATCTTTTTGATCAGCCGATGCGCAGCATTCCGCGCCATCCCGTCATTGATCTCGCGCGCCGTGCGGATAATATCGGGGATAAATCCCGCAGCGCTCGCCTTGTGAAGCAGGTAATACGGATCGACCCCGATACAGTGACCACCGACAAGGCCGGGGCTGAGCCGGATAAAGTTCCATTTCGTCGCAGCGGCATCCAGAACCTCGTTCGTGTCGATCCCAAGATGCGAAAAGACGATGGAAAGCTCGTTGATAAGCGCGATATTGACGTCGCGCTGCGTATTTTCGATGATTTTCGACGCTTCAGCAACGCGGATCGAGCTGGCCTTGAATGTGCCTGCGTCGATAATACGGTTATATATCTCATCCACGAAATCAGCTACTTCCGGCGTCGAGCCCGAAGTTACCTTGACGATCTTGCTCAGCGGGCGTGTCTTATCGCCCGGATTGATCCGCTCGGGGCTATAGCCGGCGAAGAAATCCTTGTTGAATTTCAGCCCCGAGATTTCCTCGACCACGGGAATACAATCCTCCTCGGTCGCGCCGGGATAAACGGTCGATTCGTAAATAACGACCCCGCCAGCCTGGATCGCCCGCCCGACCGTCCGCGAGGCGGAAATCAGCGGCGCGAGATTGGGCCGGTGGCTCTCATCGACGGGCGTCGGCACCGCGACGATGAACACGTTGCAGCCCTCGAGCGCCTTCTCATCGGCCGAGAAGGTCAGGTTCTTCGCACGACCCAACTCGGCCGAATCAACTTCGCCGGTCTTGTCCTCCCCCGTACGAAGCTGCTCGATCCGGCGAGAATTGACATCAAAACCAACGGTATCCATTGCCTGACCAAGCGCGGCGGCCAAGGGCAGACCGACATAACCAAGGCCGATAACAGCGATCTTGAGCTCTTGCGGGGGGGTGAATGCGGGCATTCTCTACTCCAGCTTTTCGGCGCTGCGGGGCAGGGCGCGCTCCGCTCACTCAAGCCGGCGTTTATATACTGAGACGTTCAGTATCAATATACTTTAACGAGAAAATTGACACGCCCCTACTCCTGTTGCGAGCCGCGCAACAGTTAACTACTAAAGGCGTGGTGTTTATTACCAATTAGCGGCTGTCGTCTCGCGGAGGTCGGCGGGTGGTGTAATTGAGCAAAATAGAATTTACAGAAGGCGGAGCCATCAGATGACCGTACCATTTCGCTTTGATGGAGATTGGTACAAGAAAACCTACCCGGATGTGGAGCAGTCCGGTCTGGACCCGCTGATCCACTATCAACGCTACGGCGCTCTCATGGGGCGCTTGAGCGCGCCCGATGCCCCACCGACCGACGACTGGCGCTCGCCGATCTGCACACCGACATATTTGCGGATGTTTTCAGAAGTAAGCGGCAGTCTTGAGGCTTGGGCGAAGCGAATGCGGTCCAGAGAATCACGACGGCTTTTTGCTTATGGTATGTCGAACGGCAGTATGCCCCTCGAATTCCTCGAATCCGTTCTGGAGGCTTTGT
>JAUNRZ010000006.1:19731-36178 GCA_030539455.1 Paracoccus sp. (in: a-proteobacteria) | reverse complement strand
TCGTCATTGCGAACGACGCGCTCTACCAACTGAGCTACGGCCCCACTGGCGGGCTCTTTCGCGAAAACTCGCGTCATTGTCAAGGTGCAAACGCGGCGGGGGTTGCGCCGTCTGGCCGCTCTTGTCATGCAGGCTCAGGCAGCGAGGTTTCTATGGACAAGATCGTTATTCTTGGCGCCGGGCAGGCGGCGGCATCGGCGGCGGCGAAGCTGCGGGCGCTCGGGTTTGAGGGGCGGCTCAGCGTTATCGGCGATGAGCCGGTCGCGCCCTATCAGCGGCCTCCGCTGTCGAAAGCCTATCTTTTGGGCGAGATGGAGGTGGAGCGGCTGATCCTGCGCGCGCAATCCTGGTGGGAGGATGAGAACATCAACCTGCTCACCGGCAGCACCGCGCAGCGGATCGACCGCGAGGCGCGGCAGGTGGGGCTGCGCAGCGGCGAGGTGCTGGATTACGACGCGCTGATCCTGACGCTTGGCGCCGAGGCGCGGCGGCTGCCCGAAGAGATCGGCGGGCATCTGCCCGGCGTCTTTGTGGTGCGCGATCTCGCCGATGTGGACGCGATGGCGGCCGAGTTTCAGGCCGGGCGCCGGCTTGCGGTGATCGGCGGCGGCTATATCGGGCTCGAGGCGGCGGCGGTGGCGCGCAAACTGGGGCTGGAGGTCACGCTGATCGAGGCGGCACCGCGCATTCTCGGGCGCGTGGCCGCGGCCGAGACGGCAGACATGATCCGCGCGCTTCACCTCGCGCATGGGGTTCAGATCATCGAGGGGGCGGGCGTCGCGCGGATCACCGGCGCGGGGCGCGCGGAGGGTGTGGCGCTGACCGATGGCCGTCAGATCCCGGCCGATTTCGTCATCACCGGCATCGGGATTGCGCCCCGCATCGCACTGGCCGAGGCGGCGGGGCTGCGGATCGACAACGGCATCGCCTGCGACGCCGAGGGCCGGACGAGCGATCGGGCAATCTGGGCGGCCGGCGATTGCGCCAGCTTTCCGGGCGAGGACGGAACGCAAATGCGGCTTGAAAGCGTCGGCGGCGCGATCGACATGGCAGAGCTTGTGGCCGGCAACATCCTCGGCGCCGGGCAGAAATACCGCCCCGCGCCGTGGTTCTGGTCCGATCAGTTCGATGCGAAATTGCAGATCGCGGGGCTTGGCACCGGCGCGGACCAGATCGTCAGACGCCAAGGCGACGCCGAGCATGGCGGCAGCGTCTGGTATTATCGCGCCGGCCGGCTCATCGCCGTCGATGCGCTGAACGACGCGCGCGCCTATATGGTCGGCAAACGCCTGATCGAAGCGGGCCGCAGCCCTGACCCTGCGCGGGTCGGCGATAGCAGCGTCCCGGTCAAGGAGCTGCTTTCGTGAGAATCATAGGCGGCGCTCTGCGCGGGCTCAAGCTGGCCGAGCTTGGCGCAGGCGATCCGGCGTCCCATCTGCGCCCGACCTCGGACCGGGTGCGCGAGGCGATGTTCAACCTGCTGGTGAACGGCGCGGACGCGATCTCGCTGGACGGCGCGCGCGTTCTGGACCTCTTCGCCGGGACGGGCGCGCTTGGGCTCGAGGCGCTGTCGCGCGGCGCGGCGCGGGCCGCGTTTGTCGATGACGGCGCCGCCGCGCGCGCTTTGCTGCGCACGAATATCGAGAAAGCTCGAGCGATGGGCATCAGCGATGTCTGGCGCCGCGATGCGACGCGGCTCGGCCCCAATCGCGGCGCCGGTTATGATCTGGTCTTTCTCGACCCGCCCTATGGCAAGGGGCTGGGAGAGGCCGCGCTGCAATCGGCGGTTGATGGAGGATGGCTGGCCGAAGGCGCACGGATCGTGTGGGAGGAAAGCGCCGCCATGCCGCCCCCGCCCGGTTTCGTTCCGGTCGATCAGCGGCGCTATGGCGAAAGCTGGGTCACGATGCTGGATTATGCGCCGAGCTGAAAGCTATTCGGTCGCCCCGCCCATCTTCACCAGATCTTCGATCACCGGGCGCGCGCGCGGCCCGATCCGCTCGCAGGCTTCGGGATCGTCCAGCAGCTCAAACGCCGGGCCGTAATAGCGCTGCTCGTAAGTGGTCGGATCGAGGCCGAGCTGCGCCGCAAGCCGGTCGCCCGTCCCCGTCAGCAGCGTCCATTCGCCGTCCGTGATCTCATAACCCGGACAGTTCGAAGTGATGACGTTGATCTGCGCAAGCGCTGCGATCAGCCGCTCGGCCTCGTCCTGGCTCAGCCCGCTCACATCGGGCAGCGGGACCGTCACCTGATCCTGCGCGGACGCGGGAACGGCAAGAAACGCGGCCATCAGACAGGACGCGGCGAAAAGCGGGATGCGGGTCATATCTTTCCCAGAATCTTGTTCAACTTGCCCCTATCGGGCCCGATTGCGCCGCGATCCGCAACCCAATTCACCGTGACCTTGACCGTGAGCGGGCGCTTCGCTACGCCAAAACCCGACAAAACCAGAAAGGTCGCGCCATGTCCGACAGCTATTCGCTTCTTATCCTGCCCGGCGACGGGATCGGCCCCGAGGTCATGGCCGAGGTGCGCAAGGTCATCGCATGGTTCGAGGATCATCGCGGGATGCGCTTTGACGTCAGCGAAGATCTGGTCGGCGGGGCGGCCTACGACAAGCACGGCAAGCCGCTTGCCGATGAGACGATGGCGAAGGCGCAAGAGGTGGACGCGGTGCTTCTGGGCGCTGTGGGCGGGCCGGCCTATGACGATCTCGATTTCAGCGTGAAGCCCGAGCGCGGGCTGCTGCGGCTGCGCAAGGAAATGGACCTGTTTGCCAATCTGCGGCCGGCGCAGTGCTTTGACGCCTTGGCCGATTTCTCGTCGCTCAAACGCGAGATCGTTGCGGGGCTCGATATCCTGATTCTGCGCGAGCTGACCTCGGGCGTTTATTTCGGCGAGCCGCGCGGCATCCATTCCGACGATAACAACCCCGACAACGAAGGCGGCCGGGTCGGGGTCAACACACAGCGATACACCTCGGGCGAGATCCGCCGCATCGCCCGCTCGGCCTTCGAGCTGGCGCGCAAGCGCGGCAATCGCGTCTGCTCGATGGAGAAGGCCAACGTGATGGAATCGGGCATCCTCTGGCGCGAGGAAGTCCAGTGGGTCCATGACAACGAATATCCCGATGTCGAGCTGACCCATATGTATGCCGATAACGGCGCGATGCAGCTTGTCCGCAATCCGCGCCAGTTCGATGTGATCGTGACCGATAACCTGTTCGGCGACATCCTGTCGGACGCGGCGGCGATGCTGACCGGCAGCCTCGGGATGCTGCCCTCGGCGAGCCTCGGCGCGAAGATGGAGAATGGCCGGCCCAAGGCGATGTATGAGCCCGTCCACGGCTCGGCCCCCGACATCGCGGGTCAGGGCAAGGCCAACCCGATTGCCTGCATTCTCAGCTTCGCGATGGCCCTGCGCTATTCCTTCGACGAGGGGCAGGCGGCGGACGATCTGGAAGCGGCGGTCGAGAAGGTGCTGGCGGACGGCGTGCGCACCGCCGATCTGATGGGCCCCGAAGGCGGAACGCCGGTCACGACCGCGCAGATGGGCGACAAGATCATCGAGGCATTGGGCGCTCGCTAGCCCCTTTCGCCGCGGGGGCGCGCCATGTCCAGCAGCAATCTGCGCGGCGCGATCCTGTCGCTGATCGGCATGGGGATCTATGCCGCGCATGACGTCATCATCAAGCTGCTGGGTGCGGGCTACCCGCCGCATCAGGTGCTGTTTTTCGCCTCGCTGATGTCGACGCCGATGATGACGGTGCTGCTGCTGCGCGACCGCTTTGGCGGCTCGCTCTGGCCGCGCCATCCGGGCTGGGTCAGTGCGCGCAGCGCCTGCATCGTGCTGGCCGGGGTGAGCAATTTCTACGCCTTTTCGGTTCTGCCGCTGGCGCAGGTCTATGTGATCTTGTTCACCATGCCGCTGCTTGTCACGGTGCTCGCCATCCCCATCCTGGCCGAGCGCGTCGGGATCCATCGCTGGCTCGCCGTCCTGCTGGGCCTGAGCGGGGTGCTGATCGTGCTGAACCCCGCCGCGGCGCCGCTCTCGCCCGGTCATTTCGCGGCGATGATCGGTGCCGCCTTGGGCGCTACCGCATCGGTCATCATCCGCCGCGTCGGCACGTCCGAGCGGGCCGAGACGCTGATCCTGTGGCCCATGATCGGCAATCTGGTCCTGACCGGCGTGATGCTCGCCTTCGACTACCGCCCGATGGAGCTGGTCGATCTGGCGCTGACCGGCGTGATCGCGCTCTTCGGGCTGACCGCGGGCTTTCTCATCATCATGTCCTACCGCGCCGGCGAGGCTGCCGTGGTCGCGCCGATGCAATATTCGCAGATCCTCTGGGCGAGCCTTTACGGCTGGCTGCTCTTCGATGAGCGGCTGGATGCGCGCACCGTGCTGGGGATCGCGGTCATCATCGCCTCGGGCGTCTACATTCTGCTGCGCGAGAGCAAGTCGAGCCTCTCGCATAACCGCCCCGCCAGCAACGCCCGCCTGCGCGCCGAGACCGTGACCGCCCCGAAATCCACCCTGCTCGGCCGCCTCTGGCGCCGCTGAGCCCAAATATTATCCCGCCCGCCCCTTGCATTCCCCCGCCCCCCGCGCTACTTGCCCCGTCACGGTCGGAGCGTAGCGCAGCCTGGTAGCGCACCTGCTTCGGGAGCAGGGGGTCGGAGGTTCGAATCCTCTCGCTCCGACCAGTATGGCTCCCCAAAAATCCAACGCGCGCGGCCTCGCGTAGTCTAAATTATCCTGTCGGATGGCTGAACTTTTGCGATCGACGGTTATGAGGCCGGTGCTATGGGCTGCAAATTTACACTCAAGCGCCGTGAAATGGCGTCCTGTTCCCAATAGATCCCGTCTTGCTCTGTGACGGCGGGCGGGTAGACTGCTTCAACAGTGACCAAGGCGCCGCAAAACTGGCGGCCAACACAATATTCCTTTAATACCTAAATCAGCCCCTGGCCCTTCAAATGCTGAAGATATACCGCTCCATCTGGCTGGAATATATCCGCGCCCTCCATCATATACGCGCGCAGCAGATGCTCAGTCGCCGCCTCTTTTTCGTCGAGATCGTATAGCGTCGAGCCAAGGCCGATCTGCACGAAAGGATGCGCATAGCCATCGGCTGACTTTTCCGCCTGCCGAAAGGACGACAGCGCGGCGGGTAAATCGCCAAGCGCTCGCTGCGCATCTCCGATAGACGCGTGGAGCCACAGCGCTGCGTCCCATTGGGCCTCTGGCTGAGGTAATAATTTCAATGCTTCCTGCCAGTAGCCGATGGCCTCCTCTGGCTGCCCCGCATCCATCGCGATATTCCCTCGCTCGGAAAGGCTTTGAATCTGAGCGTAAATATCGTCCGGCAGCTCATTCATTACGGCTCGCCTCGTCAGCGCGATAAGACTCCAGCCATTCGCGTTGCTCGCCCTCGAAGCCGGCCTCTCCGTAGAGTTCGAGAATTCGGCCAACCACGTAATGAAATCTCTCGCGATCGCCGAGCATTTCCATTGCCTCCGCCTCGGCGGTCAGGACGTAATGATCCTCGTGATTGGGATCATCATACATTTCTGCCATGATTTCGACCCATTTATGAGTCGATTCCGCATCACCCAGCTCGGCACTATCCTCGACAAATGTTTTGGACAGGCTCTGCGGATAGTAATCCCATTGCGCTTTGGGCTCAGGGATCAGATCCCAGGCTTGAAGCCCGATTTGGTGTGATTTTTGCAAATCGCCCGCATCAAACGCCTCACGAGAAGCAGAAATCAGCGCTTCGATTTCCGATCTCGTCGGTTCGGGGATTTCCGGTTTACGTTCCATAACAGCATTATCTCCCTGCTGGAGGTAAGTATCTCGACGCTGTGGCACCGCCTCGGGACGAGTTCAAGGGACCATACTCGAAGCGGTAATTATTCGAATCCAGCATCCATTGGCGAACCTCTGGCGACTTCGCTCCGTGGAAACGGCCGGTCGAGTTCCAGTAGTCGACAGCATCGACAGGATGATGGCCCATATGTGTGTTGGGGGAATCAACCGGATACCATCTGTTGTTCTCGGCCAGAAACTCATCCTGCCCCCGGCGATTGGTCCGCACCGTGCCCTCGGCCCGCATCCGCTCTCTGACCTCGCGCCCGGTCTTGGAGTCCTTGGAAGGCGTTCTCCCCAAATATTGGAGCCTGAGGCTGATGCTCCGCGTGCTTCGCGCGCCGTCAGAGCCGTCCTCTTGCGCGCGATCATTGTCCTGGCGCCGCCCGGCAGCGCTGCGTGCGCGGGCGGCGTCGCCGACATCTTCCAGCGCCTCGATACCCTGTCCGGCCGCGCGAGCCTTGCGGAACGGGTTGATCGTATCGACCCCGACGCCCGCGACCGCTCCGGCGGCGCCCGCAGCGCCGCCCTGATCCCAAGCGCCGCGCACCCCGTTCCAGGCCGACGAGACACCATCCGCGCCCCAGTTCCAAACCGCTTTTGCCGACCCGCCCGGATCGTCGATCACATTCCGCCCGATCTCGACCGCGCCCGAGGCGACGTTGGCGCCGGCGTCTCGGACCTGTTCCCAGCTTGGGCGCGAATCCCACGCCGCCTGCGCATCGCGCTTGATCTGCGACGGATCGTTCACATACTCGCCCGCCTTGCCCAGCAGCGAATCGCCGGTCTGGATCGTCCCGGAGGCGCCATAAAGCCCGTCTTTGAACCGCTGCCAGTGGCTTTTATCCGACTCCTCCGGCGCTTCGTGAACGGATGTCGATTCGACGTGGACAAACTCGCCGGGGCAATTGCCATCGTTCAGCGTGCAGCTATCGCCGTGGCGAATAAGCGGCTGGCCGAGCGCGAAAACGAGCGGCGAATGGCTCGTCGGCGCCACGATGCTGCCGACCGTGTCCGAGATCAGCCCGCCCCCGCGCCCGGCCTCGTCACCATGCGTTTTGGTAAAGCTGCTGGCCCATGTCATCAGCGTCAGGCCGCCCGAGCGCACGGTCCCGGCGTAATCGCAGTCATCGCTGGCCTGACCATAGACCGGAAACGGGCATGGTTTGACGGGCGCGCGGCAGATATCCGGCGAGGTCGAAATCGCAAGCGCCAGCGAGGTGCTCGGGATCACCTCTGGCGGCGCGGGGACCGCCGCGGTCGGGCGCGGGCGCGCGAGCCTGTGGTTCGCATGCCCCCCCGCATTGCCGAGATCATGCGACATCAGACGCCCTCCGGGATGGCGTCCAGCGCGGAAATGATCGGCTGGCCGCGCCCGTCAGGCCAAGGGAACCCGGCCCGCCAGGTGAGGAACACGAAGCCGACCCCCGGCCGCATATCGAAATGAACGCCGTCGAGCAGAAACGGGGCGACGCCCGTCCCGTCCGGCATCGGCAACCGCATTTCCATGCGAATCGCGGGAAGCTGCCCGCCAAGCCACGGGTGCCCGCGCAGCAGATTGCGCAGCTCGAACGGCTCATCCCCTTCCAGCCAGCGTTGGGTGATGAGGTCGGGATGGGCGCATTGCCAGAACCGGAAATCGAAATCCTGCGGCAAAAGCGGGTGGCGATCGCTGATCCAGGCGTCGTCATAAGTGCCGGCATAAGACAGGCGCTGCGGCCAGAAGGGCGGGATCAGCCCGAGATTTTGCGGCTCATAGCTCTTGCGCCAATCGGAGATCGGATCGTCCGCGCTTTCGATTTGCGGGGCTGGCACGCGATCGGCGTCAAGCGTATCGCTGACGATGCCGCAACCCAGCGGGTTGGCCTCGAAGACGCTGGGCGGCGCGCCATCCGCAGATGGGATCGCCCCGCCATAGGCTTTGCTCCAATGCAGATCGACCGAGCTGACGGCGCTCGCCTCGCCAAGCGCCCATTCGCGCGAATTGCGGCCGATCAGCCGTGTGCGGCGTTTCGCAATCCAGTCACGCGGCCCATGAACCCGCAGCGTCTTGCTGACCGGGCCGACGCTCAGCCCGCAGGTCCAGCTTTTCTGCTTTGATCCATCATCGGTATAGGCGGCGCCGTTGAACGTGATATCCGTGCCGCGCCTGAACGGGACAAGATCGGTCTGCGTGACGAGCTGCGATTCATAGGGATCGTCCCCGTCATAAACATCCGCCAGAACCAGAGGAGACTGGCGCTTTGCCGGCCTTAAAGGTCCGCCCTTTGTCAGAAGGAACGTGCCTCTGACGGCGACAACGCCCATCATATCCCCGGCCAGATTATATTGCCGAAATGCAATTGCCGGAAAAGGCGTATGGTTTATCACCGACATGCGCGCTTACATGCTCGCGGCTGCAAAGAGATGATTATGCTGCCCCCAACCATTTGCCCCAGATTGCGGCAGGTAGAAATCAAGCCCTTAACGCATAATTCCGATACAGCCAGAAACATGGCAAAAACCTATTACGAACCCGACGGCCCGGGCTTGTTCAAATCGACAACGGATCCGTTGATCTGCGCCGGTCCCGAGGCGGTAAAGTTGAACTGGGTGCCAAGAATAATGACGGTCCCGTCCTGACGCATGATCAGCTTTGAGGCGCCGCATTCGATGACGAATTCCTCGCCGACGGTGATCTTCTTGTATTTGCCGACGCCTTCAATCGCCGTCCCGCCGACCGTCACCTCCTTGTAGCTGCCGATTTTTTCGAACGCGCTTTCGCCGACGGTGACTTTCTTCTGCTTGCCGACGCTTTCAACCGCGCTGCCGCCGACATTGACGACTTTCGAGACGCCGATCTGCTCGACACTCGCGACGCCGACCGTGTCGGATTTGAAGCTGCCGACGATGGTGTTCATCATGCCTGAAAGCGGGAACAGCCCAGCCGCCGCGGCGCCGACGCTGCTGCCCGATGCGCCAAGCGCGCTGCCGGCATCGCCTCGGTTGCTGGCGCCGCCGACGATCCCCGCGCGGCCCGCAAGCCCGGCTGTACTGTGAAAGCCCAGCCCCGACGAGGCGAGCGAGCCCGCGAATGTCTCGAGCCCCGGCCCGCCGCCGCCCGCAAGCTGCCCCGCCTCCTGAAGCATCGCGGCGGAATTCGCGGCGAGGCCCGCGACCGAACCCATCAGGGCGACCGCCGAGGCCCCCGCGCCGCCGACCACCATGTTCAGCGAGCCGCCGATCTCGTGCTTCTGGTTGCCGCCGACCTCGACCGCGCGGTTCATGCCCACCGCCGAGACCTCGTGGCGATCGACCCGCTTCACGCGGTCATTGCGCACCCGCGTCGTCTGATCTTTCTGGGCGTGGAAGAACATGTTTTCCTGCCCTGCCTCGTCCTCGAAGCTCATCTCGTTGAAGCCCTCGCCTTTGTGCGAGTTCGTGCGCATGACCATCTTCGTCTTGTTGCCCGGCAGATCGTAGGGCACCTTTTGCGACGCGTTCGGCACCGCGCCCGTCACGATCGGGCGGTCGGGGTCGCCGTCGAGATAGGTGACCATCACCTCCATCCCGACGCGCGGGATCACCTGACTGCCGAAGCCCGCCCCCGCCGAGCTTTGCGACACCCGCACCCAGCACGAATCGCCGCCATCCTTGGCCGCGCGCCGGTCCCACGGGAACCACAGCTTGATGCGGCCATAGGCGTCGGTGTGGATCTCTTCGCCCGCCGGACCCGCGACGATGGCAACCTGCGTTCCGTCGATGCGCGGCGCCGGAGTCGTCAGATCGGGCGTCGCCGGCACGTCGGACGGCAGCGCGATGAAGCGGTTGGCGTATTCGGGCTGCCCGCCGCCCGTCTCGTAGCTGGCGTCGGTCACTTCATGCTCAACCGCGAACGTGACATATTCCCGGAAATTCGCATTCGGGTCGGCGACATCATAAGGCTGGAAGCGGTGGCCGGGCGCCAGCGTGCGCACCGTGCCCGCGCCCTCGGTCCGCGCATGGCCGGCTTCGGCGGCCTGCATCCGCATCCGGGCCACCCGCTCGACCGCCGAATCGCCGATGCCTTCCGTGCCGCCGCTGCCGTAACCGCCCTGCGAGGGGTATGAGAACATCTCGTAAAGCTCGCCCCCCGCCAGCCGCACGAGCGAGGGCGCATTGCCGCCCGGCACCGCCGCCGGGCTTTCGAAATTCCAGTCGCGCCCGGCATAGGCGCCCGGCGTGTAGCTGAACCGCGTCTCGAGCCGGCTGATCTGGTTCCGGTCGGTCGATCCGGCGGCAAAGCGCAGATCGCCGTGATCGTCCGCCACATAGCCCGACGCATGGCTGGCAAGGCGGAGCACATGGCGGCCAGCCTCGTGCTCGAACCAGTAGAACAGCCCGTCCGCCTCGAGCCGGCGGGTCAGATAGGCCAGATCCGTCTCGTTCCACTGGACCGAATAGTGCTGCGCGGGCAGGCTTCCGACCACGCCGGACGTATCGGGGGCGGGCAGGCCGTGCTCGGACAGCAGGGTCTGCGCCACATCAAGCGCGGTCTGCCCCTGCCACACCCGGCAATCCGAGCGCCGCGACAGCAGCCAAAGCTGCGGGCGCATCACGATCTGCCAGCTTGCCATGCCCCGCGTCATGCGCGGCCCGGCGATCATGTCGGTGACGAGAAGGTTCCAGTTGCGATATTGCCCGGACGCGATCTCGACGCCGATATCGACCAGTTTCCCCAGCAGGCTGTCCGGCTGAAGATCGGGGTCTTTGGCGCGCACCCAAAGCACCGCCTCGCCCAGAGCCGAGATTTCTTCTCGCAGAACCAGCCGTTCGGGCAGCAGCGCATCGGCGCCCAAGGGGGTCGAGAGGCGCAGGATACGTTCGGCTTGAATGTAGGTCGGGTGGCTCGTCATGGGGAGGTTCCAATCGCGATCTTGCGCAGCATGGTCAAAGTTTCGATCAGGCCGGCGTCATCATCCGCCAGTGGCATTTCCGGCTGAAACAGCGTGTTGAAGCTCGTCAAAGGCGCATCCGGGTATGCCCCGATGAACCGGTCCACCTCGGCGGCCATCTGCGCGCGCGCGGCCGCAGAGCCCCCTTGGACCCAATAGCGGAACACGTCTTCATTCGTGTCGCCAAAGAGATCCATGTCCTGATGAAAACAGGCGTCAACAAGAGCGGCGAGTTCCGGGTATGCAGAGGAATCTTCTGTCATGTTTCCTCAGGGGATCGGAAAGGCTGTCAGCACATAATAGGGCCGACCGTTATAGGTTTCATATTTCAGAACAACCCGGACGCGCGACATGCTCTGAAGCTGGCCGGTCGAAGCGACAACGCCGCGCCCGACCTCGCGCCCCATATCCTGCACAAGCGGAAGCGTGCGCTTCGGGTTGCTGCGCGCCCATGTGCTGATCGTGGTGCGATGTGTCCTCAGCACGGTGCTGACGCTTTGTTCGGCCTGCGCGAGGGTGTGAAAGCTGGAAATGGCCGTAGGTTTGCGCCGCATTCCGGCAAGCCGCGTGCGCATCGCAGCTTCGCTTTGGCCGACATGGCGCGAAATGGTGTGCCCGCCGATCCGCGCGCCGGGCTGCGCCTCATGCGCGGCGAGCGAGATGCGACCGGCACGGATCGTGCCCGCCCGCATCGCCCCGGCCAATACCGCCGTGCCGATCGGCACCGCGAACTCGGCGGCCATGCCCGCATAGCGCGCGCCGGTCTCGGACGCGCCGAGACCCCGCGCGGCGGCCGAGGCCCCAAGATCGGAAAGGCTGCGCGTGTCGCGCCCGGTCCAGATCTGGCGCGCGCCCGTCTGGCACTGATCGGCGCCGTGCACCACAAGCGCGCCGCCGCCGAGCTTGCTCAGCATGGTCGGCTCGGGGGTCAGCAGCAGCGCGCCGCCCGCCGTCACCTCGACCGCGCAGCCGAGCACGCGCAACCCGCCGATCAGCCGCTGACCGACCGAGCCGCCCTGATTCACGGTCTCGCCCTCAAGCACCGCCGCCAGTTGCAGCGGGGTGAGGATGATCTCGATCCCCTCTTCCATCCCGGCGCCCGCCATCACGCAACCGCCCGCACGCGCACAGCGAGCGGCCAGAACCAGAGCTCGCCGGCGCCGAAGTAGCAATCGCTGGCGCATCCTTCGGCGGGGTCGATCAGGTCGATATGCCCGCCGCCGGAAAAGCCGGGAATGCCGTGAAACGCGATGATCCCGCGCCGCCCGCGAAGATCGTTCACCGGGGTCCGGGCGCTCAGGGTCTCGGGCTTGCCCAGCCAGGCCGGGGTGGCAAGCAGCGCGGCAAGCCGCTTCATGCCGACCTCGACCCGCTTGCCCTGATGCGGACCCTTGAGGATGCGGTGCGAGCCCAGCCGCACCTCGCGGCCCGATTTCACGATCGCAAGGCTGAGGCGGATCGCACAGGTATTGCGATAATTCGGGTTGCCGAGAAATTCTTCCCAGCCGATTTCGGTGAAGAGATCGCGCTGCGAGACGAAATTGCCCTGCGCCGTATTGGACGAGGCGTAATTCGCTTTCAGCGTCGCGTAAGGGATATCGAAACTCATTGTGGGGCCTCATCCGCAGCGCATGGGTTCAGCGGGCCAAGCGCGTCCGTCACAGCGATATCGGCGGGCGTTTCGTCCGGCGTCTCGAGCGCTTCGATATGGGTGAACACTTCCTCGAGCAGCTCGTGCGGCAGGATATGCCCGTCGCACCACCTTCCCTCCCGCGCCTCGGCGGCGGCGGTGGCCGTAATGAAGCCGAACGCATAGGCGCGCGACGGATCGGGCGGGAAGTCCATGCCCTGCGCGGTGAACGCCTCGCCGGCAAGCGCGGCGCGAAGCTCGGACGCCGGGAAGGCGGGCGGCTCTGCCGCGGCGGCACCCGCGCCAACCAGCGGCGACGCGGCAAGAATTGTCGAGAAAAGGCGCATGACGTCTCCCCCAAAACGCAGGGCGGCAGGGGCGCGCACGCCCCCGCCAAACCGGCATCAGCCGGCTTTGGTCGTCGTCAGATCGTAGGACGCGATCATCGGCGATTTCGGCCGGTGCTGATCGTCATGCGGGATGTATTTCACTTCCATCTTGGTGAAATTCAGATGGATCGTCTCGACCGGACGGTCACCCGAGGTATCGACCGAATAGTTCGAAACCAGCGTGTTAAAGAGCTTGTATTCAATATAGGTGTCGCCCGGATTGCCCGTCGTCACCATGTGGATCACGGTGTTCTTGCCGGTGCGCCCGGTGCAGGCTTCGGCGAACAGCTTGGTCGAAGAGCTGTCCGAGACCTTGGTGATGACCACTTCCGATACGGTCGGCTCGGATGCTTCACGATTGGCGGTCGAGCCGGCAGCGGTGTTCATGTTGCGCGAGACGTGCCAATGCAGCGTCTCGATATCCATCCAGTTCTTGTGGGTTTCATGGGTGGCATCGCCGGGAATTCCGTCAAGCTGAAGATAAATAGGCATATTTTGCTCCGATAGTTACTGACACATAAAGAAGGGGCATCTTCCTCACCCCGCAGAACGCCGCCTGATACCGACCGCCGTGACGGTGAAACCGGTCTCAGAGCCAACGTCGAGTTCGATCCGGCGCGGGACAGAGCCGCGAAGAACCGAATCCAGAAAGAAATCCGCCAAAGCGGGCAGCACATCGCGCGAAAGCATCGCTTCGATCGCGCGCGCGCCCGTGTCGCCGGCATCTGCGGCGTCAACCAGCCGCGCGCGGGCGGCGTCGCTGACGGACATCGCGGCGCTGTAGCTGGCATCGAGCCGGTCGGCGATGCGCTGCAATTGCAGATCGACGATCCCGCCCAGCACCTCACGCGAGAGCGGCAGGAACGGCAGCAGCGACAGGCGGCCAAGGAACGCGGGCTTGAACGCGCTCAGCAGCTCGGGCTTCAGCATCTCGGTCAGCGCGGCGCCCTCAGGCATCGTCTCGGGGTCATCGGCCAGCGCGGCGAGCGTGTCGGTGCCCGTATTCGCCGTCATCAGAATGACCGTATTGCGGAAATCGACGTCGCGGCCCTCGCCATCGCGCAGCGTGCCCTTGTCGAACACCTGATAGAAAATGTCCTGCACGCCCGGATGGGCCTTGTCGATCTCGTCCAGCAGCAGGACGCCATAAGGGCGGCGGCGGACCGCCTCGGTCAGAACGCCGCCCTCGCCATAGCCGACATAACCGGGCGGCGAGCCCATCAGCAGCGAGACCTTATGTTCTTCCTTGAACTCGGACATGTTTATGACCGTGAGGCCAGATGGGCCGCCGAACAGCTCATCTGCGAGGGCGAGCGCGGTCTCGGTCTTGCCGACGCCCGAGGTTCCGACCATCAGGAACACGCCTTGCGGGCGGCGCGGGTCGTGAAGCCCCGCGCGCGCGACACGCATCGCCTCGGAGAGCCCGTCCAGCGCGGCATCCTGGCCAAGGACTCGGGATTTGAGCCGATCGGCCAGGCCCGACACCGAAGTGATCTGATCGCGCAGCAGCCGCCCCGCCGGAACGCCGGTCCAGCGGGCGACGACTTCGGCGACGGCGCCACTATCGACGACGCGGTGCAGCAGCGGCGCCTCGCCGGCCGCACTGGCGAGCTTCTTTTCGGCGGCGGCAAGGCGCTTCATCGCGCCCTCGCCGCCCTTTGCCTCGATCGCGTCGGCAGCGTCGGCAAGCGCGCGCTGGCGGGCCAGATCCTGCTCGGCCGCCGCGGCCTCGGCCTCGGCCTTGGCCAAAGCGCCGCGCAGCGTGCGCAGCCGCTCGGGCAGGCCCGCCCGCACCGGCTCGAGCGCAAGCGCCTCGATCTCGGCGCGCAGAAAGCTCGCCTCGCGCAGCGGCGCGGCCAGCGCCTCGGGCGCGGTCTCGCGGCTTAGCGCCACGGCAGAGGCGGCGGTGTCAATGAGGCTCACCGCCTTGTCTGGCAGTTGCCGTTCAGGGATGTAGCGCGCCGAGAGCTCGACGGCGGCGCGCAGCGCCTCGTCGCGGATCGGAACGCCGTGATGCGCGGCAAAGCGCGGCGCCAGCATCCGCATCATGCGCACCGCCGTCTCGATATCGGGCTCGTCAACCTTGACCGTCTGAAAGCGCCGCGTCAGCGCCGGGTCTTTCTCGAAATATTTCTTGTATTCGGCCCATGTCGTCGCCGCGATGGTCCGCAACTCACCGCGCGCAAGCGCCGGTTTGAGGATATTGGCCGCATCGCCCTGACCCGCGCTGCCGCCCGCGCCGATCATGCTATGGGCCTCGTCGATGAACAGGATGATCGGCACCGGCGATGCCTTGACCTGATCGACAACGCCTTTCAGCCGGCGCTCGAACTCGCCCTTCACGCCGGCGCCGGCTTGCAGCAGATTCAGATCGAGCACGCGGACCGAGACATCTTTGAGCCGCGAGGGCGTGCGCCCCTCGGCGATCATCAGCGCGAAGGCTTCGACGATCGCGGTCTTGCCGACACCCGCCTCGCCGACGAGGATCGGGTTGTTCTGGCGCCGGCGCATCAGGATATCGACCATCTGCCGCAGCTCGGCGTCGCGGCCGACAACCGTGTCAAGCCGGCCCGCTTTCGCATCTGCCGTCAGATCGGTGGCATACTGCGCCAGAAAATCCTCGCCCGAGGCGGGCGGGGGCGCGCCTTCGGCGGCGGGACGCGCGGAGGCGGCGATCTCTTCGATTCGCGAGACGTTCATCCGCAGCAGCGCGGGCGCGGCGATTCGCAGCGCGGCGCGCAGATCGGTCTCGCTGCACATGGTCAGCAGCAGGACCGGCAGCGTCACCCGATCATGGGCAAACCGAAGCGATGCCGCCGCCCACGCCTCGCGCGCCAGCGTCACGAGCGTTCCGGCCAGCGCGGGCGCGCCGGTCGCCCCGCGCGAAAGCTGCGCCAGCGCCAAATCGGTCTGCGCGATCACCTCGCCGGGGGCCGCGCCGCATTCTTCCAGCAGCGCCGCAGTACCCGGCTCGCGGGCCAGCACGTTCAGCAGATGCGCGATCTCGACATGGGGGTGATTGCTGCGAACCGCCAGCGCCGCAGCGCGCTCGAGCGCGGCGGAAAGGTCGGCCTCGAGCCGGCCAAGCAATTGATGCAAATCAATAATCACCCACACGCACCAATAAAAACGCCCGGACCGAACCAGCCACCGGGCGACGGCTTCCAATATGTCCAATAAGTTTATAAACTTTTGACGAAAGACAACCTCCGGCAATCCTCCTTTCGCCGGGCAAATCGGCGCAGCGGGGCGCGACAGGCCCGGACGCGTTTCTGAGAACCGGAACGAAAGCTGTTGATTAATATGGAAAGAATGACGCCGACCGAGCCGGTTGAAATGGTCGAGGCGCTGCTGGCAGAGACCGGCAACAATCCGCCGATCGGCATTGATCCGCGCAGCGAGGCGGGCGCGGCGCAGCTTTATCGCCGGCTTCGCGACGCGCGCAGCAGCGCCCGCCGGGACGAGCGCGCGGTGGAGGCCGCGGGCAATGCCCCCGCGCCCCAGCCGGTCAGCCGGGCATGGGCGGAGGTGTCGGATCTCGCCCGCCAGATATTGCGCGACGAGGCGAAGGATATCGAGGTTCTCGCATGGCTCACCGAAGCCGAGACGCGGCTGCGCGGCCATGCCGGCCTCGCCGATTCGCT
>JAUNRZ010000006.1:0-19631 GCA_030539455.1 Paracoccus sp. (in: a-proteobacteria) | reverse complement strand
GGCTCACCGAAGCCGAGACGCGGCTGCGCGGCCATGCCGGCCTCGCCGATTCGCTACAGCTAACGGGCGCGATCATCGAGCGATTCGGAATCGATCTGCACCCCCGCCCCGAAGAGCCGGGCGATGACAGCTTTGCCGCGCTGGCAGGGCTGAACGGGGTCGGGCGCGAGGGCGCGCTGATCCAGCCTCTGCGGCTGGTCCCGCTGGTGTCCGGCAGCGTCTGGGGCGAAAATTCGCTGTGGACCGCAATCAGCGCGCCCGACGCGGTGCAGGCCGCAATGGCGCAGGCCGGTCCCGGCGCGATGGAGAAAGTGTTCTCGGATGTCCGGCGCGCGCAGGCGGCGCTGGACGCGCTGGACGCGCAACTGACCGACGCGCTTGGCGCGGACGCGCCGCCTTCGGGGCAGCTCCGCGAGGTCCTCGCCGATACCGAGCGCTGCATCCGCCGGCTCGCCCCGCTACCCGAATCGCCCCCCGCCCCGGACGCGGCGCCCGACGCCGCATCCCCTGCGGGCCGCGCCCCGCAAGGCCCCATCACCTCGCGCGAAGAGGCGTTCGCCCAGCTTCTGCGGATTTCCGCCTATTTCCGTCAGGCCGAGCCGCACTCGCCGCTTGGCTTCGCGCTCGAGACGCTCGTGCGGCGCGGAAGGATGGACTTTATGAGCTTATTGCGTGAACTTGTGCCCGACGACGGCGCGCGCGAGGCGTTCATGACCAAGGCGGGAATCGACCCCCCAAAGCCCGAGGAGCCGCGGGAGTGACCGCCCGCGCCGGATAATCGAAGGTTGACGCCCCCTTCGGGCATGGCACAGACCTTCATCGCGTAACGGTAAATGTTTCAACGTTATCAGGAGACCGCCAATGGCAAGTGTTCACAAGAAGCTGGAGAAGGTCCGCAAACCGCGCGTCCATATCAAATACGAGGTCGAGACCGAGGGCGCGCTGCTGGAAAAGGAACTGCCCTTCGTGGTCGGCGTTCTGGGCGATTTCTCGGGCAACCCGACCGAGGATCTCAAACCCTTCGGCGAGCGCAGCTTCGTGCAGATCGACAAGGAAAATTTCGACACGGTCATGGCCCGCATGACGCCCGGCCTGCGCTATGAGGTCGAGAACACGCTCGCCGAGGGCGAGGACAAGATGATGCGCGTCAATCTGGCCTTCTCGAAGATGGAAGATTTCGAGCCGGCGCAGGTCGCCAATCAGGTGCCCGCGCTGAAAAAGCTTCTGGAAAGCCGCAACAAGCTGCGCGATCTGCTGGCGAAGGCCGACCGCTCCGAGGATCTGGAGCTGCTGCTCGAGGAGATCTTGCAAGACAATGACGCCGTGCGCCGCCTGATGGATGAGCTTGGCGCGCGCGAGGAGGGTCAGGCGTGATGGCGACCGAGACCAAAAAGCAAAGCGCCGCCGATAGCGCGGTTCAGGAAACGAGCCTGCTCGATCAGGTCATCAGTGCCACCCGCCAGACCACGCCCGACCAGACCGAAGCGCTGCTGCGCAACCTGACCGAAGCCGCGCTGTCCGGCACGGTCAGCTATAACCGCAACCTGACCATCACGCTCAACGCCGCGATCGAGGCGATTGACGCGAAGATCTCGCGCCAGCTGGCCGCGATCATGCAGGCGCCCGAGTTTTCCCGGCTCGAGGGAAGCTGGCGCGGGCTGCGCCATCTGGTCATGGAAAGCAATACCGGCCCCAATCTCAAGGTGCGGGTGCTGAACGCCAGCAAGCGCGATCTGTCGCGCGATCTGTCCAAGGCGGTCGAGTTCGATCAGTCGCGGCTCTTCAAGGCGATTTACGAGGATGAATTCGGCACTCCGGGCGGTGAGCCGATCGGCGCGCTGATCGGCGATTACGAGTTCGGCAATAATTTCGACGATCTCGAAACGCTCCAATCCATCAGCCAGGTCGCTGCGGCCGCGTTCGCGCCGTTCATCTCGGCGGCCGGGCCGGAGATGTTCGGCTTTGACGATTACAGCGAGCTGTCGCGCCCGCGCGATCTCGCAAAGATCTTCGACAGCAGCGAATACGCCAAATGGCGCAGCTTCCGCAAATCGGACGATTCGCGGTTTGTGACGCTGACGCTGCCGCGCGTGCTCGCCCGGATGCCCTACGGCGCCGAGGGTCAGAACGTCGACGAGTTCAACTACAACGAGGCCGCCGCCTTCGAGGGCGACCGCATCCCGCACAATAATTACTGCTGGATGAACGCGGCCTATGTGATGGGCACCAACCTCACCCGCGCGTTCAGCGATTCGGGCTGGTGCACGGCGATCCGCGGGGCCGAGAATGGCGGGCGCGTCGACGGTCTTCCGATGCATCTTTTCTCGACCGATCAGGGCGATACGGACATCAAATGCCCGACCGAGATCGGCATCACCGACCGCCGCGACAGCGAGCTTGGCGCGATGGGCTTCCTGCCGCTCTGCCACTACAAGAACAGCGATTACGCGGTTTTCTTCGGCGCTCAGACGACGCATCTGCCCGAGAAATACGACAGCCCCGAGGCGACCGCCAACGCCGCCATCTCGTCGCGGCTGCCCTATATCATGGCTACGTCGCGGTTTGCGCATTACCTCAAGGTGATCGGGCGCGACAAGATCGGCTCGTTCATGGAGGCCGAGGATTGCGAGGCGTGGCTGAACCGCTGGCTGAACAATTATGTGAACGCCAATGACAGCGCCGGGCCGGAAATGCGGGCGCAATACCCGCTGCGGCAGGCCAAGGTCACGGTCGAGGAAGTCCCCGGCAAGCCCGGCAGCTATAACGCCGTGGCGTGGCTGCGCCCCTGGCTTCAGATGGAAGAGCTGACCACCGCTTTGCGCATGGTCGCAAGGATTCCCGAGAAAAGCTGACATGGCCGCCTCGGCACTCTTTGTCGAGGCGGGGTTGCCGGAAGATCCGTCCCGCGCGGCATGGCGCGCCCTTGCCGCGCGGATCGACCGGCTGATCGCCGCCATCGACCTGCGCGTCACAAAGCAGCTTGGCGCGATTTTGCGCGCGCCCGCCTTCCGCGCGATGGAGGCGCGTTGGCGCGGGCTGTCGATGCTTGTTGCTCAGGCCGGCAGGGGACGGGGCGTTCTGATCCGCGTGCTCGACGTCGATTGGCCGACGCTGGGCCGCAATCTGGAACGGAGCACCGATTTCGACCAGAGCCATCTGTTCCGGCTTGTCTATGACGGCGAATTCGGGATGCCGGGCGGGCTGCCTTTCGGACTGCTGCTGGGCGATTATCAGATCGCGCCCGCGCCGGTCGCGGGCAGCGGCGATCAGGTCGAGATCATGCGCCGCCTTGCCGCCGTCGCGGCAGCCTCGTTCTGCCCGGTCGTGATGAACGCCGCGCCGCAGATGTTCGGGTTCGCAGATCACGGCGAGATCGCCGCCGACACGGATCTGACCGCTCCACGAAGCGATGATCCGGCCATGATGCGCTGGAACAGCCTGCGCCGCTCCGAAGATGCGCGCTTTGTCGGGCTCATCGCGCCGGGGCTGATGATCCGCCCGTCCTACCGGCGCTTTGATCCGGCCCGGCTCGACGGTTTCGCGTTCGACGAGACAGGCGGCGGCGTTCCGATCATCGGCGGAGCCTTCGCCTTCGCGGCGGTCGTGGTGCAGGCGTTCGTGGAAAGCGGATGGTTCGCGGCCATTCGCGGGGCGGCGCCGGGTGACGCGACAAGCGGCGGGCAGGTTCCGGGCTTTGCGCCGCTTGACTACCGCACCGACCGCCATGCCCTCGCGGCCCAGCCGCCGCTGGAATTCCGCCCCACCCCCGCGCAGGAACAGGCGATGAGCAGCGCCGGCGTGATCCCACTTTCGGCGCTTTACCACGGCGATGCGCCGGTGTTTTTCACCAACCCGTCGCTCCATCTGCCGCAAAGCTACGACAACCCGGTGGCCAGTCAGAACGCGCGGCTGGCGGCGATGCTGCAATATGTGCTCTGTACCTCGCGCTTTGCGCATTACCTGAAGGTCATCATGCGCGATGAGATCGGCTCGGTCAGCGACCCTGCGCTGATTGAGGCGCGGCTGCTCGATTGGCTGCGCGGCTACTGTCTTGGCAATGACGACGCCTCGCTGTCGCTGAAGGCGCAGTATCCGCTGCGCGATGCCGGCGTGCGCATCTCCGAGATCGCGGGCAAGCCCGGCAGCTACCGCGCGACGATCCATCTCCAGCCGCATTTCCAGCTTGATGACATCTCGACCAGTTTTCACCTGATCGCCGAGACCGGCAGCGTGCATCAATTTGCCAGTGGCGGGGGCCGCGCATGACAAGCGAGATCGCCAAGCTGCTGAAAGAGGACAATCTGGCAGATGCCGCGCGGGCGGCGGCGAGCGCCGTCAAGGCGCGCCCGCAGGATAGCGGCGCGCGCACGCTGCTTGCGGCGCTTTCGGTGCTACAGGGCGATCTGGCGCGGGCCGAGACGCAGGCCAGCATGGCGGCGAAGTTTGCGCCTGACGAGGCCCTCGCATTGGGGCTGTTCCGGCAACATCTGCGCGGGCTTCATGCGCGCGATGAGTGGTGGAAATCGGGCGCGGTGCCGGGCTTTCCCGGCGGCGCGACCGAGGCGGACCGGGAGGCCGTGGCGCTGAATATCGCGCTGCGGGAAGGCGACGGCGCGGGTGCGCGCGACACGCTCGCGCGGCTCGAGGACGTGCGCGGGGCGCGAGGCGGCCAGTGGAACGAGTGCGCGGCGGATGATCTGCGCGATCTGGACGACCGCCTGCCACACGCGATCGAGGCGATCTCGCCCGGCGGTCATTATCTTTGGATCGACACCGCGAAGATCGCCCGGATCGCGTTTCGCCCCGTGGCCGGCCCGCTGGATCTGGCGCTGCGCGCGGCGCGTGTCACGCTTTCGGACGGCGCCGAGGCCGACCTGATGCTGCCCGCGATCTACCCCGCGCCGGAAAGCCCCGCGCTGCAATTGGGGCGCAGGACCGAGTTCACCGAAAGCTGCGGGCTGACGATCGGTCACGGCCAGCGCGCCTATCTGGCCGGCGACGAGATGGAGGGTTTTCTTTCCGCCGAAACGATCAGCTTCGAGGGCAAAGATGGCTGAGCCCGAGCTTTTGCAACCCGCGCTTCTCGACCGTCTGGTCGATCTCGATCCCGATCTGGACCGCGATCCCACGCCGCCCGATGCCGCGCGGCCCACGGCGCTGCGCGAGGCGCTGCGCCGCGATCTCGAGATGCTGCTCAACACGCGCTGCCGCCCGCAGATGCTGCCGCCGGGGATGGCGCAGCTTGATGCCAGCATCCTGTCCCTCGGGGTCGGGGATTTCTTCTCGGCTTCGCTCGTCACCGAGGTCCAGCGCCGCGATTTCGCGGCCGAGCTGCACCGCCGCATCGCGCTGTTCGAGCCTCGGCTGGAGAATCTGACTGTCACGCTCCACGATGACCCGAACCCTGCGCAGCGCAGCCTCCATCTGCGGATCAAGGCCGAGTATCGCGCCCGGCCCGGCCTGCCGCCGCTGATCTTCGACAGCCGCGTCGATCCGGTCGGCGGGCGGTTCTCAGTGTCCGAGGGGCGGCATGGCTAACCGCTTCCTCGAATTCTACAATGACGAGCTCGACGCGCTGCGCGGCCGCGCCCAGCGCTTTGCCGAGGCGTTTCCCAAGATCGCCGGCCGCCTGCGCCTCTCGCGCGAGGTCTCGGACGATCCCCATGTCGAGCGGTTGGTGCAGAGCTTTGCGTGGTCCGCCGCGCGCATCCGCCAAAAGCTGGATGACGGCCTGCCCGAGCTGACCGGCGGGCTGCTGGAAACGCTTTATCCGCATTATCTCGCGCCCTTGCCGTCGATGACGATGATCGCGCTGACCCCCGCCCCCGGCCTTGATGCCGTGCAGACCCTGCCGCGCGGGACCGAGATCCTGTCCGAGCCGGTCGAGGGCGACCGGGTTCGTTTCGCGCTGACCCAGGCGGTCGAGCTGGCGCCGCTGCGGATCGCCGATGCGCGGATGATGAACCGCCCGTTCGAGGCGCCGCCCTATCCCGGCCTCAACCCGGCGGGCGCATTGCGGCTGACCCTTGCGCCGAGCGGTCGGGCGCGGCTGAACGCGCTGGGCGTCAAGCGGCTTCGGCTTTGGCTCGCCGGGCCGAGGCCGCAGGCGATGGCGCTGTTCCAGCTGCTCAGCCAGTCCTGCATCGGCGCCGCGCTCGCGCTGCACAGCAATGATGACAGCCCGCGCCATTTGCCGGCGGGGGCGCTTGCGCCTTCGGGCCACGGCGACGATCAGGGCTTGCTGCCCTACCCCGAGGCCAGTTTTCGCGGCTATCGCACGCTGACCGAGTTTTTCGCGCTGCCGGAGAAATTCCTGTTCTTCGATCTCGAGACCGGGCCGCTGACCGGCTCCGATCGGCAGGACATCTATCTTTATTTCGACCAGCCCCCCGGCGCGCTCGAGCGGCAGATCGACGCTTCGGCTTTCACGCTGTTCGCCAGCCCGGCCGTCAATCTCTTCCCCGCGCAGGCCGAGCCGATCACGCTGGACGGCACGCGCACCAGCTTCCCGCTTCTGGCCGATGCAAGGCGCCCGAAGACCCGAGCGGTCCACTCGGTGCGCCATGTCACGCTCGCCTCGCCTGACGGGGCGGCCGAGCCGGCGCTGCCCTATTTTCACCGCCTGACCGAGCGGCATGGCGAGGGCGTGTTCTGGCAAATCCGCCGCCCGGAAGATGACGCGGCCGGCACGGGCGATCCGTGGGCAACGACGCTTTCCTTCGTGGACAAGACCGAGCGGGCGCTGGCCCCCGGCGCGCGAACGGCCAGCGTCGAGGTGCTTGCAACGAACGCCGATCTGCCGCGCAAGCTGCCTTTCGGGGGCGGCCAGCCGGCCTTGTCGATGCAGCTTTATGCCGATCATGTCAGCGCGGTCTCGTGCCTGACACCGCCGACCGCGCCGCGTGCCCCTTCGATGCACGCGGACCGCGCATGGGCGCTGCTGTCGCATCTGTCGCTGAACCATCAATCGCTTTCGGGCGACGGGGCGCCGGTGCTGCGCAATATCCTGCGGCTCTATGCGCCCGCCGACAATCGCGAGACGGCGCGGCTCATCGACGCCATCGCGAAGGTCGAAACGCGGCCCGGCCTCACGCGGCTGGGACAGGTCATGCTGCCGGGCACCGACATCACCCTGACCTTCGACGAGGGCCGGATCGACCCCGCGAGCGCGGTGTTTTTCGGCAGCGCGCTCGACCGGTTTCTTGGCTGTTACACCACGATCAACAGCTTCACCCGGCTCAAGCTGCGGCTCGGCGGGCGGAGCGATGATCTGGCGCGCTTCGCCCCGCGCGCCGGCGCCGAGGCGCTGATATGACGCGCGCCGAGCCTTCCTTGTTCGATCAGCTCTGCGCTGCGCCAGGGCGCTTTGATCCGCCGACCGCGCTTCGCATCGCGCGCGCCGAGGCGGCAGCGCGCGGAGTTGCGCTGCGCATCAGCGGGCAGCCGCAAACCGCGCTGGCGCCTGCGCCGATCGCGCGGGTCTATGCGGCCGAGGATGCGGTTCATGTCGAGAGCCATTTGCTGAGCTATCTCGGCCCGCTTTCGCCGCTGCCGCCGGGCTATGTCGAGATCGCCGCCAGCCAGCGCCGCCGCCGCGCGGGCGGGATGGCGGCGTTTCTCGATCTATTCACCGACCGGCTGACCTGGCTGTTCGTCGGCGCGGCCGAGAAATATGACCTTGCCGCGCTGCTGCGCTGGACGGGGGCGAGGGCGGACAAGGGGCATGGCGCCGCGCGAAACCCGATCCTCGATGCGCTGCGCGCGATGTTGGGGCTCGGCGGCGCGGCGGCAAGCACTGCGCCCCTGCCCGGCGATCAGACGCTGCGCTTTGCCGGCCTGCTCGCGCAGCGCACCCGCAACGCCGAGGGGCTGCGGCTGATCGCGCAGGCCGAGCTGGGGCTTCCGGTGCGGGTCGAGCAGTTCCGGCTGGTCTGGCGCGACATCCCGCAGACCGAGCGCGCAGCGATGGGCGCGGGCTTGCAGCTTGGCGTCAACAGCACCGCAGGCGCGCAGCTTCCCGACCGCGCGGGCCAGTGCCGTCTGGTGGTCGGGCCGGTGCGCTACGGCGATTTTCTGTCGCTCGGGCCAGGCCAGCGCCGGACACAGCGCCTCATTCGGCTGGCGCAGCATTATCTGCCGATGGGGATGGGCTTTGACATCCAGATCGTGCTTGACCGGCGCGATGTTCCCCAAACGCAACTCGGCGGCGCCGTGCCGCCGCAGCTTGGCTGGAACGCTTGGGCGCGCGTGGCGCCGGCGGCGACGGACAGCTTCGATGCGATCATCCACGCGGCAGGCGGAGGCGGTGATGCGCGTGCAGCTTAGGTTGCGGGGCGGCCCGCAGGACGGCGCGGCCCGCGTCACCGATCTCGCCGAGCCGTTCTCGATCGGCACGGCGCCGGACGCGCTCTGGCAGATCCGCGCCGCAGGCGGCAGCGAGGGCGGCACGGCGATCTTGCAGCTTGTCCCGGGCGGCGGGGTCAGCGTCACCGGCGCGGGCAGCGTGGTCATGGACGGCCAGCCCGTCGCAGGGCAGCCCGCGCCGCTGGGACATGGGGCGTTGTTGCTGGTCGCGGGGCAGCCGGTCGAGCTGCGGATCGAGACGGCGGGCGCAAGCTTGTCTCATGACGCGGCGCCCTTGTCGATCAGCGCGATATTGTCGGACGTCGCTCCGGGCGGCGAGGCGGCGGCGGGTCCGCTGCCGGGGGAGGCCGAGACGGGCAGCCCGCTCGATGCGCCCGCCTCGCACCGCCCGGCGGCCGAACGCTATTGGCAAGAGCCGCGCGCGTTCGAGCAGAATACCGTCCCGCTGCCGACAAGCGAGCGCGGCGCCGCGATCCTGCCGGACAACTGGGCGGCGGAGTGGGATCAGGGCGGCATGCTGTCCGATCGCAGCCACCAATCCGCAGCCGGCCTCGCGCGAACGAACGTGAACCCGGCCGGCGCTGGCGCGACGCTGGCGGCGGCTCGGGCAGCGGAGGGCGATGACGACCAACCCTCGGCGCGTGCCGAGGCCGCGCTCGGGCAGGCGCTGGCCGCTTTGGCGCGGATCGAGGATGAGCTGAGCCGCCAGCTTGCCGATCTCGGCGCGCCGCTGCCGCCTCGGCCGCCTGTGTCCCCGGAAGCCAGCCCGCAAGCGATCACGCGGCAAGCCGAGCGGATCATCGCCGGCCAAGCGGCGATCGGAGCCGCCTGCCGCGCGGCGCTGGAGGATGCGGCGACGCGGCTCGACCCCGAAGCCATCGCCACGGCAAGCGCCGCCAATCCTTCCGGCGGGCTGATCGCTCGCGTCGCGCCCGCCGTTTCGTGCTGGGCCGAATATCAGGCCCGCATCGCGCCGCAAGGCCAGCCGGGGCCTCTTTCACAGGCGGCACTGACGCGACAATTGCGTTTGGCGCTGGGCCAGCCACAGCCACAGCCCGACCAGACAAAGGACAAGACATGAAGACCCAAAACCGCGTCGTCTGGACCGAAGGGATGTTCCTGCGGGTGCAGCATTTCCAGCAGGCCGACCGCTGGGCCGAACGGCTGGTGCGCGATCTGACGCGCCCGCTGACGCCCTTTCCGTGGGGGTTCGCGCAGCTCGAGCTGGACCGCGCCGCGCTGGGGATCGGTCGGCTCGCGGTCAGCTCGTTTACCGCGATCTTGCCGGACGGCACCGCAATCAGCGCGCCCGAACAGGCCGATCTGCCGCCGCCGCTGCATCTGCCGGAGGGGCTGACGGATCAGCTCGTCTATCTGTGCCTGCCGGCAAGCAGGCCCGACCGGGCCGAGTTCGCCGGCGCGGACGGCGCGGGCGCGCTGACCGCGCGCCTTGCGCCGGTCGATTATGACGCGGCGGACGCCAATGCCGGCAGCGCGTTGACGGCGCCGGTCACGGTCGGGCGGCTCGCCCCGGTCCTCAAGCTCGAGCGTGATGAGCTGGCGGGGTTTGAATACCTGCCCGTCGCGCGCATCGCCGAGGTGCGCGCGGATCTCTCGGTGCAGCTTGACGACGAGATGATCCCGCCCGCGCTCAACCTCGCGCTGTCGCCGCGCCTTTTGGGTTTTGCGACCGAAATTCTCGGGCTGGTCCGCCACCGCGCCGCCGCGATCGCAAGACGGGCGGGCGATCCCTCGGTGCGCGGCTCGGCCGAGATCGGGGATTATTTCATGCTCCAACTGCTCAATCGCGCGACGCCGACCCTGGCGCATCTGGCAGCGCAGGCCGGGCAGATGCACCCTGAACGACTTTGGCGTGATCTGGCCGCGCTTGCGGGCGAGTTCGCGACCTTCACCGCCTCAACCCGCCTGCCCACCGAATTGCCGGCTTACGATCACATGAACCCGGCCGCCTGTTTTGGGCCGCTGCTGGACGAATTGCGCCGCTCGCTTTCTTCGGTGCTGGATCAGTCGGCCATCGCGATCCCGCTGGAAGAGCGTCGGCACGGCGTCCGCGTCGCCCTGCTGGCCGATGCCGAGCTGCGCGCGGGGGCGGGTCTGGTGCTGGCCGTGCGCGCCGAGATGCCGCATGAGCAGCTTCGCCGCCAACTGCCGAACCAGATCAAGATCGGCTCGGTCGAACGCATCGCCGAGTTGGTCAATGTCGCCCTGCCGGGGCTTGGGGTCCGGCCCATGCCCGTCGCCCCGCGCCAATTGCCGTTCCGGTCCGGGACCGTCTATTTCGAGTTGGACGATAGCGGCGAGATCTGGCGCGACATCCTCGCATCCGGGACCATCGCATTGCATCTTTCGACCGATTTTCCGGGGCTTGAGCTCGAGCTGTGGGGGATCCGCTCATGAGCGGCGCGGACGAGGCGGGCGAAGGGCCGCGCATTATCCTGCCGACGCCGGGACGGCGCCAGCCCGAGCCGGCTTCCGCGCCGCTTGCCCCTGCGCCGCGTGCCGAGGATGAGTTCTCGGCCGAGGCGATCATGCGCGGCTTCCGCCTCGAGGGGCGCGATTTTCCGGTCATGATTGGTGACGCGGCGGGGCTCTTGAACCTCGCGCAGTCGCTGCGGCAGCGCAAAACGCCCCCCGATCTCGACGCGCTGCGCGCCGACACGATCGCCGCCGTCCGCGAATACGAGCGCAGTCTGGGCCGCGCCGGCATTCTGCCCGAGCAGGCGCGCGCGGCGCATTACGTCATCTGCGCGACGCTGGACGATGTGATCCGCAACATGCCCTGGGGTCAGGGCTGGTCGCAGCGCGGGCTTGTCTCGACCTTCCATCACGACGTGACCGGCGGCGACAAGGTGTTCGAGCTGCTGCGCCATTTCGAAGCGCGCCCCGGCAGCAATCGCGATATTCTGCTGCTGATTTATCTCTGCCTCTCGCTTGGCTTTGAGGGGCGCACGCGCGTCTCGGCGCGCGGCGCGCTGGAACTGGCGCAGATCCGCGACAATCTTTATCAGCTTCTGCGCCAGCAATACGGCCTGCCCGAAACCGATCTGTCGCCGCGCTGGCAGGGCGAGGATATGCAGCACCGCCCGCTGCGGCAGGGGCGGCTGTTCTGGCTGATGGCCGGGCTTGCGGTGCTGGCGCTTTGCCTGCTGTTTCTGAGCCTGAACACGATGCTCGGGCGCGATTCCGGCAGCACGCTCGCGACGATGGCGAGCCTGCCGCCGGGCGAGACGCCCTCGCTTCATATCCCTGAGCCGCCGCCTCCCCCTCCGCCCGAGCCGGAACCCGAGCCAGAGCCGCAGCCGGAGACCCCGGAAATCTCGGCGATCGACACGCTGATTTCGTTCCTGCAACCCGAGGTCGATGAAGGGCTGGTCCGGCTTTACCGCGACGGGGATGCGGTGCTGGTGCGGGTGGCCAATGCCGGCGCGTTCGAGCCGGGCGGGGCCGAGATCCAGCCGCAATTCATCGACACGTTCCGCCGCGTCGGGCTGGCGCTTGCGGCCGAGGATTTCGACGTGACCATTCTGGGCCATACCGACAATATCCCGATCCGCACAGCAACCTATCCGTCGAACTTTCACCTCTCGACCGCGCGGGCCGCGGCGGTGCGCGATCTGCTGCTGGATTACGTCCCGCCCGCCCGGATCACCGTGCGCGGCGAGGCCGAAACGCGCCCGATTGCCGACAATGCCAGCCCCGAGGGGCGCGAGGAGAACCGGCGGACCGAGATACTCGTCTCCGAGGCGGGTGCGCGCGTCTCGCCTGATCTGCTGGAGCAGAATGATCTTATGCCGGAGGCCGAACAATGATGAACTTGCCCGGTCTCTGGTCGCAATTCCGCTCACATCTGGACAGCTATATCAGCATTGTCGGGCACCGTTTTGCGGCGCTGGTCTGGGTCGCGGCGCTGGCGGCGCTGATCTGGATCTTCGGGCCGCGCGCAGTCTGGGGCGATTTCGCGCCGCTCGTTCCCGCGCGCAACCGGCTGATCGCGATTGCGGTCCTGATCGCGCTGTGGCTGATCTGGGCGCTGATCTCGTGGCTGCGCAGCCGGCGCGCCGATGCGAGACTGATCGACGACATCGCCAGCAGCCCCGAGGCGCGCGCCGAGGCCGAAGCCCGCGCCGAAGTGGGTGAGCTGCGCACGCGCCTGCGCGATGCGATGGCGATGATGCGCAAGGTCGCGCGGCGGCGCTTTGGCTATGTCTATGAATTCCCGTGGTATCTGATGATCGGCGCGCCCGGTGCCGGCAAAACGACGCTGCTGACGAATTCGGGCCTGAAATTCCCGCTCGGCGACGCGCTGGGCGGAGAGCCGGTACAGGGGGTCGGCGGCACGCGGAACATGAACTGGTGGTTCACCGACCGCGCCATCCTGATCGACACCGCAGGGCGCTATACGACGCAAGATAGCGGCCATGATCGCGACAAGGCGGGGTTCGCGGGCTTTCTCAAGATGCTCCGCAGGCGGCGGCGGATGCAGCCGGTCAATGGCGTTATTCTGACCCTGTCACTGACCGATCTTGTCGATCAGCCGCCCGAGGCAAGGCTGCGTGAGGTGCGCGCGATCCGCCAGCGTCTGGCAGAAATGGCGGCCACGCTCGACATTCGTATCCCGGTTTATATCGTGCTGACAAAGGCCGACCGCCTGCCCGGCTTCCGCCCGTTTTTCGAGCGCCTCGGCCATGAGGCGCGCGGGCAGGTCTGGGGGATGACATTTCCTTACGCGGAAACGCGGGCGGGCAGCGACTTGCCGGCGGTGTTCTCGCGCGAATACCGCGCCCTGACCGAGCGGCTGAACGAGCAGCTTCTCGACCGTTTGCAGCAGGAAAACGATCTCGACCGGCGCGGGCGCGTGTTTCGCTTTCCCGCGCAGGTCGCGGCGCTCCATGACAGTCTGCGCGAGATCGTCGAAGAGCTGTCCTCGGCGACCGGCCAGATCGAGCCGCCATTGCTGCGCGGCATCTACTTCGCCTCGGCAACGCAAGAGGCCGAGTTCCGGCGCGAGCTGGGTGGCGCGCGGTCCATGAACCGCAGCTATTTCGTCGAGCGGCTGTTTCGCGACGTCATTCTGGGCGAAGCGGGGCTGGTTGCCGATGACCGGCGCAGCACGCGGCGCAGGCGCATCGCGCAAGGGCTGGGCTGGGGGGCGCTTGCCGCGCTTGTGCTGCTGCTGGGCGGCTCGTGGCTGTCGAGCTATGTCGTCAACCAACGCGCGATCAGCCAGATCGAGCTGGATCTGACACGCTATCGCGAGCTTGCCGCGACGATCCCGGTGCGCGAGGTGGCCGATACCGATTTCCTGCGCGTGCTGCCCGCGCTTGATGCGCTGACCGAGGTGCCGGCCGCCTTCACGCGCCAGGATGAAGCGGCGCCTGTGCCGCTGCGCCGCATCGTGCCGGGTCTAGACCGCGAGGACCGCGTCGTCGCATCGTTCCGCGAGCAGTATGACCGCGCGCTCGGCGCGTATCTCTTGCCGCGCTATATGGTCGCGCTGCAAAACCGGCTCGCGCAGCCCGATCTGCCGGATGGCGAGGCGTTCGAGACGCTGAAGCATTATCTGTCGCTCGCGGGGCTTGGGCCGATCGACCCGGACGGGTTGCTGATGCAGTCCGAGGATATTTTCGCGGCGCTCTATCCCGGCGCGGGGCGCGAGGCGACGCGGCAGCAATTGGCGCGTCATATGGGTGCGATGCTGGAACATGGCGATCTGCCCGTCATGGCGGTCGATGATCGCCTTGTCAGCGAAACCCGCGCGCGGCTGGGCGCGCACAACCCGGCGCAGCGGGCCTATGATCTGCTGCAAAGCCGGCGCGCTGCCCGAGAGCTTGGCGAATGGACCCCGGCGGCGGCGCTGGGGCCCTCGGGCGCGCGGCTCTTTGCGCGCGCGTCGGGCGCGCCCTTGGATCAGGGCTTGCCGCGGCTTTTCACGCGCGAGGGCTATCACGGCGTCGTCCTGCCGCAGATCGGCCCGCTGGCCGAGACAGCGGCCAGTGAGGGCTGGGTTCTGGGCCATCAAGCGGCCGCCACGGGCCAGAACACAAGCGAGATCGCCGCCGATGCGGTCGCCCTTTACTGGGACGATCTGGCGAGGCGCTGGAGCGATCTGCTGGCCGATCTTGTGATCCGCGACGCCGCCGATCTGCGCTCTGCCGCCGATCTGATCGCGGCAGCGTCGTCCGAGACGCGCCCGATCGAACGGCTCGCGCGCGAGGTGGCGGCCCAGACAGCGCTGAACGCGCCGCCGGACGGCACCGCGCCTTCGGCTGCGGGCCTCGCCTTCGATCCGCTCGCGGCGCCCGACCCCTATGCCGCGCTGCGCCGCAGTCTCGAGGGTCAGGGCGAAGGCGGCGAGACGCCATTTGCCCAGATGACGCCCGTTCTGGACAACATCCACCAGCAACTGAGCCGCGCAAGCGCGACCGACACCCGCACCGCCGAGATTTTCGCCGCTGGCGGCACGTTGATGGAGGCGGTTCAGGATCTGGTGGTCGAAGGTCAGCGCCTTCCCTCGCCCGCCGATCAATGGGTCGTCGGCCTCGCCGCGCGGGTCAGCGAAGCCTCGGTTTCCAGCGCGCGTGCCGGGCTGAACCAGCTTTGGCAGGCCGAGGGCCTTGTCGAGTGCCGCCGTGCGACCGAGGCGCGCTACCCCTTCGCGCGGGATGCCTCGCAAGATGTCACGATCGCCGATTTCACCCGCCTGTTCGGTCCGGGCGGCGTGTTTCAGCAGTTCTTTGACGACAACCTCGCCGGGCTTGTCGATACATCCGCCAATCCGTGGCGGTGGAGCGGCGGGCTGGGAACCACAGGCGAGAGCAGCCCCGCGCTGGCCGAATTCCAGCGCGCGAGCGCGATCCGCACCGCCTTCTTCCCGCCCGGCGCCACCAGCCCGCAGGTCGGCTACGCCTTCGATCTGCGCGCGCTGGACAACGCCGATGTCGCGCTGATCGAGATTTCGGGCACCAGCTCGTATTACGGGCAGTCCCGCAGCCGCGAGCGCAGCTTCAACTGGCCGGCTGCGGAACGCGAGATCGCGCATCTCACCCTGCTCCCCGGCTCTCGGGCCGAGGGGATTCAGACGACCGGCCCGTGGGCGCCCTTCCGTTTGATCGACCGCGCCGCGCTGACGCCCGTTTCCGACAACGAGCTGGACGCGCTGTTCGATCTGGGCAATCGCAGCGCGCTGCTGCGTGTCACGGCCGGGTCGGTCAATAACCCGTTCGCGCTTGAGGCATTGCAGCAGTTCCGCTGCCCGGAGCGGCTTTGATGGGCGCTCGGGCCCCCTCGCCGCTGCCTGCGGGCTATTTCGGCAAGGTGCCGACGCAGGGCGATTTCGTCTTTCGCGGCCTGCCGTTGTCGCTGAACGACCGGCTGGACGCGTGGCTGCGCCAGTCGGTCCAGAGCAGTCAGCGCCAGATGGGGCGCGAATGGCTGCCGGCTTTTCTGGTCGCTCCGGTCTGGCGCATGGCGATCACGCCGGGGCTCTTTGGGCCTGACGCGCTTGTCGGGGTAATGATGCCAAGCGTCGACCGGGCGGGGCGCTATTTCCCGCTGGTGATCGCGGCGCCCATCCCGGGGCTGCGGGCGAGCGCTGCCGATCTTGCGCGCATGACGACATGGTTTGACGCTGCGGAAGAGACGGCGCTGTCGACGCTGGACCCGCATTTCTCGCTTGGCTGGTTCGACGAGCAGATCGCGGGGCTGAGCCTGCCCGCCTCGCTGCTGCCGCGCCACGACCCGCAAGCCGCGCCGGGCTCGATCTGGTGGACCGCCGAGGGCGGCGGGCAGGTCACGCTGGACCAGATGCCGCAACCCGATGCGTTCGGCGCGCTGTTCCTTCCGCGCCGCGATCCGGTATCGGATCAGCCGCCCGCGCAACCGGTGCGCAAGCCGCTGCGGCTGAGCATCGGCCGCGCGATCCACAAGACGGCGCGCCAGCTGATCCCGCCCGACCAGATCATCGTCAGCCCCGATTGTCAGGCGATCACGCTGCTGAACGGGATCGGGCAGAGCCATAACCTGCTCTCTTCGGTTCAGATCGCGGCCGATACGCTGGCGCGGATCGACGAGCCGATGTCGATGAGCGATCTTGTCCAAGGCGCGAAGGGGCGCATCGGCACGGCGAACAGCCTCCTGCTGGCGCGCGCCGTGCCCGATCGCGGCTGCGCCGTATCCTTCGCGACATTGCTGCTTCAGGGACATCTCTTTGCGCTGCTATGGGCGGGGAATACTCGCGCTTACCTCCTGCGCGAGGGGACGCTGACCCAGCTCACGCGCGAGCATACCGAGCGGCGGATGCCCTCACTCCTGACCCGCGCGCTTGGGATCAGCAAGCAATTCGCGCCCGATCAGGCCGGCGGTGATCTGCTGCCGGGCGACCGCTTTCTTCTGTGCTCGGCGACGATGAGCGCGGCGCTGCAAGACAGCGAGATTGCGCAGGCGCTGGCTGAGGCTCCAACCGCCGAGCAGGCCGCGACGATCTTGGCGCAGGATGCGTTGATCGCGGGGGTCGCGGGCAGTGTTTCGGTTGTGGCGGTGTTTGCTGAAGATGCGGTCTAGCTGGGCGGATTGCGGGCGGTTGCGGTTTTAAAAAGCTCCGCTTCGCTGAGGGTTAGGTTGAGGCCGGTGTGATCGGCCGGGAAGGGCAAAGCCTTCGCAGCGTCCGCTTTGGCTTGCGCCCACGCTCGCGCTATAGCACCGGCCGCTTTCGCCGACCGGTGCCGCCGTTTTTCGTGCGCTAAGCGAGGGCCCGCTATGTACGGCCTCTCGCCCTTGTCACGCCGCGCTCAGCCGGCGCAGTAAGCCGCCTTCGCTTGCGCGATCACATCGTCGCTGTCCGAGGGGATGGGCGCCCAGCTCTCGTCATTCTCCTGCGCCTCATGAAGCGGCTCGCCCTGTGCATCGGTCCCGGCGAAATAGCTCACGCGCGGCATCATCACCTCGCCCTTCGCGCAGTCGATCTGGAACGTCGCCGACAGCGAACGGTGCCCGCCTTCGGCCTCATGCTCGAAATTTATCAACCCGTCGAAGCTGACCTTGCCGCCATCTTGCTCAACGCTGTCAGGATCAACGTAAAGCTGCGCGCCGGCGCCGTTGTATTCCGTCAGCTTGACCAGCGGATGCGCATCGTCCGGCGTCCCGTCGCTGCCGACCATCCACGCCATCCCCTCGCCGATCAGGAAAGCGCGCTGCTCATCATCACCCTCGAGCTGGATCGTGCTGCCATCCGCGTCCCACTCGAACGTGCCTTCGGAGAGGAAATCGCCGTCGTCTTCCTCGAGGTACGTCTCGGCCAATGTGTAGAAACCGGCCTCGTTGATGGTCAACGTGGTCTCGATCCCCGGGCAGGAGGCGCAAGGCATGGTCCCGACATACCGGCCATCCCAGTCAACCGAGTTGCGGGTGTTGTGTTGAGCGAAGCCGGCACCGGCCGCGAGCAGCGTCAGGCTGGCAGTAAGCAGGATTTTTCTCATCTTTTTGGTCCTTTGGTTTGGAACATTTTGTTCGGGTCAGGAGCTTCGATTGGACTCTTCATCCGTCTCGCTCAGGCTCGCCTTGATAAAAGCGTCGAGGCGTCCGCTTTCGCGGGCCGCGCGCAGGCGCTCGGCCTCGGCCGGATCTTCAAGGTGATACAGCAGCACGATATCGCCGCCTTGATCGCGCGCAATGATCGCCTCGCCATCCTCCGAGCCGGCCCATTCGAGCGCCACCCGCCAGCCACGCGCCGCAAACGCACGCCAGAGCGCCTCGGGCGCGGCGCCGGCAAGGCCCCACGCATGGCCGAAGCCGTCATCAGCGCGGGGAAACGGGGGTGAGTCGTGCATCGATGGCTCCTTTCTGAGCACAGGATTAACGCGCGGATTGTGGACGTTTGATATGGGACGGGTGGAAGTTTGGGAAAGGGGGCGCGATGGGGTGCGGGGCGCCAGATGTTGTGCGCTTCACGAGGCGCAGGTGTGGCTGTTCGCACAGCCCTATTGCGGCGCACGGCTAATAGAGCTTTTACGGTGCAGGAGTACCCAGCATTCTTCGGGCGCGCTCCCTACAGATAGTGCGCTACGCCGCACTGTAGGTTTTATGTGACGCGGGCGAGTTTGGCGGTATCAGGCGCTCGAAGGGCGGAAGACCGCAGCCGCCCGCATACAAAAGCACTAGGATGGTTTGGGTGCTAAGACCACACAATGGGTCAACAACGGACATGAGTGACAAGATTTTAATAAACTCATCATTAGCGTAGTGGTCGAGCATCACCTTTTGCAAGGCGTAATAACCGAATTCGTACCCATTACTGCAGAGCGGCCAACCAGTGAAGATCGTCGCGGTCGATGTCCGCGAACTCGCCTTCGTCCGCGGCTTAGCGGCGTAACTCAACGGTATGCGAGCGCGGGGTGCGGCACGGAGGGCAACGCTGATCGTGCCATTCATTCGCGCAACGATATAAAGAACCTCATCCTTTTTGCCTCGCGCACTGCGTATAGTGCTGGAATAGGAAAGCGGCACCAGATGAGGGTGAGTAGACGTCTGGAAAACAAATTATTTTGGTTATGGGGGCTCGATTTGGACATTGTTTAACTAACTTCCACTCTTGACTGGCTTCGGTAGCAGGTGCGGCTGCGTGTGATATGGTCAGCGGTTACGCCTTAGCGGAGGATGCGCCGCAACTGGCAGCCGATGAATATGCTTAACCGAGAGCAGTCCGGCAATCAGCCGCAACGACCTCGCCGCCGACCCCTGCCAGAAGGGCTAGGCCCATTGGCGCGCGAAGAACGGCCAGTCGTCAACTCGGGCAGCTTTGCAGATCCATGCCGCATTTCGATCAGACGTAGTCGCCACAGAAAATCGCTTCGGGAGTACGCAAACCGCGTTACATAGCCGAAACGAAATTGCAGGAGTTTTGTATAATTATAGATAATCCTGCGGAGCTCATCCATTAAAACCGACGAAATTAAGCTCGCAATCAGGACAATAATATTTTTTCCGGTCGAGATATTTAGTCTTCGTTAATTAATGCGTCTGCCCATCGCGGGGGTCGTGAGGCGGCAGGAGGAGCAAGAGAACAGCGCCGCCTCAACTTGCTCGTCAGATGACTTGCGCGTCGGCGGGGCTATAACTCGGCCTTCCACGAACACGGATACCGCGATCGCCCCCGACTTATCTCACGCGCCCTCATCGCCCCTCCGCCTTCTTCCACTCCTCGAACTCTGTCGCGAACTCTGGCTTTGTCTGCGGATAAAGCCCGATGATCG
>JAUNRZ010000087.1 GCA_030539455.1 Paracoccus sp. (in: a-proteobacteria) | reverse complement strand
AGACAGGCCGAGTTGGTCGAGGACATGCAGCGCGTGACCATGAACGGCCCCATCCGCTTGGGGCTGCCTTTTTCGATAACGATCTGATGGGCATCGAAAAAATTCGACGTGGAGGGCCCGCCCGAGCCGGTGATCAGCCCGCTGCGCTCGTTCGAGACATCGGCCTCGTCGAGCCCGCTATCCTTGATCGCCTGCTCCATCGCGATGAAATTATACGCAGCGCCCGGCCCCATGAAACGCAAATTGCGCTTGTCGATATGATCCTCGAGCGTGATCTGCGGCATCCCGTGGACCTGGCTGCGAAACCCGTGCTCGGCATATTCCGGCGCGAACACGATCCCCGACCGGCCCTCGCGCAGGCTTTCGGTGACCTCGGCGGCATTATTGCCGATGGGCGAGACGATCCCCAGACCGGTGATGACGACACGGCGCATATAGGCTCCTTGAAACTTTGCCCCTGCGGGCTTTGCGCAAAGCTACAAGCCGCGCGGGCGCTGCACAAGTGTCGGGCGCGATTTGGCGGCGCGGGGGGGAAGGATCGGGCGGGGGCGGGTCTGGACGCCGCGGATCGGGACGGGGTGGGTCGGCGCGGGGCGGATCACGCCGGTGCGGCTCGGGCCGGGCCGGATCAGGACACTATGTATCAGGACACTGCGCATCAGGACCGTCCGGGTGTCGACGCGGCGGATCTCGACGGCGCGGATTGGGGCGGGGCGACCAAGACCGGGCCGGATCTAGGCATGTCGGATCACGCTTGGGCGCATCAGGACGCTGCGGATCTTGAAGGAGCGGATCGGCGCGGGGCGGCTCAGGCCGGGCTGGATCTGGACAGGCCGCATCGGGGCAGGGCGGCTCAGACAATGGCGGCTCACCCCGTTGCAGCTCGGGCCGGGCCGGCCCGGGATTGGGCGGATCAGAAGGGCGCGCCCTCAGCTTTCGGACAGCGCAACCTTCATGTCCTTGACCTGATAGATCACCTCGCCGTCGGCCTCCACGATCCCGTCCGCAACGCCCATCGTCAGGCGGCGCGTCTGCACGGCCTTGGTGAAATCGACCTTGTAGGTCAGCATCTTGCGGTCGGGGCGGACCATGCCGGTCAGCTTGACCTCGCCCACGCCAAGCGCATAGCCGCGCCCGGTCCAGCCCCGCCAGCCGAGATTGAACCCGGTAAGCTGCCACAGCCCGTCGAGCCCCAGACAGCCCGGCATGATCGGGTTGCCGGGGAAATGGCAGGCGAAGAACCACAGATCGGGCTTGATGTCGAACTCGGCCACGACATGGCCCTTGCCGTGCAGCCCGCCATCTTCCGAGATGTCGGTGATGCGGTCCATCATCAGCATCGGCGGCTCGGGAAGCTGCGCATTGCCCGGCCCGAACAGCTCGCCCCGCGCGCATTTCAGCAGGTCTTCAGTGTCGAAACGGGTCTGGTCCATCGCCATATGGTCGTGCCTTTCCTGAGCGCTGTCCGGCAGAGATTTGCCGCGCTTGTTGGCTCTGATCTAGCATCGCGGCTTTGCGGGGCGCAAGTCGCGGGCGGTGCGGAACAAGGATTGATGCAGGCGGCGCGGCAAGCTCTATCTGCGCCTACGCCAGCCAGCCTCTCAAAACCACTGGCCCGGCTCCATCAGCCCCAGCTCCATGAATTGCTGGGCTTTCCAACGAAACGGGTGCGAGTGGCGCCAGGTGAAGCTGTTGATCTCGAGCCGCGATCCGGGGTTGCGCGCCAGTGCCTTGGCGACGCGGAACGAGGCGATCGTGGCGGTCAGGTTGCGGTGCCAGGGGCAGGAATAGGTGTTGTATTCCTCGAGGTTGAAGCGGTGATCGGCCAGCAGGCGCAGCCCTTTCTGGGTGCGGAACAGCCCGATCCGGTCGATCCGGCGGCGCGAGGGCGGCAGATATTCCTCGAACCGCCAGCGAAGCCCGCCGTGGAAATCGAGCTGGCGGTCCTTGACCTGCCCGTCCTTGCCGGTGCGGGCAAGCGCGTAATAGCCGGTGCGGTCAAACATCGCCTCGTCGATGCTGACCGCGTCGGGAAACCGGCTCAGATCGGGGGCGTAGAGGTCGATCACATAGGTCAGCATGGCGCGCCGGCGCTCTTCGCTGTGGAACGCCAGCATCTCGCCCACCCGGCGCGAATCCGAGAAGGGAAAGAACAGATATTCCGCATTATAGCCGTAATACATCCAGGTATCGGCCGGGGCGGCGTCGATGATCGCGTTGACGGCGCGTGTATGGGCCTCGGGGTGGCGCGTGTCGAAGATGAGGTTGCGCAGGATCGCGGGCGGCTCGGTCAGTTGCAGCTTTTCGGGCGAGAGCGCGAGGATCAGCTTGAAGCCGGCCCGCTCGGCGTGAGCGAAGCTCGAGCCAAGCTCGACCTGATCTTCGCACAGGATGATCGCGACGGGGCCTTTAGCAAGCTCGGGCGGGCGCGCAGCAAGGTATTGCGCGAGGCTCGCCGCCATCAAAGAACCCCGTTGATGCGCGCGATCAGATCGGCCGGATCGGGGGCAGGGGGCGCCGTGTCGGAGGGCTGCTGGCTTACGGGCGCAGCAGCCGGTGCGGCGGCGCCGCTGGCATCTGCCGGCGTCGAGGCGCCTTCGGTGATGGGCGCCGCCGGCTCGGCCTCCGCAAGGATCGCGTCGATCTCGGCCCGGATCTCGGCCCGCGCCTCGGTCTGGCGTGCATCCGGCGCGGCGGGCAGGGCGTCGATGGCATTGCGGATCGCGCCCGGCTGAAAGCTCGCCGGGGTCAGATAGGGGGCGATCGCGGCGCGGATCTCGGCCTCGGCGGCATCGCGCGCTTCGGCGCGCGCGCGCGCCTCGGCTTCGGCGGCAGCCCGGCGCTCGGCGCTTGCGATGGCGGCCTCGGCGGCGGCCTCGGTCTCGGCGGCAAGCTGTGATCCGGTCTCCGGCGGCAGGGCCTCATCAACGGGCGCAGGGGTTTGCGGCGTCTCGGGCGCAGGCTCGGGCTCGGGCGCTGCGTCCTCTGCGGGCGGCACGACCGTCTCGGCCGCAGGCGCCTCGGCCGGCGCGGACGGCGCCTCGGTCACGGCCACCTCGCCGGGGCGCAGATAGGGCAGCGCCAGCCACCCGGCGGCGCCAATGAAACACGCCAGCAACAATATACCGATCACCCGCAGCATCCCGCCTCTTTCGTCTCAGGCGCCGATCGCGCCATTCCTCGGCACCTATGCCACAGCAAGAGGACGCAGAAAAGCCGCCCAGAGGAACCGATCTTGTTCAAATGCTGTTGAAAGACCGCCGCGCCACCCCTATTTTACGCGCCATTCAATGCATCCATCGAAGGAAGACAGCCATAGCCCGCAGACCGCACAACGCCCCCCCCACCCGCGACACCGGCCCCCGCGTGAACGAGCGCATCCGAGTCGCAGAGATCCGCCTCATCGGTGCCGATGGTGAGAATGTCGGGGTCGTCCCGCCCGCGCGCGGCTTGGAAATGGCCATCGAGGCCGGTCTGGATCTGGTCGAGATCTCGCCCAACGCCACGCCGCCCGTGTGCAAGATCATGGATCTCGGCAAGTTCAAATATGAACAGCAAAAGCGCGAGGCCGAGGCCCGCAAGAAGCAGAAAGTCATCGACGTCAAAGAGGTGAAGTTCCGCCCCGGCACCGACACGCATGATTATGACGTGAAGATGCGCAACGTGATGAAGTTTCTCGAGGGCGGCGACAAGGTCAAGGTGACGCTGCGTTTTCGCGGCCGCGAGATGGCCCACCAGGAGCTGGGGCTCGAGCTGCTGAACCGCGTGCGCGACGATGTCGGCGAGACGGGCAAGGTCGAGAATATGCCCAAGCTCGAAGGCCGTCAGATGGTGATGATGATCGCCCCCAAATGAGCCTCGCGCCGGACGGTGCGCACCCTCCGCTGTTGCGGGTCCGGCGCCTCGGCGGCGCCGACCCGACGCTGCCCCTGCCATTTTATGCAACCGAAGGCGCGGCCGGCGCCGATCTTTGCGCCGATCTGGGCGGGGGGCAGGTGACGCTCGCCCCGCTCCAGCGGCGGCTGATCCCGACCGGGATTTGTCTCGAAATTCCGCCCGGGTATGAGGTGCAGCTTCGCCCCCGCTCGGGCGCGGCGTTGCGCGACGGGCTCGGGATGGTGAATGCTCCCGGCACGATCGACAGCGATTACCGCGGCGAAATCGGCGTCATCGCGATCAATCTGAGCGCCGATAGGCTGACGATTCGCCACGGCGACCGCATCGCGCAGATGGTCGTGGCCCCGGTGGTGCAAGCGATCTTTGCCGAGGTCGAGCGGCTTGGCGAAAGCGCGCGCGGCGCAGGCGGGTTTGGTTCGACCGGGCGGGGGACGGCGGATGGCGCAGCGCGCGAGGGCGCAGGGTCGCGCGATGTGGATGGGGGCGGCATGGCGCCCAGCATCGCGGCGGATTGCGAGATCGAGCATGGCGCGAATTTACGCGGTCATCCTGATGATGATCGTGTGGCGCTTGGCCTCTCAGCAGATCGCGAGACCGAACAGGGTGCGACGCTGCCCGGTTTTGCCGGTGACGGGATTGCGGCCGACGGGTTGGCCGATGCCAGTGCCGGCGACAGCGCAGCGCAGGGCGCCGTTTCGGGCAAGGCGCCGTGAGCGGGCTTCTCCTGCTCGGCGCATGGGCGCTGCTGGTTTGGGTGCTCGCTTGGGATGCGCGGCGGCTTTCGCTCGGGCTTTTGCTGATATGGGCGGCGATTACTGCGGTGCATCTCGTCGCGCCGCAATCGGGTCTCGCCTCGGCTCTCGGCGGCTCGGAGCGTATCTGGCTGGTGTGGGGCGGCATTGGCGCGGTTGCCGCCGCGTATATCGCGGGCCTGCGCCATCTGCGCCGGCGCGCGGCGCCCGCGCCGCAGCCTGCCGAGCCCGCCCCCGAGCCCGGCAAGCTGACCGAGTCTGAACTCGACCGCTACGCCCGCCATCTCGTCCTGCGCGAGCTTGGCGGGCCGGGGCAGCGCAAGCTGCGCGCCGCGCGGGTGCTGGTCGCAGGGGCGGGGGGGCTCGGCGCGCCGGTGCTGCTTTACCTCGCCGCTGCGGGCGTGGGGCGAATCACGCTGGCCGATAGCGACCGGGTGAGCCTCTCGAACCTCCAGCGGCAGGTGATCTTCCGCTCGGACGATACCGGGCGCCCCAAAGTCGAGGCCGCCCGCGCGCAGATGGCAGCGCTGAACCCGCATGTCGAGATCACCACCCTGCCGCGTGATCTCGTCGCCGGCGATGAGGCGCTTTTCGCGCAGCATGATCTGGTCCTCGACGGCACCGACCGCTTCGAGGCGCGCGCCGCGATCAACGCGGCGGCTGCGGCGGCGCGCGTTCCGCTGCTCTCGGGCGCAATCGCGCAGTGGGAGGGGCAGGTGACACTGTTCGATCCCGCGCGCGGCGGGCCCTGTATGGCCTGCCTCTTCCCCGCCGCGCCCGAGCCCGGCCTCGCCCCGCCCTGCGCCGCAGCGGGGGTTGTCGGCCCGCTGCCGGGGGTGATCGGCGCGATGATGGCGCTTGAGGCGATCAAGCATCTGGCCGGGGCGGGCGCCGGGCTGCGCGGGGCGATGATCATTTTCGACGGGCTTTATGGCGAGACGCGCCGCATCCGCACAAGCCCGCGCCCCGATTGCCCGGTCTGCGCCGGAATGGCAAGGAACACCGCATGAACCCCGAATTGACCGAATGGTCCGGCGAAAACGGTCTGCCGCGTTTTGATCTTATCTCGGATGACGATTTCGCGCCTGCTTTCGATGCTGCCCTGAAGGCCGCCGAGGACGCGCTCGAGGCGATCGCCGCGAACCCGGCGCCGGCGGATTTCGACAATACCGTTGCCGCGCTCGAGACCGCAGAGGAAGATCTCTCCCGCGTCGCGGCCGTGTTCTACACGTTGGCCGGGGTCAACGCGAACCCGCAGCTCGAGGCGATCGAGCGCGATCTGGCCCCGCGCCTCGCAAAGCATAATGCGCGCTTCGGCATGGATGAGCGGCTTTACGCGCGGGTGCGCGCGGTGGCCGAGCAGGGCAGCCTCGCCCCGCAAGAGCGCCGCATCACCGCGCTTGCCCTGCGCGATTTCGCCCGCGCCGGCGCCGGGCTCAGCGGCGCGGATCGCGAAAGAATGGCCGAGATCAGGCAGCGTCTCGCGGTTCTTTACAACCGCTTTTCGCAGAACGTGCTGGCGGATGAGCGCGACTTCGCGCTCGAGATTGCCGAGGACCGGATGGACGGTCTGCCGGACGGGCTGCGCGATGACATGGCGGCCGCAGCGCGCGAGCGCGGGCATGACGGGTTCGTTCTGACGCTCAGCCGCTCGCTGATCGTGCCGTTCCTCAAATGCGCCTCCGACCGCGATCTGCGGCGCACCGCGTGGCGTGCATGGGCCGCGCGCGGAACCGGCGACGGGGCGGGGGGCGATGCGACCGACAACCGCGCCATCGCGACCGAAATTCTCGCCCTCAGGCATGAGAGGGCGCGCCTTCTGGGTTTTGACGATTTCGCGGCGTTCAAGCTCGACCCGGAGATGGCGCGCAATGCGGATCGAGTCGAGGAACTGCTGACAACCGTCTGGGACAAGGCGATAAAACCGGCAGAAGCGCAGGCGGCCGAGCTGACAGAGGCGCTCCACCAGGACGGCTTTAACGATGATCTGCAACCCTGGGACTGGCGCTATTATGCCGAGGCCGCGCGACGCGGCACCGATGCGCCGGGCGAGAGCGAGATCAAACCCTATCTGACGCTCGACGCGATGCTTGGGGCGCTGCGGGACGTGGCGCAACGGTTGTTCGGGCTGGAATTTGAGCCGCTGGACGCGCCGCTGTGGCACAAGGATGCGCTTGCGTGGCGGATCACGCGCGACGGGCGCGAGATGGCGGTTTTCGTCGGCGATTACTTCGCGCGGTCCTCGAAACGCTCGGGCGCGTGGTGCAGCGCGCTGCAATATCAGCACAAGATCGACGAAGGGCAGCGCCCGATCGTGGTCAATGTCTGCAATTTCACGCCGCCCGCAAGCGATGGCGCGCCTGCCTTCCTGTCTTGGGACGATGCGCGCACTCTGTTCCATGAATTCGGCCATGCGCTTCATCATATCCTGTCGGATGTGGACTGGCCGTCGATCTCGGGCACCTCGGTCGCGCGCGATTTCGTCGAACTGCCGAGCCAGCTTTTCGAGCACTGGCTCGAGCAGCCCGAGGTGCTGGATGCCCATGCAAGCCATCACGAGACAGGCGCGCCCATGCCGAAAGCGCTGCGCGATCAGATGATCGCCGCAGGCCGCGCCGATCAGGCCTTCGCGACGATGGAATATCTGGCAAGCGCGCTTGTCGATCTGCACCTCCATCGCGGCGAGCCGCCAGAGGATGCGGTCGAGGCCAGCAAGGCACATCTGCGCTCGCTCGGCGCGCCGCAGGCGATCCCGATGCGCCACGCGACCCCGCATTTTACCCATGTTTTCGCGGGGGACGGCTATTCAGCGGGCTATTATTCCTATCTGTGGTCCGAGGTGATGGACGCCGACGCCTTCGCCGCCTTTCGCGAGACCGGCGATATTTTCGACCGCGAGACCGCGCAGCGTCTCGAGGATGCGATCCTCTCGCGCGGGGGCTCGGCGCCGGCCGAGGAATTGTGGCTCGCGTTTCGGGAACGAATGCCGGGGGTTGAACCTTTACTTGAAGGGCGCGGCCTGATCTGAGCGCGCCAATCATCTGACGCTGAAAGGAAAAACCATGCGCTCTGCCATTCTGCCGATGGGTCTTGCCGCGATTTTCGGGCTGGCTGCCTGCACCGAGGGCGACCAGCTTATCACCAAGACCGAGGCCGATCTGCGCGCCTCGGAAACCGTCGCGCCGGCCGAGCCTGCGCCGGTCGCGGGTCCGGTCGAGGCGGCCAATTCGCTGAACGGCGTCTTCAACCTGCAAGCCTCGCGCTGCGGGGATGCGGCGAGCGAGGGGCATCTGGAGATTTCCGGCACCAAGTTCAACTTCCACGGCTCGAGCTGCACGGCGACCGGCAGCAACAGCGAGGCGAGCTTTACCGAAGTCTCGCTGGCATGTTCGGACGAGAATCGCGAATGGTCGCGGCAGGTGCAGTTGCGGATGTCGCCGGGCCGGCTTCAGCTGACCGAGGACCGCGTGACGCTGGGTTATTACCGCTGCACGGCGCCTTGATCGGGCGTCTTGGTTAAGCTGCGATGAGCCGCCCCGCCGAGCGGATCTGGATCATCGGCGCGAGCCGGGGGATCGGGGCGGCCCTTGCGCGTCTTTACGCCGCGCGCGGGGCGAGGCTGATCCTGTCGGCGCGCAGCGCGGCGGGTCTGGCGCAGATCGCTGCCGAGGCGGGCGGGGCCGAGGTGATCGCGCTCGATATCAGCGATCCGGCCTCGCTCGCCGAGGCGGCGCGGCGCGTTGCCGAGGGCGGTCCGCTTGACCGCGCGATCAATCTCGCCGGGGTGATGGAGGCGCGCCGCGCGGGCGAGGCTTCGGCCGACGCCGCGGCACGCTGCATTGCGATCAACCTGAGCGGGAGCGTGGATTTCACGCGCGAGGCGCTCCCGCTGCTGCGGCCGGGCGGGCAGCTCGCGCTGACCGGCTCGCTCGCCGCCTATATCGGCCTGCCCGAGGCGCAGCCCTATGGCGCGACCAAGGCGGCCATCGTCAACTATGCCCAGACGCTCGCGGCCGAGCAGCGGGGGCGCGCCGATATTCGCGTGATAAATCCGGGCTTTGTGGATACCGACATGACGAAGGACAAGGATTTTCCGATGCCGTTTCTTTTGCGCGCCGATCAGACCGCCGCCGCGATTGCGCGCGGCCTTGACGGGCGGCGCTTCGAGATCGCGTTCCCGCTGCCGCTGCTTTTTGGCGTGCGGCTTCTGGCCGCGCTGCCCTATTGGGCGAGCCTGCCGATCATCCGCAGGCTGAAGCCATGAGCGCGCGTGTGCAGGCCATCGCGGTGCTTGTACTGGCGGCTGCCTTCGCCGCCTCGCCGCTTTTCACCGACGGTTTCGCGGGGTTCGAGCGCGATCAGTTCCCGGTCAGGCTCGATCACTGGCCGGCGCAGCCCTCGGGCTGGGCGTTCTCGATCTGGGGGGTGATCTATTTCTGGCTGATCCTCTCGGCGGGGCTCGGGCTGCTGCGGCGGGTGGACGCGCCCGGCTGGCAGGCGATGCGGCCGGCGTTGATCGCCAGCCTCGCGGTGGGCGTTCCGTGGATCGCGGCGGCGAATGCGGCGCCGGTTCTGGCGCTTGCGATGATCCTTGTGATGGCGGGGACGGCGATTGCCGCCCTGCTGCGGGCGGGGCGCGAGGATCACTGGTGGCTCGAAGCGCCGCTCGGGCTTTACGCGGGCTGGCTGACGGCGGCGAGCGGGGTCGCGGCGGCTGTGGTCCTGTCAGGCTACGGGCTGCTGGGCCCGCAGGTGGCGGCGATGCTGCTGCTGACGCTCGTGCTGGCGGCCGCGCTTGCCGTGCAGGCGGCGCGGCCCGGCAGCCTGAGCTATCCTTTCGCGGTGATCTGGGCGCTGTCGGGCGTCGTCGCCGCCAATGCGAGCGCGGCGCATTGGCCCGTCGCTGCCCTTGCGGGGGCGGGGGCGGTGCTGCTGGCATGGCGGGTTTGGTCGCTGCGGCGCGGGTGAGGGG
>JAUNRZ010000261.1 GCA_030539455.1 Paracoccus sp. (in: a-proteobacteria) | reverse complement strand
GGCGCGCGCGGTTGCCGGGCGGCGCGGAGCGGAAAGGCGTCTGGTTGATATCGGAAGCGGGCTGTTTGGCACCGACGCGTAGATCGCGTGGCAGGGCATCGGGCTTGCGGCGTTGAGACGTCCGTTGTGCGTGTAGCCGGCAACCCGGCAGCGTTGAACCAATTCGGCGCCGATGCAATTGCCGGCACCCAATCGCAACTCGCTAATCGCGCCGCCGCTTCACCCACGGCGGCGGCCGTCGGCCAGCCAGCCGAGGGTGAGCAGTGTGCCGATCAGGGCGAGCCAGGCCCAGGGCGGGAGCACCGGGTGGCGGCTCAGGCCGGCGATGGTTTGGGCGCCGCGTTCTGTAATGCCGAGCCAGTTTCCTGACAGCGCGCTGCCGTGGGCGGGGCGGCCGGGGGCGACGGTTCGCAGCGTCGGGATGCCGTCCGAGAGGCGGAGGATCGCGCCTCCGGTGGCGGCGGTGGCGGGGGCGAAGTCGGCCTCCTCGGCGATCACGCGGCGGAACTCGCGCGGGCTGGGCGGGCCGAGGGCGAAGCTGCGGCGCAGATCGCCCTGGCTTGCGACGTAGAGGCCGGGCCCGGGAGCGGTCCATTCGGCGCTGAACCGGCCCGGCGCGGTCTCGGTCAGATCGATGCGCGCGGCTTCAGTTGCCCCGGCTGGACCCGCGCCGGGTGTGCTCTGGGCGGCGTTCGCGTGCTGAGCGGCATCTGAAGTGTTCTCGGGGCGGCCATCCGAAGGCGCATTGGCGCCCGAAGCTGCGTCCGCTGCGGCCTCGTCGCTATTAGCGGGCGGCGCAGAGGCGCCCGGTAGGGCCTCGGCTCGGCCAGTTGGCTCGTTCGGGCCGGCGCCGGGTGTGCTCTCGGCGCCGTCAGCGGGCTGCGTAGGGGCGTCCGACGTGTTGTCGGGGCGGCTATCGGGCTGCTCGGTGGCGCCCGGGATGGCATCGCTTCCGCTGCTCGGCACGCCCGGCGTGCTCTCTGCTCCGTCGGACGCGGCGGCGGCGCCCGGAACTGCGCCGGCTGTGCTCTCTGCCTGGCCATCGGATGGGGCGGTCGTTCCCGATTGGGTCTCGGTGCCGCCAGATGGCTCGCCCGGGACTGTGCCGGCTGTGCTGCCTGCCTGATTATCGGGCGGGGCGGCCGTTCCCGATGGGGTTTCGGCGGCGCCAGACGGCTCGCCAGGAGCTGAGCCGCGTGGGCTCGTGGCGCTGCCATCCACCGGCCCATCTGCGCCCAGAGCGGCCCCCGCCCCGGAGCCGCTATTCGGCCCCAAGATCGTCACTGGCGGCACCGAGGTCTCGACGCTGCGGCGGGTGATCGTTACGCGTTGTGCGCCGTCCGGGCCGGGGGGGGCGGGGGTGACGGTGAGGGCTTCTTCCTCGAGTTCGGGCTCTTTCATCGACCAATGCGCGATGCGGCGGAGCAGCTCGGATTGCGGGCCACCGCCCTCGAAGCCTCGGCCCCAGAGCCAGACCTGATCGGAGGCGAGCAGCGCGACGCGGCCCTCGCCCTGCCGGCGCAGGATCAGCAGCGGATCGCCCTCGGCCTCCATCACCACATCCGCATCGGGCGCGGCGCGCATCTCGCTATATTGCAGCCAGCGGCCCCAGGGCGGCAGATCGGCCGCTGCGCCAGAGGGCGCGCCCTGCCCCGCACCGTCCAGCCCGGCGGTGACCGGGTGGCGCCTTCCGGCCTCGGTCAAGGCAGGCA
>JAUNRZ010000260.1 GCA_030539455.1 Paracoccus sp. (in: a-proteobacteria) | reverse complement strand
GCGGCGCGCGATATCGCCGAGCTGTCGCGCCTGACCATCGACGAGCTGCGCCGCGCCGCCGAGGATCTGAGCGAGGCCGAGATCGAGCGCGCGCGCGCCCAGCTCAAGGCCGGGATGCTGATGGGGCTCGAAAGCTCGATGGGGCAGGCGGAGCGCATCGCGCGCTCGCTCTCGATCTGGGGGCGGGTGCCGGACCCGGCCGAGACGGCGGCGCGGATCGACGCGGCCAGCCGGGCCGAGATCATGGCCTACGCCGAAAATCTGGTCACAAGCGCGCGCCCGGCGATGGCGCTTTACGGGCCCGTCGCCCGCGCGCCGGGGCTGGACGAATTGCGCGACAGGCTGGCCGCCTGATGTTCGGCAGGCGCCGCTCGGTTCGGGTCGAGACCGAACGGATGGTGCTGCGCCTGCCCGCCATGTCTGATTTCCGCGACTGGACCGCTTTGCGCGCCGAAAGCCGCGCTTTCCTGACGCCGTGGGAGCCGGTCTGGGCTGACGATCATCTCTCGCGGCGCGCCTTCACCACCCGCGTTTACTGGGCGGCGCGGGCCGAGCGCACCGGCACTGCCTGCCCGTTTTTCCTCGAACGGCGGCTGGACGGCGCGCTTCTGGGCGCCATCACGATGGACAATATCCGCCGCGGTCCGGCGCAGATGGCGACGATCGGCTATTGGGTCGGCGCCCCCCATGCGCGGCAGGGCTACATGACCGAGGCGATCGACGCCGTGGTGCGCTACGCGTTCAACCAGCTTGACCTCTCGCGGATCGAGGCGGCCTGCCTGCCCGAAAACACCGCCTCGCGCGGGGTGCTCGAAAGGGCCGGGTTCAAGTATGAGGGCGTGGCGCAGGCCTATCTGCAAATCAACGGGCGTTGGCGCAACCACGTGCTTTACGCCAATATCCGCCATGACCGGCGCGGGCGCAGCGACGCGAGCTGAGCGGGCGGCTCAGTCGCCCTCGAACTCGGCCAGCCAGTGCAGGTTCATCCCCAGCCCTTCCAGCCGCGCCCGACCGCCGAGATCGGGCAGGTCGATGACAAAGGCGCAGCCGACGATCTGGGCGCCCAGGCGTCCGCAAAGCTTGATCGCGGCCTCGGCAGTGCCGCCGGTCGCGAGAAGATCATCGACGATCAGAACCTTCTCGCCTTCGCGGATCGCATCGTCGTGGATTTCCATCACCGCCTCGCCATATTCCAGCGTATAGGCTTCGGAGATCACCGCGCCCGGCAGCTTGCCCTTCTTGCGGATCGGCACGAACCCGGCGGAAAGCTGATGGGCAACCGCGCCGCCAAGGATGAAGCCGCGCGCCTCGAGCCCGACGATCTTGTCGATCCGCATCCCGGCATAGGGGTGCAAAAGCTGGTCAACCGCCAGCCGAAACCCGCGCGCATCGGCGAAAAGCGTGGTTACATCGCGGAACTGGATGCCCTCATGCGGGAAATCCGCGATCGTGCGGATGTAGTTCTTGACGAGATCGGTCATTCGGGGCGCTCCAGCTCGAAAAGGTCGTGAACGGCAGCGTAATCGCGATATCCCATCCGCGCCAGCCAGCCGTCGCGGCTCAGATCGAAGCGGCCGCCCTTGATGCAATCATCGCGCAGATGGATGCCGGTCACGACGCCGATCACCAGATAATTCGCCTGCCCCGCCAGCGGGATGATCTGCGCCGCGCGGCATTCGAGCGAAGCCGGCGCGTCCTTGACCCGCAGGCAG
>JAUNRZ010000259.1 GCA_030539455.1 Paracoccus sp. (in: a-proteobacteria) | reverse complement strand
TCGCCGCAAAGGCCGGGCTGTCGCTGTCGGCCAGCACCTGCGTCATGCCGTAATGGTCGCGCAGATCGACGAACAGCACGCCCCCGTGATCGCGGACGCGGTGAACCCAGCCCGACAGGCGGACGGTTTCCCCGGCATCGGCGGCGGTCAGATCGGCGCAGGTGTGGCTGCGATAGGCGTGCATGAGCGGTCCCCTTTGATACGGCCCGCATCAACCGCGCTTCGCGCGCGAAGTCAAGGCGTCAGAAGGGACGCACCACATTGCCGGAATAGAAATAGACCCCCATCCCGATCGCAAAGAGGATGTTGCCGGCAACCGCGTGAAGCACCCAGACCTCGGGGAGGCCCCGCTGTAGATACGACCGCGCGAAGATCAGCCCTCCGACGAAGGTGAAAAGGGTGACGATCAGGCTCCAATACATCAGATGCGCGAAGGCGAAAACGCCCGCATTGACCCAGATCGCCACCCGCGCATCGGGCATGAGCCGCCCATAGCGGTGAAAGAAGAGCGGGCGGAAGATCAGCTCCTGCGGGAGCGCCGACAGGAGCGGATAAAGCGCGAGGATCATCAGCAGCAGCGCCGGCTGATAGCGCGGCAGCGCGAATATCGCGTGGGGCGCTGCAACGACGAGGACCGCGAGCCCGGCAATCGTGGTCGCCGCCGCCACAAGGCCAACGAGCCGCCAGTCGATCCGCGACCAGCCCCGCAGCGCCTGCCGCCAGTCGAACCCGCCCGTGAACCACAAGAGCCCGAGCCCGGCGAGCGTGAAGGCCGCAAGCGCGCCGAACATCTGCTCGGGCGGAAGGAAAAGCGCAATGGCGAGCGGGGCGCCGATATAAAGCGCGGTGAACTCGGCCCAAAGCCGCGCCTCGGGCCAGGCGGCGGCAATCCGCGACAGGCGCGAGGGGCGGTGCTGGGAAAGATCACTCATGGAGGGTAATGGCTTTGCTAAAAGGACCGCAAAGGGCGATCAGAAATAAGAGGGCGGACAGGGCGGCAATCTATCGTCGAACGCGCCAGAACGAGATCGGGTTTCGCCGCGCAAAGATCAACGCTGCGTCATCGGGTTTGGCTGGGAGGCTGCGGTCTTTGATCGCGCCGGCGTGCGGCCTATTGCGCCAGAACGGCCGCTGCCTGCGTCGCGCCCAAGACTGCCCGATCTGCACAGCGCCAACCGCGCCGCCACACCCGCGAAGCGCCCTATTGCCCGAGCGATGAGCTGCGAGCGGCGCGCTGCGGGCGCCACACCGAAGGCCGCACCATACGCGCAGCGCCGCCGAGCGACCGCCCTCGAAGCGCCCGATTGCCGAGCAGAGCAGTGCGACGAGAGTAATGCCCGCGTAATATTCAAGCCCGCGCCATCCACGCAGACCAACTGCCTTTCGACCCACGACGCGCCATATCACCCGAGCGGTGCGCTGCGAGAGGCGCGCTGCCGGCGTCGCACCCCAGGCGGCCACATCCGCGCAACGCCAACGAGCGACCGCCCGCGACGCGCCCAATTGCTCGGGAGGCACGGTCCGATAACGGCGCTCCAAATGTCAAATTCAAGGCCGCGCCATCCGCGCAGCGCCAACCGCTCTGCCACCCGTGACGCGCTATATTGGCCGAGCGTTGTGCTGAGGCAGGCGCCCTCTCGGCGTCGCGCCAAGGGGCGCGTCAATCGCGCTGCGACGCGCGGGACGCGCTATTGCCAGAGCCGCGCACTGCCGCAGGCGGG
>JAUNRZ010000086.1 GCA_030539455.1 Paracoccus sp. (in: a-proteobacteria) | reverse complement strand
TAAAGCCAATGCTGCGTGATCAGATGCCCCGAGGCGAGCACCACGTCGATGTCGTAGCTGCCGACGATCTGCCCGGTGATCAGCATCGCAGCCAGCAGGCAAAGCCCGCCCGATGCGGTCACGATAAGCGCCGTGCGCGCGCCCTCCCGCGCCTCCTGCTTCTGGTTCCAGTAGGAGATCAGCATGAAGGACATGAAGCTCGTCAGCTCCCAGAACACCACCAGAACGATGATGTTGCCGGCCAGCAAAACGCCCGCCATCGCGCCGGTAAAGCCAAGCAGAGCCGAGAAAAAACGTGCCGCCGGATCGTCGGGCGAGAGGTAATAGCGCGCGTAAAGGACGACCAGAAACCCGATCCCCGCGACCAGCATCATGAAGAGCCACGCAAACCCGTCAAGCCGGAAGCGCAGATTCAGCCCGATCGCATCGACCCAGTGGATCGTGGTCGAGACATTGCCGCCATCATGCACCCAGGGGCGCAGAACCAGCAGGATCGCGACCATCGCAAGCATCGTCGCGCCGGCCAGAACCGCCTCGCCATTGCGGGCGGTTTGCGGCAGGGTCGCCGCGCCGAACGCGGCCAGAAACGGCAAAAGCACCAGCAGGGTCAGCAGGTTCTGTTCGATCATTCGGCCTATGTCCCTTCCGCGCTGCCCCGTGCAACCCGGCCCCTGCGAGACGCCTTCCCATTCAGCCCTGCCCAAGCTGCGCATCCCGCCGGCCCTGCGCGAAAAAGCGCTGCGATCTGGCCTTTGGACGCACAGCCGGCCCTGACGCAACGGCGAAGATCAAAAAGCAGGCGTCCGCGCCTTCTGGCGCAACATCGCCGCGCAGCCTAAGGCCGCGCCGGCGCGTTCTGTCCGCCCGGCTCTGGTCTTCGTCACGAAATCACAAACCGGATAATTGGAAAAAGTAATATGATAGCGCAGGCTGGCTCACAACCCGTTCGCGCAAAAAAATGCGGCCTAAATCATCGTGATCATCACTTTTTGGCGGGTTTTCGCGCGCGCTCTTGCGGGGCGAAGGACGGGCGGCTAGGATCAGCCATCACCGTTGGGGTGTCCTTCGGGGCTGAGAGGCAGGCGCCAACCCATCGAACCTGAACCGGGTCATGCCGGCGGAGGGAACGGTTATCGCGCATCGGCCCCGCGCATCTCGCGCATGAGAGGCCGCCCGCGCGCCCCTTCAGCCCGCGCCGTGACCCCCTTGGCGGAGTGCACAGATGCAGGCTCAACGCACCCCGGTCGCGGTCACGATCGCCGGCTCGGATTCAAGCGGCGGGGCCGGGATTCAGGCCGATCTCAAGACGTTTTCCGCGCTCGGCGCTTATGGGGCCAGCGTGATCACCGCGCTGACCGCGCAGAACACGCGCGGCGTTCAGATGATCGAGCAGGCGAGCCCGGCCATGATCCGCGCCCAGATCGACGCGCTGCGCGGCGATCTTGAAATCGGCGCGGTCAAGATCGGCATGCTCGGCGATGCGGCGACGATCGAGGCGGTGGCGGAGGGCCTCGATGGCCTTGCCGCGCCGATCGTGCTTGACCCCGTGATGGTCGCAAAATCGGGCGATGCGCTTCTTGCGCCGGATGCGGTGGACGCGCTTCGCCGCCGTCTTCTGCCGCGCGCCGCGCTGCTGACGCCGAACATCCCCGAGGCCGCGCGGCTTCTGGGGCAGGCGGAGGCGGCGAGCCTTGACGCGATGGAAGCGCAGGGAAGCGCCCTGCGCGATCTCGGCGCGGCGGCGGTGCTGATGAAAGGCGGTCACATGGCGGGCGCCGCGTGCGTCGATCTGCTGATCACCGCCGACGGCACGCGCCGCCTTGCCGCGCCGCGCCATCCGACGCGGAACACGCATGGCACCGGCTGCACCTTGTCCTCTGCCATCGCGGCGCTGCTGGCTCGGGGCCGCGGCCTCGGCGATGCCGCTGCGCAGGCGCACAGCTATCTGCAAGGCGCGATCGCTGCGGCGGACGGGCTGGGGATCGGCGCGGGGGCAGGGCCGGTCCATCATTTCCACGCGCTTTGGCAGGCCCCAAAATGACCGCTCGGGGCAGCTTCCCAGCCCTCGGGCGCGGGCCATGATTCAGGTCACGATCATCGGCGCGGGCGTCGCGGGGCTTTGGGCCGCGTATCGACTGGCCCAAGCGGGGGCGTCCATCCGTCTCATCGACCGGCACGGCGCGCCCGGCCCGCATGGCTGCTCGTGGTGGGCCGGGGGGATGCTCGCGCCGGGTTGCGAAGGCGCCGTGGCCGAGCCGATCATCACCCGTCTGGGCCGCGCCGCCGCCACGTCTTGGGCCGAGATCACCGAGGTCACGCAGCGCGGATCGCTTGTCGCAGCGCTTGGCCGAGACCGGTCCGAGCTTGCGCAATTCGCCCGGCGCACAAGCGGCCATCAGCTTCTGGACCGCACCGCCCTTGCCGAGCTGGAGCCCGAACTCGCGGCCAGCGAAGCGCTTTATTACCCGGACGAGGCGCATCTAAACCCGCGCCGCGCCTTGGCCGATCTGGTCGCGGCGCTGCGCGAGATGGGCGTCGAGATCATCCGCGAAGAGGTGGACCCGCGCAGCATCAAAGGCCATGTCATCGACGCGCGCGGCATGGGCGCGGCGGAGGGCGCAGCCCTCGATCATGTCGCCGACGCGCAGGCCACGCCGCCCCCCATCACCTCCCGGCTTCGCGGCGTGCGCGGCGAGATGGCCATCCTGCGGAGCCCTGAGATCACGCTCTCGCGCCCGGTGCGGCTGCTCCATCCGCGCCACCCGCTTTATATCGTCCCGCGCGAAGGCGGCGTTTTCATGCTCGGCGCCACGCAGATCGAGACCGGCGCGCGCGGGCCCATCACCGCCCGCTCGCTGCTCGAGCTGCTCTCTGCCGCCTACGCGCTCGATCCGCGTTTCGCGCAGGCCGAGCTGATTGAGACCGGCGCCGATCTGCGCCCCGCTTTCCCGGGCAACATCCCGCGAGCGATCCTGCGCGGCAATGTGCTCCACCTCAACGGCCTCTTCCGCCACGGTTTTCTGCTTGCCCCCGCCCTTGCAGGTCAAGCGGTCAAATATCTGATCCACAACGAAAAAGGAGAGCTCTTCCATGAAGATTGAACTCAACGGCGAGACACGCGCCATCGCCAGCACGACCGTGGACGCCGCATTGGCCGAGCTTGGCTTCAAGGACGCCGCCGTTGCGACCGCGCTGAACGGGGAATTCCTGCCCGCGCCCGCCCGCGAAGCGCAAAAGCTGCAAGAGGGCGACCGGCTCGAGGTGCTGGCCCCGATGCAGGGCGGCTAGGCAGCCGCTGACAACACCAAGGAGCCGCACATGACCCAGCCCGCCACCCCACGCGATTTCTACGGCACACGCCTCAGCCGACCCCTGATGCTCGGGACCGCGCAATACCCATCGCCCGCGATCCTCGAGGCGGCATTCCGCGCCTCGGGGGCCGAGATCGCGACCGTCTCGTTGCGCCGCGAGGCGGGGCAGGGGCAGGCGTTCTGGGACTTGATCAAGGCGCTCGGCGTGCGCGTTCTGCCGAACACTGCCGGCTGTTTCAGCGCGCGCGAGGCGATCACGACCGCCCGGATGGCGCGCGAGCTTTTCGAGACCGACTGGATCAAGCTCGAGGTGATCGGCGATGCAGATACGCTCCAGCCCGACCCGTTCGGGCTGATCGAGGCGGCCGAGACGCTCTGCGCCGAGGGGTTCAAGGTGTTCCCCTACACGACCGAGGACGGGATCATCGCCGCCCGGCTTGTCGAGGCGGGCTGCCGCGTGCTGATGCCCTGGGGCGCGCCGATCGGCTCGGGGATGGGGCTCAACAACCGCTACGGCCTCAGGGCGCTGCGCGAGGCGTTCCCGGACATCGCGATGGTCGTCGATGCGGGGCTTGGCCGCCCGAGCCACGCTGCCGAGGCGATGGAGCTGGGGTTCGACGCGGTTCTTCTCAACACCGCCGTCGCGCAGGCGGGCGATCCGGCCGCGATGGCGCGCGCCTTCGCGCTCGCTGCCGAGGCCGGGCGGGATGCGTTCGCCGCCGACATGATGGCCCCGCGCGACATGGCGCGCCCCAGCACGCCGGTTATCGGCAAGGCGTGGCTCGATTGACGCGCGAAAGGAGAGATGATGACGCTGCCCCGTTTCTATCCGATCTTTGACAGCGCCGACTGGCTCGCCCGCGCCTTCCCGCTGGGTGTCCGGCTCGCTCAGCTTCGCATCAAGGACAAGGACCCCGCGCCCGACATCGCGCGCGGGCTGAAGCTGGCGCGGGCGCATGGCGCGATACTGGTCGTGAACGATCACTGGCAAGAGGCGATCGACGCGGGCGCCGAATGGCTCCATCTGGGGCAGGAGGATCTGGACGGCGCCGATTTGTCGGCGATCCGGCGCGCGGGGCTGCGGCTTGGCATTTCGACCCACGATCATGCCGAGCTGGACCGCGCGCTTGCGCTTTCGCCCGATTATGTTGCGCTCGGGCCGGTCTGGCCGACGATCCTCAAAAAAATGAAATGGCCGCAGCAGGGGCTTGAGCGCGTCAGCGAATGGAAGCGGCTTGCGGGTAAAACCCCGCTTTGCGCCATTGGCGGCGTCACGGCCGAGCGCGCGCCGGACGCGTTTGGCGCCGGCGCGGATCTGGTCGCGGCGGTCACCGACATCACGCTGAACCCCGACCCCGAGGCGCGGATGCGGCAATGGCTCGCGGTGTGCGGATGAGCCGCTACGCAAGTCAGATTGCGCTCCCCCAGATCGGGCGCGCGGGGCAGGCGCGGCTTGGCGCGGCGCGTGTTCTGATCGTCGGCGCGGGCGGGCTTGGGGTTCCCGTTCTGCAATATCTGGCCGGTGCGGGGGTCGGCGCGGGGCCGGGCGGGCAGATCACGCTGATCGACGGCGATCTTGTCGAGACAGGCAATCTCCACCGCCAGCCGATCTATTCCGCGCTCGATTGCGGCCGCCCGAAGGTCGAGGCGGCACGACGCGCCATCGCGGCGCTGAACCCCGAGGTGAGGCTCTGGGCGGCCGCGACATGGCTCGACCCCGCCAACGCGCCGCGCCTTGTGGCCGAGGCCGATCTGGTGCTCGACTGCGCGGACAGTTTCGCGGTCAGCCTTACGCTGTCGGATGAATGCGCGGCAGCGGGGCGGCCGCTGATCACCGCCTCGGCGCTCGGGTTTTCGGGCTATGTCGCAGGGTGCTGCGGCGGCGCGCCGAGCCTCAGGGCGATTTTCCCAGACCTGCCGCGATCGGCGCAAAGCTGCGCCGAGGCGGGGATCATGGGCCCGGTCGTCGCCGCCATAGGCGCGCTTCAGGCGCAGATGGCAATGGCGGTGATATTGGGGCTGGAGCCCAGCCCGCTCGGCCGGCTGATCTCGCTTGACGCGCTTGCGTGGCGGATGGGCGGCTTCACATTCATCGGCGCGCCCGAGCCCACGGCGCCGCTTCGTTTTATCGCGCCAAGCCAGATCCTTCCCGGCGATGTCCTTGTCGATCTGCGCGCCGAGGCGCCCGAGGCGTTCACCGACAACGCGCTGCGCCTGACGGAAGGCGAGGCTGCGCGCCTTCGCCCGGGCAGCGGGGCGCGCGTCGTTCTGGGCTGCCGCACCGGCCTTCGCGCGCACCGGGCCGGCCGCGCGCTTGGCGAGGGCTGGGATGGCGAGATTGCCCTGATGGCGCTGCGCTAGGCGGCGCCAAGACAGGCGACGAAAGCGGTCAGCATCAGCGTTTCCCCGACCACTTGAGCCGCCCCCAGCACATCGCCGGTCCACCCGCCGATCTGGCGCTGCGCGAGGATAAGAACGCCGCCAAGGCCAAGCGCGCCGGCGATAAGCATCACCCATCCGCCGGGCAGCAAAAGCGTCATCGCCGCGATGACCGCAAGCGCCGCCCACACGCCCATCGGCGCGCGCGGCCCCGCGCCCTCGGCGGCCGCCGCGCCCAGCCCCGCGCCGCGCGCATTCGGCAGGTAAATCATCGCAAACGGCAGCCCCGCGCGCGAGAGCCCATGCGCCAAGATGATCGCCGCAAGCCCCGCCGCGCCGGCGCCGGCAAGCGCGCCAAGCGCCGCGATGCGCGCCGCGCTTGAGGCGATCAGGGCCAGAACGCCGTAGCTCCCGACCCGGCTGTCGCGCATGATCTCGAGCTTGCGAGCACGGTCCGCCCCGCCGCCGAACCCGTCCGCCATGTCCGAAAGCCCGTCCTCATGCAGCCCTCCGGTTGCGAGCCAATAGGCGGACAGCGCCAGCACGGCTGCCGGAACCGGCCCCAAACCGGCCGAGGACAGCACCCCCAAAAGCGCTGCCAGCAACGCGCCGAGCGTCAGCCCGACCAGACCGTAAGCCCAGAACGCGCGCGCGAGGGGCGGCGGCGCGTCAAGCCGCCCGGCCGGCAGGCGGCTCAGCAGCGCAAGCGCAAGCCGCGCCTCGGCCGCGCGCGCTGAAAGGGTGGCGCGCGCCCCGCTCATGGCCCCGCGATCCCGGCCTCGGCGAAGCTGGCCATGCCGTTATGGCAGGCGAGCGCGGCGCGCAGGATCGGCAGCGCAAGCGCCGCGCCCGAGCCCTCGCCAAGCCGCATCTCGAGCGACAAAAGCGGCCGCAGCCCGATCGCCTCAAGCGCGCGGCGATGCCCCGGCTCGGCGCTGCAATGCGCGGCAAGGCAGTGATCGAGCGCGCCCTTCGCCTCGGCCCGCAGCGGCAGCGCGGCGGCGGTGCAGATGAACCCGTCGAGCAGAACAGGCACCCGCGCCATCCGCGCCGCAAGGATCGCGCCGGCAATGGCGGCTTGCTCGCGCCCGCCGAGGCTGGCGAGGGTTTCCAGCCCCGGTTGCGGGCGTGTTCCAGCCTCGCCCCGCGCCCGCTCAAGCGCGCTGTCCACCACTCGCGCCTTATGCGCGACGCCGGCCGCGTCCAGCCCGGTGCCGGGGCCGCACCAATCCGCGCCGCCGCCGCCCAGCAGCGCCGCCGCAAGCGCCGCCGCGATGGTCGAATTGCCGATCCCCATCTCGCCCAGAAGCAGCAGATCCGCGTCCGGATCAAGCGCCGCCGCGCCCCGCGCCATCGCGCGCAGCGTCTCGGCCTCGGTCATCGCGCAGCTCTCGGTGATGTCTGCCGTCGGGTTTCCGAGATCGAGCGCGACCACATCGAGCCGAGCGCCCGCCGCGCGGCAAAGCTGATTGATCGCCGCGCCGCCCCGGTCGAAATTCTCGACCATGAGCGACGTCACCTCGGCCGGAAACGGGCTGATCCCCTGCGCGGTGACGCCATGATTGCCTGCGAATACAATCGCTTGCGGCGCGTTTATCTCAGGCCGCTCGGCGCCTTGCCAGCCCGCCATGAACAGGGCGAGCTCCTCCAGCCGGCCGAGGCTGCCCGCCGGTTTCGTGAGGCTCGCCTGCCGCGCCTGCGCGCGCGCGATCGCGTCTTGATCGGGCTGCGGCAGGCCCGCGGAGATCTGCCGGCGCAGCGCTGCGAACGACGAAAAATCAATATCTTGCATCATGTTTCTTCCAAATTATGCGCCCAATGCGGGCTTGATCTGAAGCGGCAGGCCCGAGACGACCAGCACGACCTCATCCGCCTGCGCCGCGATGGCCTGATTGAGCGCGCCCTGCGCGTCGCGGAACTGCCGCGCGAGGGCGTTTTGCGGAACGACGCCAAGCCCGATCTCGTTGCTGACCAGAACCGAGGGCGCCGCGCGCGCATCCAGCGCCGCGAGCAGCGCAGCGGTCTCGGCCTCGGCATCGCGCCCGGCGAGCAGCAGGTTGCTGAGCCACAGCGTCAGGCAATCGACAAGCGCCGGCGCGCCGTCGCTGGCTGCAAGCGCGCCGGCCAGATCAAGCGGCGCGTGATGCTCGCGCCAGAGGGTGCCGCGCCGGGCGCGGTGGCGGGCGATCCGCGCCTCCATCTCGGCGTCGCGCGCCTCGGCGGTCGCGATATAGGCGGGCGCGGCGCCCATCGCGAGGGTCCGGTTTTCGGCGTAAAGGCTCTTGCCCGAAGCCGCGCCGCCTGTGATGAGAAGATGCGTCATGATGCCTCGATGAAAGGGAAAAAATGGCCGAGCTGATCCTGATCCGGCACGCGCGGTCCGAACATGGCGCGGCCTTGGCGGGGCGGCGGGACGTGCCTGCGCGGCGCCCCCCGCGGGCGCTGCTGGAGGCGGTGCGGGCCGAGATCGGCGAGGTCGATCTGCTGGTCGCGAGCCCCGCCTTGCGCTGCCGCCAAAGCTGCGCGTGGCTCTTCGGCACTGACGCGGACCGGCTCGAGCCGGCGCTTTGGGAGCAGGATTTCGGCGCGTGGGAGGGCCGCGCCTTCGCCGATCTGCCCGAAGAGGGCGCGCTGCCCCGCCGCGATTTGGCGCGGATGACCCCGCCCGGCGGCGAGAGCTTCGCTGCGCTTTACGCGCGCTGCGCTCCGGTGCTCGAGAGGCTTGGCAGCAGCCCCGCGCGCCGCGTCGCGGTGATCGCCCATGCCGGGACGGTGCGCGCCGGCCTGTCGCTTGCGCTTGGGCAGATCGAAGCGGGGCTGGCATTCAGTGTCGATAACCTTTCGGTCACGCGGATCGCGCGTGCCGGTGACGCATGGGCGATCCTGAGCGTGAACCGCCGTGGGCGCGCCGCCGAGTGGTAGCAGCGCCGCGCTTTGCCGGGTCCAGTTCGCGGTCATCCCAGCCCCCAGATCAGCAGCGCCAGAGCAGCGAGCCCCGCCAGCAGCAGCCCGTCAGCCACGCGATAAAGCCGCAGCGCGCGGCGGATATCGCCGGCACTGACCTCGCGGCGCGCGCCGGCATTCATCTCGCGGTCGGTGCTCATCACCCCGCCATAGGCGCGCGGGCCGGCGATCGAGATATCGAGCGCGCCGGCCATCGCGGCCTCGGGCCAGCCGGCATTGGGCGAGCGGTGGGCGCGCGCATCGCGCGCCATCGCGCGGCGCGCGCCGGTGCGGCTCATCCCGGGCGTGATCGCGGCGGCCAGCACGATCAGACCGCCCGAAATCCGCGCCGCCGGCCAGTTCAGCAGATCGTCAAGACGCGCGCTTGCCCGGCCGAAATCCTCATACCGCGCGCTGCGATGGCCGATCATGCTGTCGGCCGTGTTGATCGCCTTGTAGCCGACCCCGCCCGCCGGCCCGAGCGCCGCGATCCAGAGCAGCGGCGCCACCACCCCGTCCGAGAAATTCTCGGCAAGGCTCTCGATCGCGGCCCGGGCGATGGCGGGCTCGTCCAGGGCGGCCGGATCGCGCCCGACGATGCGGGAAACCGCGATGCGCCCCTCGGCCGCGCCGCCGCGTTCCAAAGCAGAGGCGACATCGGCAACATGCGCGTGAAGGCTCCGCGAGGCGGGCAGGCTCGCCGCAAGCGCGAGGCCGAGCCCCGCGCCAGCCACCGCCGGCAGCGCCTCGAGGGTCAGCCCTACGAAAAGCGCGCCGGCCAGCAGCCCCAGCACCAGCAAAAGCCCGGCGCGCCGGCGCGCGCGGGGCGTGCCGTGGTTAAAGCGCCGCTCGGCCGCCTCGATGACGCGTCCGATCCAGCTTACCGGATGGCCGATGCGCTGCCAGAGCCAGTCCGGCCAGCCAAAAATCCGCTCGATGATCGCGGCGGCAAGGGCGATGAGCGCAAAGCTCATGGCGCGCCCCATATCCCGCGCGCGCCGAAATAGGCATCCGCAAGCGCCGCCGTTCCCTCGGCGAAGCCGGGCCCGCCATATTCGGCCCATGTATCGCTGCCCGCGCGCGAGGTGAGCCACGCGGTGA
>JAUNRZ010000085.1 GCA_030539455.1 Paracoccus sp. (in: a-proteobacteria) | reverse complement strand
CGGGCGATAATTTCGGCTGCGGCTCGTCGCGCGAACATGCGCCCTGGGCGCTGCTCGATTTCGGGATTCGCTGCGTGATCTCGACCAGCTTTGCCGATATTTTCTTCAACAACTGCTTCAAGAACGGGATCCTTCCGGTCGTGCTGCCGCAAGAGGCGGTCGAGGCGTTGATGGACGATGCGCGCAACGGCGAGAATGCGCGGCTGACGGTCGATCTCGAGGCGCAGACGGTGACCGGCTCGGACGGCACCTCCTACAGCTTCGAGATCGACCCGCACCGCAAGCATTGCCTGCTGAACGGGCTGGATGATATCGGGCTGACGCTGGAAAAAGCCTCGGCGATCGACGCGTTTGAAGCGCAGGCGGCGCAGGCGCGGCCTTGGGTCTGACGCGGCTGGCGCTTGCGGCGCTGCTTTGCGCCGCGCCGGCAAGCGCCGACACGATCCGCATCGCCACATTCGAGGCCGGCTTGTCGCGACGCGGGCCGGGGCTGCTTTTGCGCGACATCGAGACGGGCGAGGCGCAGGTCTCGGCCGCTCTGACGGTCATCGCCGAGGCGCGGGCGGATGTGCTGGTGCTGACGGGCTTTGACTGGGACTATGACGGTCTTGCCTTGGCGGCTTTGGCAGAGGCTTTAGGCGATCATGGCGTTGAATATACGCATCTTTTCGCGCGCGAGCCCAATCGCGGGATGCCCACCGGCGTCGATCTCGACGGCGACGGGCGGCTGAACCGCGCCGAGGATTCGCAGGGCTGGGGGATGTTTCGCGGGCAGCGCGGGATGGCGGTTCTCTCGCGGCTCCCGCTCGAGCTGGCCTCGGATCACAGTGCGGTTTTGTGGGCTGATCTGCCGGCACACAACATCGGCGACACGCTGAGCGCCGAGGCGCAGGCGGTGCAGCGGCTTTCCACGACCGCGCATTGGGATCTGGCGCTCGATTGGAGCGGGGCGCCGCTGCATCTGCTGGTATTTGGCGCGACCGCGCCACTGTTCGACGGCGGCACGGGGCGGAACGCGCGGCGCAATCACGATGAGATCGCGTTCTGGAGCGACCATTTGCCCGAGGGAGATTTCGTGCTCGCCGGCAATTTCAACCTCGATCCGCATGACGGGGCGGGGTGGAACCGCGCGGTTGCCGATCTGCTGGCCGACCCGCGCCTGCAAGACCCCGATCCGCGCAGCGCAGGCGGCGCTGCGGCCGAACAGGAGGGCCCGAACGCGGATCATCGCGGCGATCCGGCGCTGGATACGGCGGAATACGGAACGCGCGGGGCGGGGAATTTGCGGCTGAGCTATGTGCTGCCCTCGGCGGGCCTGCGCGTCGCCGGCGCCGGAGTTCTTTGGCCGGAAGATGAGGATCCGTTGGCCGAGACCGTCCGCGAGGTCGGCGCGCATCGGCTGGTTTGGGTCGATATCGCGCGCGATTAGCGGGCACCTTTCCGGCGCCCTTGGCTCCCGGTCTATCTGACATCTCAGCCGCCCGGTCGCGGGACGGGCGGCGTGCTGCCCGGCGGGATCGCGTCAACGGCCGGACCTGCGGCCTCTTCCGCAGCTGCCTCAACCTGAACCGGCCCGTTCAGCGGCTCTTGCGCGGCGGCCAGAAGCGCGGCGATCGCCTGATCTTCTTCGGCCTCGAACGCTGCCGCCGCGTCGCTCAGCGCGTCGCCCTCGCGGGGGGGACGCAGCGATTGCGTGATAAGCGCCTCGTCCGCCAGCGTCTGCCGCGCGCGGGGCGGGTCGGGGATCACGCCGCCGCCCGCCAGATCGCGGCGCGGGGTCAGCGGCACCGGCGCGCCGGCGATCCGCGCGCGGTAAACCGGCAGCGCCTCGGTCACGCGCATGACGTAGTTGCGCGTCTCGTCGAAGGGGATCATCTCGACCCAATCGACCGGATCGACCGCCGTCCGGATATCCCCGAACCGCTCGGTCCACTGGCGCGAGCGGCCGGGCCCCGCATTATATCCCGCCGCGATCAGGGCTGATGACGGGCCGAAGCTGCGCTCGAGCCCCTGAAGATAGGCCGCGCCCAGCCGCGCGTTGTAATGCGCGTCCTGCGTCAGCCGCGCGAGGTTGTAATCAACCCCGATCCGCGCGGCCATGTCCTGCGCCGTGCCGGGCATGACCTGCATCAGCCCCTGCGCGCCGGCGTGCGAGGCGACGGTCGGGTTGAACTCGGATTCCTGCCGCGCGATGGCCATGATCAGCTCGGGCGCGACGCCGAGATCGCTTTCCTCGAGCCCGGTCAGCGGGAAATACGCCGCCGGGTAGATCGCGCCCCGGCCCGCCGCGCGCTTGGCGAGGCGCAGCGCGTAATAGGGGTGGTGCATCTCGAGCGTCAGGCGCGCCATGCGGGCGATGTCGTCCGGCTCGGCGGTTTCGGACAGGTGGAGGAAGAACCGCTGGCCAAGCGCGGGGTAGCCCGCCGCAAACGCGAACGTGCCGGCCTGAAAGACGCTGTTCTCGCGCAGATCCGAGCGGCGCCATTGCGGCAGGGCCGCCTCGGCGCGGCCCGGAATGGAGAGCGCCTCATCCATCGGCAGGCCCAGCCGCTCGGCCGCGACCTGACCGTAAAACGCGCCCTGATATTGCGCGGCGTCGGTGAAGGCAGCGGTCGCGCCGGCCTCATCGCCCGCCGCTTCCAGTGCGCGGCCGCGCCAGTAATGCGCGCGCGAGAGGCTGATCGGCGTCGACGTGCCGTCCAGAAGCGTATCGAAATGCGTCAGGGCGCGGTCTGGCGCGCCGCCTCGCAAAGCCGCGTAGCCGGCCAGGAATTCGAGATCGGCAAAGACCGCGCCGCTCGGGTCCGGCAGATGGTGGGCGGCGGCGATGCGCTCGGCCTCGTCCCACGCGCCGTCGCGGATCAGGGCGCGGGCGTAATCGACCCGCTGCGGGCCCCAGATTTCCGGGCGGCGCAGCGCCTCGGCCGAGCCGGAGCGTTCGGCCAGCAATTCCCGTGCCAGATCGAGCCGCCGTGCCGCCACCCGCCAGCGAAAGCGGTCCATCGCGAGCCCGGCATCGTCCTGAGCCTCGTCCGGCAGCGCAAGGATCAGCCGGTCCACCCCGTCCGCCCCCGATTGAAGCGCGATCCGCGCGCGGGCGAGATCGGCCTTTTCGGGCGCGATGCGGTCCAGCATCCGCCCCGCAGCCTCGTGGCTGAACTGATCGAGCAGCCCGAACACACGCTCGGCATGGAGCGCGGGAAGGGCGGGGCTGTATTCTTCCAGAAGGCGGGTTTCTTCGGCCTCGGACAGCTCCATCCTGGTCCAGATGCGGCGCAACTCGGCCTCGGCGTCTGTGTCACGCCCGGCGGCCTCAAGCGCCTTCACATAGGCCATCGCGCCCGCGCCCGTCAGCGGGGTGCGCCCGTCGAACCACTCCAGCACCTCGGGGGAGGGCGCGGCGCCGATGCGCGCCTCGCCCCGCTGCCAGATCAGATCAAGGCCCGGCCAGTCGCCATATTGCCGCGTGAAGGCGAGATATTCGGCCCATGTCCCGGTCCCCGCCCGCAGCCGGTGCCATTCGACAAGCGCGCTTGCGATCTCGCCCGATTGCGCTGCGGCCTCGCTGGCGGCGTCCCAATCGCGCGCCTCGGCCGCAGCGACGGCGCGGCGCAGCGCCTCGACATCTTCGGCCTTTGCAGCCGGCGCGGCGGCAAGGGACAATGCGAGCGCGGCGGCGCCGATTATGTCGCGAAATCTCATCATCGCCTCGCAATCTGCCGGGCGGGCCGGCCGAGCGCAATTCACAACCTTGGCAAATCCCCGGTCCGGGTCTAGTGTCGCGCCGTCAGCAAAACGACATATTCGATCGGAGCGTGTCATGTTCAAAGGCTCGATGCCAGCCCTCGTCACACCGTTCACCGAGGATGGTGAGCTGGATCTGGCGACGCTTCGCGAATTCGTCGAATGGCAGATCGACGAGGGCAGCCACGGGCTGGTGCCGGTCGGCACCACCGGCGAATCGCCGACGCTGACCCATGACGAACATCGCGAGGTGGTCGAAGAGGTGGTGCGCATCGCCGCCGGCCGCGTGCCGGTCGTTGCCGGGGCGGGCTCGAACTCGACCCGCGAGGCGATCGGGCTGGTCAAGCACGCGCAAGAGGTGGGCGCGGACGGCGCGCTTGTGGTGACGCCCTATTACAACAAGCCGACCCAGGCCGGGCTGGTCGCGCATTTCACCGCGATCCATGACGTGACCGATCTGCCGATCATCATCTACAACATCCCCGGCCGCTCGGTCGTGGATATGAGCCCGGAGACGATGGGCGAGCTGGCGCGCCTCCCGCGCATCGCGGGCGTGAAGGACGCGACCGGCAAGCTCGAGCGTGTGTCGTGCCAGCGGATCACCTGCGGGACGGATTTCATCCAGCTTTCCGGCGAGGACGCCACCGCGCTTGGCTTCAATGCGCATGGCGGGGTGGGGTGCATCTCGGTCACCGCGAATGTCGCGCCCAAGCTCTGCGCCCAGTTTCAAGAGGCGACGCTGAATGGCGAATGGGCGCGCGCGCTGGAATTGCAGGACCGGCTCATGCCGCTTCATATCGCGATCTTCCTCGAGCCGGGGCTGGTCGGCGCGAAATATGCGCTCTCAAAGCTCGGCATCTGCAACGCGCGCGTCCGCCTGCCGCTTGTGCCGCTGAGCGATGCGGTAAGGGGCCGGATCGACGATGCGATGCGCCACGCGGGCCTGATCTGACGGAATAAGGCGCGGAGAAGCGCCCTAGCCGTGCTTGTCGGGATCGTCCGGGTCCTGCGCCTCATGCGCGGGGCCCTTTAGAAACTCGACGCCCGTATTGACCGCCGCGCGGCCCATCATATGCGCGGCGATCGGCGCGGTCAGCAGCAGGAACAGCACGATCGCAACGGCGCGCACGGTCGTCGCGCCGTCAAGGAAATAGATCGCAACGCCCAGCATGATAAGCCCGGTGGCGAGCGTTCCGATCTTTGTCGCCGCGTGCATCCGCAGCAGGACATCGGGGTAACGCACCACGCCGATCGCGCCCAAAAGGGCAAAGATCGCGCCGCCGATCAGCAGCAGGCTGACGATGAAATCAATCATTTGCGGTCCTCATGCACGGGCTGGTCGGGCGAGATCGGGCCGTTGCGGCGCTCCTTGCTGTCGAGCCGCTCGGCGTAGCGGGCAAGCGCCACCGTCGCCATGAACGCCACAAGCGCGAGCGCGATGGCGACGTCGAGAAAGGCAGTATCGCCGTAGCGCAGCGCCGAGAGCCCGCAGAACGAGATGATAAGCACCGACATCATGTCCATCGCGACAACGCGGTCCGGCAGGCTCGGCCCGACCGCGAGCCGGTAGAAGGACACGAAAATCGCGATCAGCACGAGCGCGGTCGAAAGGTTAAGGGCGAAGGTAATCATTCATGCGCCTCCACAGCGTCGATGACCCAGCGTTCCAGCGTTGCCTTGATACCCGCGATTTCCTCGTCCGGGTCGCTGCAAAACATGGCGTGGATGATCGCGGTCTTGCGGTCATCGCTGACATCAAGCGTCAGCGTGCCGGGGGTCAGCGTGATCAGGTTGGTCAGCAGCAGGATACCCGCGTCGGTTTTCACGTCCAGCGGCATCTCGATGATCTGCGGGCGGGCCTCGCTGCGCGGGCGGATAATGTCGCGCGCCACGCTGATATTCGACATGATCAGCTCGCGCATGAACAGGACGATCAGCTTGACCCACGCCAGAAACCGGCGGAAATAGTAGCCCCCGCCGCCGATCAGCGGGCGGATCAGCCATAGCGTGATCATGCCAAGGAAAAACCCGGTCGCGAGCGTCTGGATCGAGCTGTCGCCATGCAGCGCCGACCAGATCAGGGCAAGCAGCAGATTCAGAACGAAGATGTTCATGGCCGCGCCTCCATCACTGCGTTGATATACTCGGCCGGCTGAAGGAGCTGATGCGCCCCCCGCTCGGCCAAGGCGATGAAGCCGCCGGGGAAGAGGCCTATGATGATGGTCATCACCGCAAGCGCCGCGATCGGCCAGATCAGGGCGCGGCGCTGAGCGATCGGCAGCGATTTCAGCGTCGGCTCGCGCCCGTCCGGGTGCGGCTCCCAGAAGGCTTGCCCCCAGATTTTCGTCATCGAGTAGATGGTCAGCAGCCCGACCAGAAGCGCGACGAACGCGATCATCCAGGACTGGATCTCGAGCGAGGCTTTCACCAGCACGAATTTCGCCCAGAACCCGGATAGCGGCGGGAAGCCGGCCAGCGAGAAGGCGGGAATGACGAACAGCACCGCCAGCAGCGGCGTTGATTTGTAAAGCCCTCCGATGCGCGAGAGCTCGCTATCTCCGGCAATGCGGCCCGCGACGCCGGCGACCAGAAAGAGATTGGCCTTCACGATGATGTGGTGGACCAGATAAAAGACCGAGCCGACCAGCCCAAGCGGCGTGAAGAGCGCCAGCCCCATGATCATATAGCCGATCTGGCTGACGATGTGGAACGACAGGATCTTGCGGAAATCGCTTTGCGCCGCGGCGCCGAGAACCCCGGTCAGCATGGTCAGCCCCGCGATCCACAGCAAAAGCGTGTGCGTGAAGCCCGGATCATGGGTGAAGATCAGCGTAAAGACGCGGATCAAGGCGTAAACGCCGACCTTCGTCAGCAGGCCCGCAAACACGGCCGACACCGCGAAGGACGGCGTGTGATACGAGGCCGGCAGCCAGAAAAACAGCGGAAACAGCGCCGCCTTGACCCCGAACGAGATCATGAACAGCATCGCGATCAGCGTCAGCAGCCCGTCATCGACATCGGCCACGGCGGTAGACAGATCCGCCATGTTGAGCGTGCCGGTCGCGCCGTAAAGAAGCCCCGTTCCGCCAAGGAACAGGATCGTCGAGACAAGGTTCAGCGCGACATATTTCACGCCCCCGTCGATCTGCTCGGCCCGCCCGCCCAGCACCATGAGGCCGAAGGACGAGATCAGCATGACCTCGAACCAGACGTACAGGTTGAAGAGATCGCCCGTGAGGAACGATCCGACCACGCCGGCGATCAGGATGTTATACATCGTGTGATAGCCCTGCGCCTCCATCGTGGCATCGATATCGCCAAGCGCATAGACCGCGACCGCAAGCGCGATGATCGCGGTGATCACGACCATGATCGCGGACAGGATATCGGCGACGATGATGATCCCGAACGGCGCGACCCAGCCGCCCATCGGCGCTGCGACGACGCCTTGGGCAATCGTCTCGGACATCAGCAGGATCGACGCGACCAGCAGGGCCGCGCAGCCCGCGATCGAGACATAGGCGCCGGCCCGGTAATGGCGCAGCGCGAAGGCGAGAACGCCGGTGACGAAGGGAATGGCGATAGGGGCGGTCAGCAGCCAGCTCATCAGGCGTCGTCCTTGCTGCGCGGCTCGGCCAGACGCATTTCGTTGGGGTCCATCGTGCGCATCGTGGTCCAGGCGCGCAGCACAAGCGCGATGGTGAACGCAAAGAGCCCGAAGCCGATCACGATCGCCGTCAGCACAAGCGCCTGCGGCAGCGCGTTCGCGACGACCCCGATCGGCGCGTCATGGCCGGCGGGGACAAGCGCGGGGTGGCCCTCGGTCAGCCGCCCGGACACGAAGATGGTGAGGTTCGTCGCCGTCGAGACAAGCACCAGCCCGAACAGGAAGCGCAGCATGTTCGGCGCAAGCATCAGATAGACGCCGCAGGTGACCATGACACCGATGACGAGGGCAAGCAGAACCTCCATCAGAACTCCTCCAGCGCGAAAATCAGGGCGAGGATGCCGCCGAACACGGCGAGATAGACGCCGATATCGAACAGCAGCACCGTTGAAAGGACAAAGCCCTTATCGTCGCCGCCCGGCCCGGTATACCACCACTGCCCGGTGAAAAAGACATCGCCGAAAAAGGCGGGGATGATGCCGGCGGCGATGGCGCAGAAAACGCCCATCACCGCGATCCCCTCGGGCGAGAAGCGCAGCGCGCGCCGGGCCTGCTCGGTCCCGCTGGCGAGCGCGTAAAGAACGAAGCCGACCGCGCCGATCAGCCCGCCGACAAAGCCGCCGCCCGGCTCGTTATGGCCGCGCATCAGCATATAGATCGAGAAGATGATCAGCAGCCCGACCAGATAGCGCGTGCCGACGCTGAGAATGATGGACTTCACGGCGCGTCCCTCCGGCTTGCGTGGTCAGGCCCGCGCCCTTTCGGCGGGATGATCTTCATGCGCAGCAGCGCCGCCGCGCCAAGGGCAGCGATGGCCACCACGGTCAGCTCGCCCATCGTGTCGAGCGCCCGGAAATCGACCAGGATCACGTTGACGATGTTGCGCCCGAACGCCTCGGGCCAGCTTGCGATCTCGAAATAATCGGTCAGGCGGCGGTCGAGGCCCTGCGACAGCACCGACAGCAGAATGAGGCTGAACGCCGAGCCGGTCGCCACCGCGATACCCAGATCGCGCGGGCGGGGGCGGTGGTTTTCCTCGCTGAGGCGCGGCAGGCGCAGCATGGCGACGGCCAGCAGCACCACCACCAGCACCTCGATCATAAGCTGGGTGATCGCGACATCCGGCGCGCCGTAGGTGATGAAGATCAGCGCGACGCCGATGCCGACCACGGCCAGAGCACTGATCGCGGCGATGCGCGATGCGCTCATCGCGGCGGTGATCGAGCCGGTGATGATCAGCCCCGCAATGCCAAGCTGCATCCAGCCCACCCCCGCGATATCGAGCGACGGGAAGGGCAGCCCGGTGCGGAACAGCGCGACAATGACGGCCGCTACGATGGTCAGGAACGTCACAGCCAGATAATCGTAAAGCCGGCCCGTTTGGATAATCCGCGTCTGCCAGACCGCGAAATCCTTGAGCCAGTCCATGAAGCGGTCCCAGCCCCGGTCAAAGCTGATCAGCCGCGCCTCGGCGCCTGCGATGCGGCTGCGCAGAAGCTCGCGCCGGTCATAGATCACAAATCCGATGATGAAGGTCGCAAGGCTCAGGATCAGCGGCAGGTTGAACCCGGCCCAGAGGTGAAGCGGGCGGCCAAGGCCCGGCTGGCCCATGACGGCGGTCACGGTCGGGTGAACCAGCCAGCTTTGCGCGAGGCCGGGCAGCAGGCCGAACAGCAGCCCCAGCACCGCCAGCACCAGCGGCCCGGCCAGCATCGGCCAAGGCACGTCATCATGCGGGCGCCGGGGCGCTCCGGCCTCGAGGGGGGCGCGCCAGAACGGGCGGAACGCGACGATGCCCGCGACCGCGAACATCAGCGCATTCGCCGCCAGCGCGGCGAGCACCACGAAAAGCGGAGATGCGGCCGAGCTTGCCGCGCCGGCATACATCAGCTCTTTCGCGATGAAGCCGAGGAAGGGCGGTATGCCCGCCATCGACAGCGCCGCCAGCGCCGCGATTATCGCGGTCATCGGCATCGCGCCGCGCAGATCGCCCAGCAGCGCGGCCTCGCGCGTGCCGGTCTGCTTGTCGATCGCGCCCACCACAAGAAACAGCGCCGCCTTGTAGAAGCTATGCACGACAAGGAACGTCGCGAACGCGGTCAGCGCATAGGCCGAGCTGTGCCCCAGCAGCATCGTCAGCGTGCCAAGCGCCATCAGCGTCGTATAAGCCAGCGCCTGTTTGAGATCGGTCTGCCGCAGCGCGACGATTGAGGCGAACACTGCCGTCACCGCCCCGAAAATCGTCAGCGTCCAAAGCCAGACGCCGGTTCCCGCGAAAGACGGGTGCATCCGCGCCATGATGTAGACGCCCGCCTTGACCATCGTGGCCGAGTGCAGAAACGCCGACACAGGCGTCGGCGCGGCCATCGCGTTCGGCAGCCAGAAATGGAACGGCATCTGCGCCG
>JAUNRZ010000005.1 GCA_030539455.1 Paracoccus sp. (in: a-proteobacteria) | reverse complement strand
TCCAGCACCATCAGCCGCCCGCCGGGGCGCAGCACGCGGAACGCCTCGGCAAGCGCGTCCTCGATACGCGTGACGTTGCGGATGCCAAAGCTGATCGTGTAGCGATCAAAGCTGCCCGAGGCGAAGGGCAGCGCCATCGCATCGCCCGTCACCCAATCGAGCCGTTCCGCCTTCTCGGCCGCCTCAGCGCGCTTGCGGCCCTCGACCAGCATCTGCTCGGTCATGTCGCACACCGTCACCCGAGCGCCCGGCGCGCGATCGAGAAACCGAAAGGCGATATCGCCGGTCCCGCCCGCGACATCCAGCAAATGCTGGCCGTTCTGCGGGGCGAGCCAGTCCATCATCGCGGCCTTCCAGACCCGGTGAATGCCCACGCTCATCAGATCGTTCATCAGATCATAACGCGAGGCCACGCGCGAGAAGACGCCGTGGACCAGCCCCGCCTTGTCGCCCTCGGCAACCGACTGAAAGCCGAAATGAGTCTCTTTGCGGGACGTGTCGTCGCTGCCGGTCATCGCTCTTGCCGTTTTGCCTCGGAAAGGACAGTTAAGGCGGTGTAGCAGCTTGTGCAATGCGGCGAAAGGAACGGCGGTGCCCGAATTGCCCGAGGTCGAGACGGTGATGCGCGGGCTTGCCCCGCATCTCGAGGGGCAGCGGATCGCGCGGATCGAGCTGCGCCGCGACGGGCTGCGCTGGAAATTTCCGCCCGGTCTGGTGCAGGGCGCGACCGGCGCGGTCGTCACCGGGCTGCGGCGGCGGTCGAAATATATCCTTGCCGATCTGGACCGGGGCAGCGCGCTGCTGTTTCATCTGGGCATGTCGGGGCGGATGCTGATCGAAACGCCCGCCCATCTCGCCCAGCCCGGCAGTTTTTACCGCGACCCCGCGATCTTGCCGCAGCATGACCATGTCGTGATCGAAACCGAGCCGGGCGCGCGGATCACCTTCAACGATGCGCGCCGCTTTGGCATGGTCGATCTGATCGCGCCGGGCGCGCCCTCGCCGCTGCTGGCCCATCTTGGCCCCGAGCCGCTATCGCCCGATTTCACCGGCGCGCTTCTGGCGGCTGCGTTCGCGGGGCGGCGCGTTTCGGTGAAATCGGCGCTGCTCGATCAGCGCATCGTGGCGGGGTTGGGCAATATCTACGTCTCCGAGGCGCTCCACAGGGCCGGGATCGACCCGCGCCGCGCCGCCGGCCGGATCGGGCGGGCGCGGATCGACGCGCTCGCGCTTCATATCAGGGACGTCTTGACCGAGGCGATCGCGGCGGGCGGATCCTCGCTGCGCGATCACCGCCAGATCGGGGGCGAGCTTGGCTATTTCCAGCACAGCTTCCGCGTCTATGACCGCGAGGGCGCGCCATGCCCGCGCGAGACCTGCCCCGGCACGATCAGGCGCATCGTCCAGCAGGGCCGGTCCAGCTTTTTCTGTCCGACCTGCCAGCGATAGCGCCGGGGGATTTCGCATCCCCCGGACCCCCTGCGGAGTATTTTTCCGCAGAAGAAATGGCCCCCCTGCTTCTTCTGCGTCCAAATACTCAGGGCCCTCGCGGCAGGTGGTGCGGCGGCGGGCTTGGCGCTATAGCGGTGCCGCGATGCTCAGGAGGCCAGAGATGCGCGTGATTTTCATGGGAACGCCCGATTTTTCGGTGCCGGCGCTGCGGGCGATTGCGGCCGGGCATGAGGTCGCTGCGGTCTATTCGCAGCCACCGCGCGCGGCGGGGCGGGGGCAGAAGCCGCGCCCCTCGCCTGTCCACGCGGCCGCCGAGGCGTTGGGGCTCGAGGTGAGGACCCCCGCGAGGCTGCGCGACGTGCAGGAGCACGAGGCATTCGCCGCGCTCGGCGCCGATGTCGCGGTCGTCGTCGCCTATGGTCTGATCCTGCCGCAGCCGATTCTGGACGCGCCCCGCTTCGGCTGTCTCAATATCCACGCCAGCCTTTTGCCGCGCTGGCGGGGCGCGGCGCCGATCCACCGCGCCGTGATGGCGGGCGATGCCGAGACCGGGGTTGCGATCATGCAGATGGAGGCCGGGCTCGACACCGGTCCGGTTCTTGCCGAGGCGCGAACGCCGATCGGCGCGGAGGAGACAACGGGCGATCTGCATGACCGGCTCGCGCAGATGGGCGCGTCGCTGATTGCCGATGTGCTGGGCCGCCTGCCGCTGGAGGCCGTCCCGCAGCCCGAGGCGGGGGTCAGCTACGCGCAGAAGATCGACAAGGCCGAGGCGCGGGTCGACTGGACGCGGCCTGCCGCCGAGATCGCCCGCCAGATCCGGGGTCTCTCACCCTTTCCCGGCGCGTGGTGCGAGATCGCGGGCGAGCGCGTCAAGCTGCTCCGCGCGCGCATCGCTACGGGGCAGGGCGCGCCGGGTGAGGTCCTGGGCGGGTTCACGATCGCCTGCGGTGAGGGCGCGATCGAGGTGATCGAGGCGCAGCGCGCCGGCAAGCGCGCGATGGGAGCGGAGGAAATTCTGCGCGGGCTGACATTGCCCGAACGGCTGGGCTGAGCGCAACGCCCGTCAAGGCGGTGCGCGAGGTCCGGTGCCGCAGAAGAAACTCGCGGCTAAACTCGACTAGCTCCCGCCGCGCCGCAAATCCGCCGCCCGCGCCGGCAAAGCGGCCATCACCTCGCGCCGCGCGGTCTCGTCCATGCGCCCCCATTCGACGATCTCGGCGATGGATCGCAGGCACCCCTCGCACAGCCCCGTCCGCTGATCGATGCGGCAGATATTGATGCAGGGGCTGGAAATTTGCGCGCTCATCCGGGCCTCTTGGTCCCATTCGCGCTCATCCGCAAGCCTTGCGCGGGCCTCGCGCGCAGATTATACCGGATGCGTCGCGGGTGTAGCTCAATGGTAGAGCAGCAGCCTTCCAAGCTGAATACGTGGGTTCGATTCCCATCACCCGCTCCACCCCCGCCCTGTCGCTTTTCGCCGGCCCGTTGTATTCAGGGAACGCGCAGCCCATCTGAGGGGTTGAGCGTCGCAAGCGGAGAAGATCATGTCTCACAAGGCAATGCAAAGATTATCGTTTTTCCTTTTGATGGGGCTGACGCTTTACACCGCTTTCGGCGGCGCGGCGTAAGGGGCGGTCATGGCACAGAGATTTGGCGGCAGGTATTCTCCGGGCGCGAACGGCGGGAATGCGGCGCAGGTCAGCCGGCAGAACGCCCCGCGCCACCCCTATGAATCGCGCACGAAATGGCTGACGATCATGGCAACGCCGCTGCTGATCGGCGCGTTTTTCCGCCCGCTCGAGGGGATGATCTCGGCGCTTGGCGGGTTCGGGCTGATCGCCTTTGCCGCGTGGATGACGAATGAGGGGCTGAAGGCCGAGGCCGCCTATAACGCGCGCCGCGTCGCGCGCCGCCCGGCCATCCCGCGCAAGCTTTTTGGCGGCGCTTTGATGGGGCTCGGGCTGGGCGCTGCGGCGTTTGCCTCGGGCGGGGTGAATGCGGCGATGATCGTGGGGCTGGTCGGCTGGGCGCTTCATTTCCTTGCCTTCGGCGCCGATCCGATGCGCGACAAGGGGATGGAGGGGGTTGACCGCTTCCAGCAGGACCGCGTCGCCCGCGTCATCGCCGAGGGCGAGGCGTATCTGAGCGGCATGCGCGAGGCGATCGCGCGCGCCGGCGACCGGCGGCTTGATGCGCGCGTGGCCGGGTTTTCCGACACGGCGCGCGGGCTCTTCCGCCGCGTCGAGGAAGCGCCGGGCGATCTGACCGCCGCGCGGCGTTATCTGGGCGTTTACCTGATGGGCGCGCGCGATGCGACGGTGAAATTCGCCGATCTTTACGCCGCGACGCGCGATCAGAAGGCGCGGGCCGATTACGAGGCGCTGCTCGCGGATCTCGAGGGCAATTTCGCGGCCCGCACCAGCAGTCTGATCGAAGGCGGGCGGGTCGATTTCGACATCGAGATGCAGGTTCTGCGCGACCGGCTTGAACGCGAGGGCGTGCGGGCGCAAAGCGACAATGTGCTGGCGGAAACGCGCGAAGAGGAAGAGGCGCGGCTCGAGGAGGAGGCCGCCGCGCCCACCCCCGCCGCCGAGGCCCGCGCCTTGGAGGATCGGCGGGGCGCGGTGCTCAATGATCTGCTCGGCGAGGGATTGCGGACCGGGCCGGGGCGCGGGCGCAGCGAGACGGCCCCGATGACGGAGCCGGACCGCCGCGACTGATGCCACGTTACGCGCTGAAGATCGAATATGACGGCGCGCCCTTTGCCGGCTGGCAGGCGCAGGCGGGCCAGCCCAGCGTTCAGGGTGCGATCGAGACGGCACTGGCGGCGCTCGATCCCGGCTTTCGGGATGGCGCGCGGATCGCCGCAGCGGGGCGCACGGATGCCGGCGTTCATGCGACGGGGCAGGTCGCCCATGCCGACCTCGCCCGGGAGTGGGAGCCGTTTCGCCTGACCGAGGCGCTTAACTGGCACTTAAAACCTGCCCCCGTTGCTGTGGTCGCAGCCGCGCCCGTGCCGGACGATTTCCACGCCCGCTTTTCCGCGCATGAGCGGCGCTATCTGTTCCGGCTGATTTCGCGCCGCGCGCCGGCGGTTCACGAACGGGGGCGGGTTTGGCAGGTGCGCGATCCGCTTGATCTCGGCGCAATGCAAGCGGGCGCGGCGCATCTGCTTGGGCGGCACGATTTCACCACCTTCCGCTCGAGCATGTGTCAGGCGCAAAGCCCGGTCAAATCGCTGGACGAGATCACCATTACCGAATTACCGGCCAATGCGGGGCGCGAATATCGCTTTACACTGCGCGCGCGGTCGTTTCTTCACAACCAGGTCCGCTCGATCGTCGGCTCGCTCGAAAGGGTCGGGGCGGGCGCATGGCCGCCCGCTCGCGTCGCCGAAGCGCTTGCCGCGCGCGACCGGGCGGCGTGCGGGCCGGTCTGCCCGCCGCAGGGGCTTTATCTGACCGGGGTGGGTTACGCGCCCGACCCGTTCGAGCCCGCCTCGTCCCTGATCTGCGCCAGCACCTCGGTCGGCAGCTCGGGCGGCCAGGGACGCTGAGCGTCGGCCGCGATCCACGCCTTGACCCAGCCCGGCAATTCGGGGCTGTCGGACGGGCCATGCAGCGCAGCGACCACCTTGGCGGGCGGGACGATCCCGCTTTCTGATGTCACCGCCGCGCGGACCAGCATGTGGTTGGTGCACTCGCCCCGCCGCCACATGGTTTGCTCCATATAGATGAATTTCTCGTCCCAGCCGAGATTGCGCGAGACCATCGTGAACCGATCGAATCCCCTGATCCGCCTCCGGTAGCGCACCGAGTTCCCCGCCACGGTGATCCCCCAGCGATTGTCCCGCAGCACGCTGAACAGCCCCTCGCGCAGGCTCATCGGGATGCGGCCCAGATCGTAAAGCGTCAGCGTGCGCCCGTTATTCAGCTCGCGCCACGGGTCAAGATCCCACGGCCAGCAGATATGGCGCGAGACATGCGCCCCCGAAAAGCCAAGCGGCGGCGCGTTGCGGAATTTCAGCAGTTCCTTCGCGAAACGGATAAACGGATACATGAGCGGCCCTTTCCTACGCTGCCCGCTTGGCCCGCCGGCGCGCGCGCGTCAACCGCAGCGTTGCGTCAGACGCTTGCGGCAGGCGGCGCGATTTCGTAGCCATGCGCAAACGACAGGAGCCTCGATGACCACGCTTTATCAGACGATCATGCTGTTGCTGGATGTGCTTTGGTTTGTGATGATCGCCCATATCATCATGTCCTGGCTCATCAATTTTCAGGTGCTCAACACCCGCCAGCCGCTTGTCGCGCAGCTTTGGTATGGGCTGTCCAGCCTGCTCGAGCCGATCTATCGCCCGGTGCGCAACATGCTGCCGCAGACGGGCGGGCTGGATCTGGCGCCGCTTGTGGTGTTCATCGGGCTGATCGTCGTGCGCATGGCGCTCCAGAACAATGCGGGCATGTTTCTGGGGTACTGATGCCGGCTGATCTGCTGCGGCGCTATTTCGGCTTTGACGGCTTCCGGCCCGGCCAGCAAGAGATCGTCGAGGCGGTCGCAGGCGGGCGCGATGTTCTGGCGATCATGCCGACCGGGGGCGGCAAGTCGCTCTGCTTTCAGCTTCCGGCCCTGATGCGGGACGGGCTGACGGTGGTGATCTCGCCGCTGATCGCCCTGATGCGCGATCAGGTGCGCGGCCTGCGCGAGGCCGGCGTTGCGGCCTTCGCGCTGACCTCGGGCAATACCGAGGACGAAAACGACGAGGTGTTCGCGGCGATCACCGAAGGGCGGATCAAGCTGCTTTACATGGCGCCCGAGCGGCTGGCCTCGGGCGGGACGCTCCCGCTGCTGCGGCGGGCCGGGGTCAGTGCGATCGCGGTGGACGAGGCGCATTGCGTCAGCCAGTGGGGCCATGATTTCCGCCCCGATTACCTGCGCATCGGTGAGCTCAAGCGCGCTTTGTCGGTGCCGCTATCGGCCTTCACCGCGACCGCCGATGCCGAGACGCGGGCCGAGATCGTCTCGCGCCTCTTTGCGGGCGCCGAGCCGGTCAGCTTTCTGCGCGGCTTCGATCGCCCGAACATCCATCTTGCGTTTCAGGCCAAGGACGGGCCGCGCGCGCAGATCATGGGCTTTGCCAAGGCAAGGCGCGGGCAATCGGGGATCGTCTACTGCGCCTCTCGCGCCAAGACGGAGACGCTGGCGGCGGCGCTGAATGCCGAGGGGCTGGAGGCGATCTGCTATCATGGCGGGATGGAGCCGGCGGCGCGGCGCGACGCCGAGACACGCTTTCAGCGCGAGGACGGGCTGATCGTCGCCGCGACGATCGCGTTCGGGATGGGGATCGACAAGCCCGATATCCGCTGGGTGGCCCATGCCGATCTGCCCAAATCCATCGAGTCCTATTATCAGGAAATCGGCCGCGCGGGGCGCGATGGCGCACCGGCCGAGACGCTGACCCTTTACGGCCCCGATGATATCCGCCTGCGCCGCGCGCAGATCGACGAGGGGCTGGCCGATCACGCCCGCAAAGAGGCCGATCACGCGCGGCTGAACACGCTGCTCGGGCTTGCCGAGGCGACCGGCTGCCGGCGGCAATTGCTGCTGGCCTATTTCGGCGAGGATTCGGCGCCGTGCGGCAATTGCGATCTCTGCGCCAGCCCTCCCGCGGTCTATGACGGAACGCGGCAGGTGCAGATGGCTTTGTCCGCGATGCTGCGCACGGGCGAATGGTTCGGAGCGGGCCATGTGATCGACGTGCTGACCGGCAACGCGACGGACAAGGTCACCGCGCGGGGGCATGACCAGATCCCGACATTCGGGGTGGGGCGCGAGACGAAGCGGGCCGAATGGCAGGCGATCATCCGCCAGATGATGGGGCGCGATCTTTGCCGCCCCGATCCGGCGCGGCACGGCGCGCTTCACATCACCGATTCGGCGCATCCGGTGCTGCGCGGCGAGGCGAGTGTCGAGCTCCGCGAGGAAACCCGCCGTGCACGCCCCGCCTTCGTTCCGAAAACCCAGGTCTCGGACGAGGACGCGCCGCTGCTTTCCGCGCTGAAGGCCAAGCGGCGCGCGCTTGCCGAGGCGGCGCGGGTGCCGGCCTATGTGATCTTCCCCGACCGCACATTGATCGAAATGGCCGAGCGGCGCCCGGCCACGCTGGACGAGATGGCGGGCATCAGCGGTGTCGGCGCCAAGAAGCTCGAAAGCTACGGCGATGCGTTCCTGTCGGTCATCGCGGGCGAGGCGCCGGTTATGCACCCGGCGCGGCGCGCGCTTGCGGGGCGCGCCTCGGGCGGGCTGTTCGACCGGCTGACCGACGCGCAGAACCGGCTCGTGCGGGGCGAGGACGGCACGCTGCGCCAGCTTAGCTGCTCGCCCGCGCAGATCCGCCGCATCGCCGAGGCGCGCCCCGCCAGCGAGGCCGCGCTTGGCCGCCATCTGGATGCCGCCCGGCTCGAGCGGTTCGGCGCGGCATTTCTGGACGAGATCACGGCGACCGGCTAGGCTGCCACTGACACCCTCACGAAGGAGAACGCGATGACGATCCAGAAAGGTGATAACCTGCCCGATGCGACGCTGCTGAAACTGGGCGAGGGCGGTCCCGAACAGGTCGAGCTGTCCAGCCTCACCGGCGGGCGCGCGGTGCTGTTCGCGCTGCCCGGCGCCTATACCGGCACCTGCACGACGCAGCACGTCCCCAGCTTCATCCGCACCGCCGACCAGTTCCGCGACAAGGGGATCGAGCATATCATTTGCGTGTCGGTGAACGACCCGTTCGTTATGGCCGCCTGGGCCAAGGACACCGGCGCGGACAAGGCGGGGCTGGAGTTTCTGGCCGATGCCGATGGCAGCTTCACCCGCGCCGTCGGGATGGAGTTCGACGCGCCGCCCGCCGGGCTCCACGGCCGCTCGAAGCGCTATGCGATGCTGGTTGATAACGGCCGCGTCACCGCGCTGAATGTCGAGGACAGCCCCGGCACCTGCGATCTGTCGGGCGGCGAGGCGCTGCTGAAGGACGCCTGATCGCCCGAACGGGCGAGCTGCGGCGGGCGCGGTTTCAGGCCGCGCCTGCCCGAATTGCTTGAGAATATCCGCCACCGTGCCTATATGCGGCCCCTGACCCTGACCGGAGCCGAAATGACCGATCTGCCGACGCCCTTCTATCTGATCGACGCCGAGAAGCTGCGCGCGAATATGGAAAAGATCGCCTATCTGCGCGAGGCGTCGGGGGCGAAGGCGCTGCTTGCGCTCAAATGTTTCGCAACGTGGTCGGCCTTTGATTACATGCGCGATTTCATGGACGGCACCACCTCGTCCTCGCTGTTCGAGCTGCGGCTCGGGCGCGAGAAATTCGGGCGCGAGACGCACGCCTATTCCGTCGCCTGGGCCGATCACGAGATCGACGAGGCGATTTCCTATGCCGACAAGATCATCTTCAACAGCCTCGGCCAGCTTGACCGTTTCGGCAGCAAGGCGCAGGCGAAGGGGATCGAGGCCGGGCTGCGGCTGAACCCGCGCTTTTCGACCTCGGGCTTTGATCTCGCCGACCCGGCGCGGCCCTTCTCGCGGCTGGGAGAGTGGGATCTGCCGCGGCTCGAGGCGGCTCTGGACCGCATTTCGGGCGTCATGATCCACTACAATTGCGAGAACCGTGATTTTGATCTGTTCGACGCCCAGCTTGACCGCATCGAGGCGGAGTTTGGCGGCTTTCTCGGCAAGCTGAAATGGGTCAGCCTCGGCGGCGGTATCCATTTCACCGGCGAGGGCTACAAGCTGGACCTTCTGGCCGCGCGGCTGCGGGCCTTTGCAGAAAAGCACGGCGTGCAGGTCTACCTTGAGCCGGGCGAGGCCAGCATCACTGGCGCCGCGAGCCTCGAGGTCAGCGTTCTCGACATCATCGACAACGGCAAGCGCGTCGCGATCGTCGATAGCAGCATCGAGGCGCATATGCTTGATCTGCTGATCTACCGCGAGACCGCCAAGCTGCCGCAAAGCGGCCCGCATGAATACCAGATCGCCGGCAAGACATGCCTTGCGGGCGATATCTTCGGCGATGCGCGCTTTGAAAATCAGCTCCGGATCGGCGACCGGATCAGCATCGCCGACGCCGCCGGCTACACGATGGTCAAGAAAAACTGGTTCAACGGCGTGAACATGCCGTCCATCGCGATCCGCGAGACGGACGGAACGGTTCGGCTCGTGCGCGACTTTACCTATGACGATTACCGAGACAGCCTGTCTTGATCGTCACCAACCTCTGCCACCGCGAAGGAGACAAGGATTGGCACAGAAAAATCTGTTGATTATCGGCGCAGGCGGCGTCGCTCAGGTGACCGCGCACAAGGCGGCCCAATGGGCGGCGGAGTTCGGCGAGATCCATATCGCGAGTCGCACCCGGTCAAAGGCGGACGCTATCGTTCAGACGATTGGCGAGAAAGGCCATGACGTGCAGGTCAAGACTCACGCTCTCGACGCGATGGACAGCGCCGCCGTGGCTGATCTGATCCGCGAGACGGGCGCCGAGATCTGCATCAATGTCGGCTCGGCCTTCATCAACATGACCGTCCTTGAGGGCTGCATCGAGGCCGGCTGCGCCTATATCGACACCGCGATCCATGAAGAGCCGGACAAGATCTGCGAAACGCCTCCGTGGTATGCGAACTACGAATGGAAAAAGCGCGATGCGGTCGAGCAGGCCGGGATCACCGCGATTCTGGGTGCGGGGTTCGATCCGGGCGTGGTGAACGCCTATGCCCGCTTTGCCGAGGATGAATATTTCGACAAGATCGACTCGATCGACATCGTGGACGTGAACGCGGGCAATCACGGCCGCTATTTCGCGACGAATTTCGACCCCGAGATCAATTTCCGCGAATTCACCGGCACGGTCTATAGCTGGCAGGGCGGCGAGTGGCGCGAGAACAAGATGTTCGAGGTGGGCCGCGAATGGGATCTGCCGATGGTCGGCAAGCGCACCGCCTATCTGTCGGGCCATGACGAGGTGCACAGTCTTTCCGCGCGCTATTCGGACGCGGATGTGCGGTTCTGGATGGGCTTTGGCGACCACTACATCAACGTGTTCACCGTGCTGCAAAGCCTCGGGCTTTTGTCCGAGCAGCCGGTGACGACGGCCGAGGGGCTCGAGGTCGTGCCGCTGAAGGTCGTCAAGGCGGTGCTGCCCGACCCGGCCAGCCTCGCGCCCGATTACGAGGGCAAGACCTGCATCGGCGATCTGGTGAAGGGCAGCAAGGACGGCGTGCCGGGCGAGGTGTTCATCTACAACGTCGCCGATCACAAGGACGCGTTCGACGAGGTCGGCTCGCAAGGGATCAGCTATACGGCGGGCGTGCCGCCGGTCGCCGCGGCGATCCTGATTGCGCGCGGGGAATGGGACGTCAAGCGGATGGTCAATGTCGAAGACCTGCGCGCGCGGCCTTTCCTCGAGCTTTTGGGCGAGATGGGCCTGCCGACCCGCGTGATCGACGCGCGCGGCGACAATCCGATCTGATCCGGCAGCGCGCTGCAACTGAACCGATATTCCGGCGGCGATAGATAAATGACTATCGCCGCCGGTCTGGTTTGAGCGGAACTTCGCGCCAGCTTCGTGGTTCTTGCATCTAGAGCCGGCGGTCGCCGGATTGAAAGCGAGCGATCATGCCAACTCCGCCCCCCGGCAGACAACTTCAGATGTTCCCCAGTGCCGCGCACGACCCCGCCAAGGCGGGCTCGGTCCCCTCATGGGCGGTGATCGGGATTTTCCTTGTCCTTCTCTTCGCGGCGATCACCAATGCCGCCGCGTTCCTGATGCCGGTCACGCTGGCGTTCTTGCTGTTCTTCGTGTTCATCCCGTTCCGCCGCCTGCTGGGCCGGATCGGGATTGGCGCCCCGCTGGCGGCGGCCATCGTCACGATCGGGATGTTCGTTCTGGTCGCGGTTCTGGCTTTCTTCATCTCCGGCCCGATCGGCGAGATCGCCCGCGATTCGGACCGGATCGGACAGCGGCTCGAGCAGCGCTTCGAGACGCTCCGCGAAAGCGTGAAGCCGATCGAGGACGCGGCCCGGAAGCTCGACGAAATCGCCGGCACCGCGCCGGTCGAAGATAATGGCGAGACCGCAGCGCCCGAAGCCGCCCCCGCGCCGACCGCAGAGGTCGTGGCGGTCGACGGGCAGGGCAACGTCGTCAGCAGCCAAAGCAATGGCGCGGACGCTGCCACCAACGGCTCTGATATCCGCGTGTCGGTCGATAGCGGGCAGCCGACCACGCTCCAATCGCTGGCGATGGCCGGACCGGCCGTGATGGGGCAGGTCGTCTTTACGACGATCTTGCTGTTCTTCCTGCTATCCTCGGGCGATCTGCTTTACCTCAAGATCGTCCAAAGCTTCGAGACCATGCGCGAGAAACGCGCCGCCTATCTCGCCCTGCGCGAGATCGAGGCGAGCCTCGGCAGCTATCTTGGCGCGATCACGATCATCAACGCGGGGCTTGGCGTCGCGATCGGTCTTGCGATGTGGTTCTGGGACATGCCGCAGCCGCTACTGTTCGGCGTCGCCGCGTTCCTTCTGAACTTCATCCCCTATCTCGGCGCGGTGGCCGGGGTCGGCTCGGCCGCTCTGGTCGCTCTGATCGCGTTCGACGATCTTTACACGCCGATCATGGTCGGCCTCACCTATTTCGCCCTGACCGCCGCCGAGGGCCAGCTTGTGACGCCCTATTTCGTCTCGCGTCGGCTGCGGCTGAACACGGTGGTCGTGTTCATCACCGTGGCGCTTTGGGCGTGGCTCTGGTCGGTGCTGGGGATGGTCGTCGCGGTCCCGATGCTGGTCGTGCTGAAAGTGCTGTGCGACCATATTCCGGGCCTGCAAAAGCTGGGCAATTTCCTTGCCGGCGAAGAGCCGCCCGCGCTTGAGGACGAGGACGAAAGCGACGCGCGCGACATCGTGGAGGAAGGCGACGAGCACGCCGAGATCGAAACGGTCCGCGAGCAAGCCGAAGAACAGGGCGTGCGCCCCGCGAGCGGGTGAGCGGCGCCGCGCCGAGCGTGAAACTGCGGTGATCGCTCCCCTTGGCAGAAAATGGTGACCCCGGCAGGATTTGAACCTGCAACCTGCCCCTTAGGAGGGGGCTGCTCTATCCAGTTGAGCCACGGGGCCGCCGACGCTCTTTTTGCGCGAATGGCGGCGTTTGGCAAGTTGCTGGCCCGGTTGTCTCGCGCTAACATTTCGGGAAATCTGAACGGATATCCCGATGGTGAGTGCCAAAAAGACCCGAGCCTTGACGCTGCGTGACGTCTCCGAGGCGTCGGGGGTCAGCGAGATGACCGTCAGCCGCGTGCTGCGAAATCGCGGCGATGTGTCGGCGGCAACGCGCGAGAAGGTGCTGACGGCGGCCAAGACGCTTGGTTATGTGCCGAACCGCATCGCCGGCGGGCTCGCCAGTCAGCGCGTCAATCTGGTCGCGGTCGTGATCCCCTCGCTTGCCAATCTGGTGTTCCCGGACGTGCTGACCGGCATCTCGGCCGAGCTGGACGATACCGGGCTGCAACCCGTGATCGGCGTCACCCACTACTCGCCCGCCCGGGAAGAGGCAGTGCTTTACGATATGCTGTCATGGCGGCCCTCGGGGGTGATCCTCGCGGGGCTGGAACATAGCGCGGCCTCGCGCGCGATGCTGGAAAGCGCCGCGGTGCCGGTGGTCGAGATCATGGACACCGATGGCGAGGGGATCGACACCGTGGTCGGCATCTCGCACCGCGAGGCGGGCCGCATGATGGCGGCCGAGATCATCGCGGCCGGCTATCGCAGGATCGGCTTTCTCGGCACGCACATGCCCGAGGATCACCGCGCGAAAAAGCGCCTCGCGGGGTTCGAGGAGGCGCTCTCCGAGGCGGGCATGGCGCTGGAGGCGCGCGAGTTCTATCAGGGCGGCTCATCGCTCGCCAAGGGGCGCGAGCTGACGCAGCGCTTGCTGTCCCGCGCGCCCGAGCTCGATTTTCTTTATTATTCCAACGACATGATCGGCGCGGGCGGGCTGCTTTACTGTCTGGAACAGGGTTATGATATTCCGGGCAGGCTGGGCCTTGCCGGCTTTAACGGGGTCGATCTGCTGGACGGGCTGCCGGTGCGGCTGGCGACGACCGATGCGCGGCGCTTTGATGTCGGGCGGCGCGCGGCGCGGATCGTCGCGGGCAAAGAGACGCGGCCCGAGGACGGGCGGCTGTCGCTGAGCCCCCATTTCATCCCCGGCGGGACGATCCGCGCCCGCCGCGCCTGAGCGCGCCGGCGGTTGCCTCCGGCGGGGATATTTGGGGACAAAAGAAGCCTTAGTCGCGCAAAAGCTCGTTGATCGAGGTTTTCGAGCGGGTTCTCTCGTCCACGCGCTTCACGATCACCGCGCAATAAAGATGGACGCCGTTCTTTGAAGGCATCGAGCCGGCCACGACGACCGAGCCGGCGGGCACTTCGCCGTAGCTGACCTCGCCGCTGTCGCGGTCCACGATCTTGGTGGACTGGCCGATGAACACGCCCATGCCCAGCACCGAGCCTTCGCGGACGATCACCCCCTCGACGACTTCTGAGCGGGCGCCGATGAAGCAGTTATCCTCGATGATGGTCGGGCCGGCCTGCATCGGCTCGAGGACGCCGCCGATCCCGACCCCGCCGGACAGGTGCACATTCTTGCCGATCTGTGCGCAAGAGCCGACCGTGGCCCATGTGTCGACCATCGTGCCTTCATCGACATAGGCGCCGAGATTGACGAAGGACGGCATCAGAACGACGCCCTTCGCGATATAGGCCGAGCGGCGGACAACCGCGTTCGGGACCGCGCGAAAGCCCGCATCGCGCCAGCGATCCTCGCCCCAGCCAGCGAATTTGCTGTCCACCTTGTCCCACCAACCGCCGCCTTGCGGCCCGCCCTCTTGCAGCTCCATGTCCTTGAGGCGAAAGCCGAGAAGCACGGCTTTCTTGGCCCATTGGTTGACGTGCCAATCCTGACCGCGCTTTTCGGCGACCCGCAGCGTGCCCGCGTCGAGCGCGTCGAGCGTGGCCTCGATCGCCTCGCGCTGCTCGCCCTTTGTGGCCGGGGTGATCTGATCGCGGCTCTCCCATGCGGCCTCGATGGCGGTCTCTAGCGCGGCGTTTGTCATCTTGGGCCTCTCGTTGACTGGAAAATAACTTCTTAGCCCTATAAGCGGGGGTGAACCGGCGCGCAACTTGGCCGCCTTTGACTGAGGTAGAGATGAGCGAAGAAGACCGCGCCCACCCGTTCCGCCATAGCGCCGAAGACGCGGCCGAGGCGCAGACCACGCCCGATACGCCGCAGACGCGCAATCCCGCTTACCGGCTGGCCTATACCGACACGGATTTTCTGCTGCGCGAAGATCTGCGGCCGATCCGGTTTCAGCTCGAATTGCTCAAGACGCAGACGATACTGGATGAACGCGGCGTCGAATCGACCGTTGTGATGTTTGGCGGCGCGCGTATCCCCGCGCCTGAACACGCCGATACGGCGCGGACGGAAACGCTGGCCTCCTTGTCGAAATATTACACGCAGGCCGAGGAATTCGCGCGGATCATGACCGCCCGCAGTCTGGAAACCTATGGCCGCGATTTCGTGATCTGCACCGGCGGCGGCCCCGGCGTGATGGAGGCGGGCAACAAGGGCGCGCATGAGGCGGGCGGGCAGTCGATCGGCCTTTCGATCGTGCTGCCGCACGAGCAGGCGCCGAACCTCTATGTCACCCCGGATCTGAGCTTCAACTTCCATTATTTCGCGATCCGCAAGATGCATTTCCTGATGCGCGCGCGGGCGATCACGATTTTCCCCGGCGGTTTCGGCACGCTCGACGAGATGTTCGAGACGCTGACCCTGATCCAGACCGGGCGGATGAAGCGGATCCCGTTCATCCTGTTCGGCCGCGATTTCTGGGATGAGATCATCAACTGGAAGGCGCTTGCGCGGTCCGGCACGATCAGCGACGAGGATCTGGACCTGATCGCCTATGCCGAAACCGCCGAAGAGGCCGCCGCGATCATCGACAACTGGCCGCAAAGCGCTTGCTAGGCGCGGGCTGGCTTAGGCCAGGAAGCGGCGGAAGGCCGCGAAAACGGCGGTATAGACGTCGCGCTTGAACGGCACGATGCGCTCGATCAGATCATCGGCGCGCATCCATTGCCATTTGTCGAACTCGGCGTGCTCTGTCGCGATGTCGATCCCGCTTTCGGGGCCGGTCAGGCGCATCAGCACCCATTTCTGGCGCTGCCCGCCATATTTGCCCTTCCAGATCTTGCCGAGCAATTCATCGGGCAGATCATAGAACACCCACTCATCCGTTTCGGCGATGATCTCGACCGAGCCGGGCGGCAGCCCGGTTTCCTCGCCAAGCTCGCGCAGCGCGGCCTCGCGCGGGGTCTCGCCCTTGTCGATCCCGCCTTGCGGCATCTGCCAGGCATGGCCGGGATTGTCGATCCGCTGCCCCGCAAAGACGAGCCCTTCGGCATTGATCAGCACCACCCCCGCGCAGGGGCGATAGGGCAGCCCGCGCGGGCCTTGGCGTTCGGCGCTGTCCATCGCGTGTTACTGCGCCGGCGCAGGGGTCGCTTCGGCGCCGGCCCCGTTATCGGCGTCTTCCGCATCATCGCCAGACTCGGGCGCGGGTGCATCAGGGGCGCCAGGCTGGCCAGAGCCTTCCTCGGTCTCGGCCGGCGGCTCGCCCGCCCGCGCCTGCGCCGGGTCGTAATTCATCGCCGCGAGGCCCTTGAGGATGTCGATGGCGTAGGCAAGCTGGTAATCTTCCTCGCGCAGCCGCGCCGTAGCCTCGACCTCGGCCGCCTCCTGCTCAAGCTGGCGCCGTTGATCTTCGCTATAGGCGTCGTTGTTCAGCGCGCCGCGCAGCTCGGCCTCGGAGCGTGAGAAGCTGGACTGCGTGCGCGGGCTCTCCTCGTCCTCCTCCGCGCTCGCCGGGCGCGGGCGTGGCTGCGTCACAATGATGTCGGGGTTGATCCCGAGCGCCTGGATCGAGCGCCCGGACGGTGTGTAATAGCGCGCCGTGGTCAGCCGGATCGCCGTTTCCGAAGTCACCGGCATGACCGTCTGGACCGAGCCCTTGCCGAAGGATTTCTCGCCCACGACAATCGCGCGGCGGTGATCTTGCAGCGCGCCGGTCACGATCTCGGAGGCCGAGGCCGAGCCGCCATTGATCAGCACGACGATCGGCTTGCCTTCCGCCAGATCGCCTGGCCGGGCATTCCAGCGCTCGCTGTCGTCGGAGACGCGCCCGCGGGTCGAGACGATCTCGCCCTGATCAAGGAACGCGTCCGAGACGTAGATCGCCTGATCGAGCAGCCCGCCGGGGTTGTTGCGCAGATCGAGAACGAAGCCGTTGACGTTATCCATCCCGCCAAGCTCTTCGATTGCGGCGTTCAGCTCGCGTTCAAGCGCCGACATGGTCTCGTCGTTGAAGGTCGAGATGCGCAGCACGATCGTGTCGTTCTCGATCCGGGTGCGCACCACGGTCAGGCGGATCGTGTCGCGGGTAATGGTCAGATCGAACGGCTCGGTCTCGCCCTCGCGCAGGATCGTGATCGTGATGTCCGAGCCGACCGGCCCGCGCATCAGGGCCACCGCCTGATCAAGCGACAGCCCCATCAGCGATTCGCCGTCGACATGGGTGATGAAATCGCCGGCCATCACGCCGGCTTGCGCGGCGGGCGTGTCGTCGATGGGCGAGATGACGCGCACCAGCCCCTCTTCCTGACCGACCTCGATCCCGAGGCCGCCGAAGCTGCCGCGCGTCTGGGTCTGCATATCGGCGTAATCGCTGGCCGAGAGGAACGCCGAGTGCGGATCAAGCGAGGTCAGCATCCCGTTGATCGCTGCCTCGATCAGCGTGCGCGCCTCCACCTCTTCGACATAATCGGCGCGGATACGCTCGAACACATTGCCGAACAGGTCGAGCTGTTCATAAAGCGGCTCGTTGCGCGAGGATTCCTGCGCGATCAGCGGGCCGGCGAAATGCGTGGTCAGCAGCGTGCCGGCCATCAGCCCGCCAATTCCTGCCATGAGATATTTGTTCATCGGCTCAATCCGTTTCCTCTGACTGCTCGGCCTCGTCCGGCGTGGCCGGATCGCCTTGAGTGTCCGTTTCGGTGCCCGTCTCTTGTGGCACGATCGCGCTCAGCACGAACCATTCTTCGGGGTCCACCGTAGCCCGGCCTTGGCGAAGTTCAAGGTAGAGCGTTTCACTTTGCCCCGCGCCGCGCCCGGTCGAGGCGTTCACGACGAACTCGACGCCGAATTCCTGCGCGGGCGGCTCTTGCCCGCCCATGAGCCCCACAGGCTCGCCCGCGGCCAGCACATCGCCGGTCTCGCCGAACACCTGCGCAAGCCCCGCCATGACGATCAGGTAGCCTCGCGCGGGCTCGAGCACCATCACGTTTCCGTAATCGAGCAGCGGGCCGCGATAGCGGATCGTCGCGGGCCAAGGGGTTGTGACAAGCGCGGCGGGGGCGGTCGCGATGACGAGGCCGGGGCGTTCGACCCCCGCCGCGTCAGGCTCGTTATAGCGGCGCAGCACAGTGCCCATCACCGGCAGCGGCAGCGCGCCCTGAGCGCCCTCGAAATCGGCGAGCGGCGGGCCGATATCGGCCTCCATCGTCGCGATGCCGCTCGCGAAGGCGTCAAGACTGTCGGCCGAATCGCGCAGCGCCTGAAGCTCGGCCGGGTCTTCGGCAAAGCGCGTCGGGAGAGTCGAGCGGTCCGTCACGGCGCTTGCCAGCAGACGGCGCGCCTCTTGCACGCGGCCGAGCCCTTCGGCGAGCGTTCCGGCCGCGTCCTCCTGAAGGCTGCGCACTTGGGCGATCTCGTCGAGGCCGGCGCGAAGCTGCTGCGCCTCGGCCTGAATGGCGGGCGCGACGGACGAGAGGATCATCCCCGACCGCGCCGTCGCCTCGGGTCCGGCCGGGTGCAGCAGCATCAGCGTTTCGGGCGATTTTTCCATCGCGACCATGACGCCAAGGATACCCGCAAGGCTCTCGCGCCGGGCCTCCCACGAGGCGCGGATTTCCTGCTCGCGGATGCCGGCCTGTCGCAGCCCGCCCCGCATCGAGGCAAGGCCCGATTCGTAGGCGCGGATCAGCTCGGTCAGCGCCGTGACCTGATCGTCCTGCGTCAACGCCTCTTCCAGCCGCCCGGTCGCCTCGCGAAGCTGGAACGCGGCGCGCGAGGCCTCCTCGGCCGCCTCGCTCAGCGTCGATGCGCTTGCGGGGGCGGCAAGAAACAGGGCGGCGCAGAGAACAAGCTTGTCGCGCATCAGGCTTTCTCGATCAGGCTTTGGCCGGTCATTTCGGGGGGCGTGCCCAGCCCCATCAGCTCCAGCACCGTGGGCGCGACATCGGCGAGCCGGCCATCCCTGAGGCGCGCGCCAGAGGGGCCGCCCACGACGATCACCGGCACCGGGTTCACCGTATGGGCGGTGTGCGGCCCGCCCGTTTCAGGGTCGATCGTGGTCTCGCAATTGCCGTGATCGGCGATGATCACCGCCGCCCCGCCCGCAGCTTCCAGCGCTGCAAGGCCGCGCCCCAGCCCGCGATCAACCGCCTCGCACGCGGTGATGGCGGCGGGCAGGCTGCCGGTATGGCCGACCATATCGGGATTTGCGTAATTCACCACGATCAGATCGTAACCCTCGCCGATCGCGCGCACCAGATGATCGGTCACCTCGGCAGCGGACATCTCGGGCGCCAGATCATAGGTCGCGACCTTGGGGCTTGGGGGCATGACGCGGTCCTCGCCCGGCTCGGGCGCTTCCTTGCCGCCGTTCAGGAAGAAGGTCACATGGGGGTATTTCTCGGTCTCGGCCACGCGAAACTGCCGCTTGCCCTCAGAAGCGACGAAGGCGCCGAGCGTGTTGACGACCGGGCGCTTGGGGTAGGCCGCGCGCATATAGGCGTCATGCTGCGCCGAATAATCCACCATCCCCAGCACCGCCGCCCATTCCGGGCGCCCCGCGACGGTGAACGCGTCGAAATCCGGTGCGGCGATGGCTGCCATGATCTCTCGCGCGCGGTCGGCGCGGAAATTGAGGCAGAACACCCCGTCGCCCGCCGCCGCGCCGGCGTAATCGCCGATGACGCTGGGGGTTATGAACTCATCCGTCTCGCCCTGCGCGCGGGCCTGCGCGATCGCCTGCGCGGGGTCGGTCGCGTGGGTGCCCTTGGCGTGGACGATCGCCTGATAAGCCAGCTCGACCCGGTCCCAGCGATTGTCGCGGTCCATCGCGTAGTAGCGGCCCGAGACCGTCCCGATCACCACACCCTCCGGCATCGCCGATTCCAGATCGGCGAGATACGAGATCGCCGATTCCGGCGCGACATCCCGCCCGTCCGTGATCGCGTGAAGCACCACCTTCACGCCGCGCTGCGCCAAGGCGGTAGCGGCGGCAACGATATGCGACAGGTGCCCGTGCACGCCGCCATCCGAGATCAGCCCCAGCAGATGCGCCCGCCCGCCCGCGCTGCCGACCCGGTCCGCGAAGGCGGCAATCGCGGGGTTGGCGAAAAAGCTGCGATCCTCGATCGCAAGGTCGATCTGCCCCAGATCCATCGCGACGACGCGCCCCGCGCCGATATTCGTGTGGCCAACCTCGGAATTGCCCATCTGCCCGCGCGGCAGACCCACATCGGGCCCGTAGGTGATCAGCGTCGCGTTCGGGCAATCGCGCATCAGGCGGTCCATCACCGGCGTTTTCGCCTGCGCGGGCGCGCTTTGCTCGGGGCGGTCCGAGATGCCCCAGCCGTCAAGGATGCACAGAAGGACGGGCCTGGCCATCAGAGCCCCGCGCCCTCATCCATGCCGAGCATGATGTTGAGGTTCTGCACCGCGGCGCCCGACGCGCCCTTGCCCAGATTGTCCAGTACCGCGACCACGACCGCGCAGAAATTCGAGTCGTCGCCGTGAACCGACAGCTCGAGCATATTGGTGCCGTTCAGCGCGGTCGGATCCACCCGCGCGCCGATCTCTTCGGCCTCGCGCACGCGCACGAACTCGGCGCCCGCGTAATGCGCAGAAAGCGCGGAGTGGAGCGACGAGAGGCTCCGCCCGCCGCCCAGATGAAGCGGCAGGCTGACCGCCATGCCTTGGGCGAAATTGCCGACCGAGGGCGCAAAGACGGGGCGCAGCGAGAGGCCAGAGCGCTCCATGATCTCGGGCAGATGCTTGTGACCTTGTGCGAGCGCGTAAAGAAAATGGGGCGGCGCGGTGGCGGCCTCGTATTCCGCGATCAGGGCGTTCCCGCCGCCGGTATAGCCGCTGACGGCGTTGAGGCTGACCGCCTCGCCCGGCGCGACCAGCCCGGTGGCGATCAGCGGGCGCAGCATCGCGATCGCGCCGGTCGAATAGCAACCGGGGTTCGACACATGACGCGCCCCTGCGATCCGGGCGCGCTGCGCGGCGTCCATCTCGGCAAAGCCGAACACCCAAGCGGGGTCGACGCGGTGCGCGGTCGAGGCGTCTATCAGCCGCAGCGGCAGATCTGAGGCCAGCTGGACGGCCTCGCGGGCGGCATCGTCAGGCAGGCACAAGATCGCCACATCGGCCTTTTCAAAGCAGGCGCGGCGCGCCTGTGCGTCCTTGCGGCGGTCGTGGTCAATGCGGATCAGCTCGATATCCTCGCGCCGCTCCAGCCGCTCGCGGATTTGCAGCCCGGTCGTGCCGACCTCGCCGTCAATGAACACGCGATGCGTCATGTTCCTGCTCCTTCGCCTGCGATTTTTGCCCCGACAGGCATAGCGATAGAAACGCCGCTCGGCAATCGCCTGCGCGGGCAGAGGCGGGCGTTTTCGAGGGGATTTCTGGCGCGCCCGCCCGCCTAGCCCGCCACCTCGGCGGCAATCTCGGCGCGCGATTTGCGCCCGCGCTCGGTCGCGGATTTGAGCTGGCCGCAGGCCGCCATGATATCCTCGCCGCGCGGGGTGCGGATCGGACTGGCGTAACCCGCCTTGTAGATGATGTCCGCGAACGCCTCGATCCGTTCCCAGCTTGACCGCTTGTAAGGCGCGCCGGGCCATTCGTTGAACGGAATGAGGTTGATCTTGGCGGGAATGCCGCGGATCAGCTTGACCAGACGCCGCGCGTCCTCGTCACTGTCATTGACCCCGTCCAGCATCACATATTCAAACGTGATCCGCTCCGAGTTCGACAGACGCGGGTAATCGCGCAGCGCATCCAGCAGCGCCGCGATGTTCCACTTCTTGTTGATAGGCACCAGCCGGTCGCGCACCTCGTCCGTCGTCGCGTGGAAGGACACCGCCAGCAGGCAGCCGATCTCCTCGGCGGTGCGCGCAATTTCCGGCACGATCCCCGAGGTCGAAAGCGTAATCCGCCGCCGCGAGAGGCTGAGCCCCTCGCCGTCCATCACAACGGCCATCGCATCGCGGACATTCTCGAAATTATAAAGCGGCTCGCCCATGCCCATCAGCACGACATTGCTGACAAGCCGCGTCTCGTCCTTGGGCGCGCCCGGCTGGGGCCATTCGCCCAGATCGTCGCGCGCCAGCATGACCTGCCCGACGATCTCGCCCGCCGTCAGGTTGCGCACCAGCTTTTGCGTGCCGGTATGGCAGAACGAGCAGGTGAGCGTGCAGCCGACCTGGCTCGAGATACAAAGCGTTCCGCGATTTTCCTCGGGGATATAGACCGTCTCGACCTCATGCCCGCCGGCGATGCGCAGCAGATATTTGCGCGTGCCGTCGGCCGAGACCTGCTTTGTCACGATTTCGGGCAGCGCGATCTCGAAATGCTCGGCCAGCATCGCGCGGTAGTCCTTCGCGAGATTGGTCATCTGCGCGAAATCGCGCACGCCCCAGTGATAAAGCCACTGCCAGATCTGCCCGGTGCGCATCTTGGCCTGCCGCTCGGGCGTTCCCGCACCGATCAGAGCCTCGCGGAGCTGCGCGCGGGTCATGCCGATCAGGTTCACGCGCCCGCCTTCCGGCAGCTTGCGCGGAATGGTCACAAGGTCTTGCGTGATCGGGGCCGTCTGCGGCTGCGCGGTCATGTCGGCGTCTTTCGGATCAGAAGGGCGGAAAGGCCGGAATATATGAAAAAACGGGCTGCCTTTCAAGGCAGCCCGCTTGGAATGATCGCGTCTGGCGCGTTACTGGCAGTTCTGCCGCGCCGCGTTCGTTGCGGCAGTGACGCCCATCAGCGAGAACGTGTCCACCGTCTGCGTGCCGCGCGCCGAGTTGCCGGTGACGGTCATCGAGCTGCCGCCGCGCATCGCCGCGATCAGCCGCGCATCGTCATCGGCCGAGCCGGTCCACGCGCTTTCGCCCTCGGTGAACATGTCGAACTTGGTGCCGCCGACATCGACCGACACGGTTGAGCCGGGCCGGAACGGGTAGCCGCCGGTGAAGCTGACCTCGCCATTCGCGCCCGGGCGGTAGGCGACGTAAAGGCGGATGTCGCCGCGCCGCACATCGACCGGGTTGCCGCCTTGCGTGTTGACCGAACGCGTGGGCGGCGAGACGGCCCAGCATTCGCGCGGGCTGTCGCCGCCGAATACGGTCCAGTCGCCCTCGGTCGTGATTACGTTGCTCGATGTCTGCCCAAGGGCGGCGGTGCCCATGCTGGCCGCGACCAAGCTGATTGCGGCGATGCCGCGCAGCGTTTGTTTCATCATGCTCTGCCTCCTGCCGAATGCCTGCTCGGCGTGCTCCGTGAAGATTTGCCCCGAATTGCGCGAAGCAATAGCCTTTTCGGCCAACTGGGGGCAAGATAACGCCAAATCAGGTCGCGACAAAAGCCCATTTGGGAGAAAATCGCGCATTTGTCAGCAGATGAAAGGAAAATGAGAGCATGGAACCGGCCGAGATGATCGAGTTGTGGCGCGGGAGCTTGCGCGAGGGGGTCCATCGCGGTCATGCCGTCATCCACGATGGCACCGATATCGTGCACGCATGGGGCGATCCGAACGCGGTGATCTTCCCGCGATCGTCGTGCAAGATGGTTCAGGCGCTGCCGCTGCTGGAATCGGGCGCGGCGGATGCGGCCGGGCTTGGCCCCGAACAGCTCGCTTTGGCCTGCGCCAGCCATAACGGGGCGCATATCCATGTCTCGCGCGTCGCGGCCTGGCTCGACCGGCTGGGCTTTCGCGAGGCCGATCTGCGCTGCGGCAGCCACGAGCCGCGCGACAAGGACGAACGCGCGCGGCTGCTGTTCGACGCCGAGCATCCCTGCCAGCTTCACAACAACTGCTCGGGCAAGCACGCCGGCTTTCTGACCATGAACCGGCACCTGAAGGGCGGCTCGGAATATGTCGAGATCGACCACCCGCTGCAACGTGCGATCCGTGAGGCGACCGCCGAGGTCGCGCAGGAAGAGCCTGCGGGCTACGGGATCGACGGCTGCTCGGCGCCGAATTTCGCGATGACGGTGACGGCGCTTGCGCGCTCGATGGCCGCGTTCGCGCAGCCCGGCAGCGACCGGCGCGGCGATGCGATGGCGCGGCTGGTGCGTGCGATGTGCGCCCATCCCGATCTGGTCGCGGGCGAGGGGCGCGCCTGCACGCTGCTGATGCGCGCAATGGGCGGGCGCGTTGCGGTCAAGACCGGCGCCGAGGCGGTGTTCATCGCGATCATCCCCGAAAAGAAGCTCGGCATCGCGCTGAAGATCGAAGATGGCGGCACGCGCGCCTCCGAGGCGGCGATCACGGCGCTGCTGATCCATCTGGGGCTGCTTCAGCCTGCGCATCCGGTGGCGGTCCATCTGCTGAGCGGCAAGCAGAAGAACTGGCGAGGGCTTATCACGGGTGAGCTGCGCACCGCGCCGGGCTTTCCGGTCTAGCGTCGAGATTCGGCGCGCTCTGTCACCGCAGATTTACATTTGCGTGGTTGGCTGATCGCGCCGGACCGCGCGTTCGTCCCCTGCTGCGTCTGATCTGGCTGCATCTCAAGCGACTTGCCGGCGCTCCGGGGCAGCGGGGCGCCGGTTTCCTGTCCGCGCCCGGCTCAGGCAGCAGGCGCATCGCCGATGATGATCTGGCCGCCCGCCTCTTGGAGCGGCAGAACGCTCAGCCCGCACTCGGCCGGCCCCGCGCAAACCTCGCCCGTGACGGCATCGAACTGCGCCTGATGCGAGCTGCAAATCAGCCGCGCCCCGTCGGCCGAGACGATCTGCGCCGCGCGATAATCCAGCGGCAGAAACTGGTGCGGGCAAAGATTGACGAAGCCGCGCAGCGCGCCGTCATCGCCGCGGATCACGATGGCGCCGAACGCGCCCGCCGACACGGTGCGCGCGCCGGTGAAATCCGCCGCGCACAGCGGAGTTCCGGGCGCCGGAGCGCCCGGATACTGGTCCCATCTCAAGCGTTTTCGTCCGCTTTCAGCACGCCTCGGCGAAGCTGGTCTTCCTCGATCGATTCGAACAGGGCACGGAAATTGCCCTCGCCGAACCCGTCATCGCCCTTGCGCTGGATGAACTCGAAAAAGATCGGCCCGATCACGGTTTTCGAGAAGATTTGCAGCAAGATCCGCGTGTTGCCGCCATCGACGACGCCTTCGCCGTCGATCAGGATGCCGTGCTTCTTCATCTTGTCCAGCGGCTCGTCATGGTCGGTGACGCGGGTTTTCGACATCTCGTAATAGACATCCGGGGGGCCGGGCATGAACTCCATCCCCTTGGCGGCGATGGCGTCGGTCGCGGCATAAATATCCTCGGTCGCGACCGCGATATGCTGGATGCCCTCGCCCTTGTATTCGCGCAGATATTCCTCGATCTGGCTGTGCTCATCCGCCGATTCGTTGATCGGGATGCGGATCTTGCCATCGGGCGAGGTCAGCGCGCGCGAGAACAGGCCCGTTTGCTTGCCCTTGATGTCGAAATAGCGGATCTCGCGGAAGTTGAACGTGTCGTGGTAGAATTTATACCAGGTGTCCATGTTCCCGCGCACGACGTTGTGGGTCAGGTGATCGATATAGTAAAAGCCGACGCCTTCCGGGCGCGGGTCTTTCTCGCCCAGCCAGTCGTAATCGGCGTCCCATGCGCTGCCGGTGTCGTCATATTTGTCGATGAAATACAAAAGGCTGCCGCCGATACCTAGAACCGCCGGGGCGTCCAGAACCTTGCCGGGGCCGGTATATTCCTCGGCGCCCAGCTCGACCGCGCGTTTGAGCGCGTGCTGCGCGTCAACGACACGCCAGCCCATCGCGGGGGCGCAGGGGCCGTGATCGGCGATGAACTGGCTGGCGTGGCTGTTTGGCTCGGCGTTCAGCACATAGTTGATCCCGCCCTGACGGTAGAGCGTGACATTCATCGTCTTGTGCTTGGCGACCGGCACGAAGCCCATCTTGCGGAACAGAGCGTCAAGCTGTTCGGGTTCGGGATGGGCGAACTCGACAAACTCGAAGCCGTCAGTGCCGGCGGGGTTCGCGTCGCTGATTTCGGCCTTCGGCGCATTATGGGGAAACGGGCCCATGAGATCCTCCTATTCGCATTTCGCGCGATGATACCCGATTCGCGATGCGCGAAGTTTGCATATCGTGCGGCGATATGGCTAGGATTGCGCGTATTTGGTCAGTTGAGGCGCATAAGATGCACGAAACACGCATAGATAAATTCGATCATGCGATTCTTGCTGCATTGCAGAAAGACGGCTCGCTGACCAATGCGCAGCTGTCGGGGATGGTGCATCTGTCGCCCTCGCAATGCTCTCGCCGGCGGGCGGCGCTGGAAAAGGCAGGGCTGATTCGCGGCTACGCGGCGCGTCTTGATGCGCGCGGGCTCGGCTTTGGGATCCGCGCTTTCGTGCGGGTGAACCTGCGCAGCCATTCCGAGGCGCGCGACAGCGATTTCGCCCGCTTCATCGCGCGCCAGCCCGAGGTGCGGGCCGCGCATTCGGTCTCGGGCGATGCGGATTACATGGTCGAGCTGCATCTGCGCGATCTCGACGCGCTGTCGGGGTTCATCCATGAAAGGCTGCTGCCCCACCCGCAGGTCGCGCAGCTTCGCACCGATATCGTGCTCAAGACCCCGAAAGAGGATGGCGGCCTGCCGCTTTAGATCAGATCCCAAAGCAGGCGCAGCGCGAGGAGGGTCGAGGCGGTGACGAGCAGCGGCTTGATGATCCGCGCCCCGATCCGCATCGCGAGCCGCGCGCCGACCCATGCGCCCGCGATCTGCGCCGCGCCCATCGCCAGCCCCAGAAGCCAGAGCGGCTTGCCGATCAGCGCGAACCCGATCAGCCCGCCAAGGTTCGAGGCGAAGTTCAAAAGCTTCGTGTGCGCGGTCGCCTTGAGAATGCCATAACCGGCGAGCGTGACGAACCCGATCATGAAAAACGCGCCGGTCCCCGGCCCGACAAGCCCGTCATAAAACGCGATCAGCGGCACAATAAGCGCGGTGAACGCCAGCGGGGTCAGCCGCGCCGTGCGGTCCATATCGTCAAGGCCGGGCTTGAGCGCGAAGAACGCCGCAATCGCGATCAGGATCACCGGCAGCACATAACGCAGCGCCTGCGCGGGGATCACGCTGACGCAAAGCGCGCCGGCGAGCCCGGCCGCAAAGGCGATCCCCGCCGCGCCAAGCTGACGGCGCAGATCGACATGGCCGCGCGCCGCGTAGCTGAGCGCCGCCGTCGCCGCGCCGAACACGCCCTGCACCTTGTTCGTGGCAAGCGCCTGCGCGGGCGGCACGCCCGCCAGCATCAGGGCGGGGACGGTGATCAGCCCGCCGCCGCCGGCGATCGCATCGACAAACCCCGCCGCGAACGCAGCGAGGATCAGAATTGCGGCGAGTTCCATCGTCAGATCAAGCATCGGGGCTTGATCTGCCTGCGCGCGCGGCTTGTAAAGGGCTCAAGGGGGACGCGATGCTGGAATTTCTCAAACACAAGGTCGTTCAGGCGCCGATGGCCGGGATCACGACGCCGGCGCTTGCGGCGGCCGTCTCGAATGCGGGCGGGCTTGGCTCGCTGGGGCTCGCGGCGCTGGATGCCGCCACGGCGCGCGAGGCGATGGCGCAGACGCGGGCGCTGACCGACCGGCCCTACGGCGTCAATCTGTTCTGCCATCGCCCGCCGCGCCGATCGGCGGCGACCGAAAAGGCATGGCTGGCGCGGCTGGCACCGCATTTTCGTGCGTATGGCGCCGATACCCCCGCCGGGCTCAGGGACAATTATCGCAGCCTGCTGGATTATGACGAGATGCTGGAGGCCGTGATCGACGCGCGGCCGGGCGTCGTCAGCTTTCACTTTGGCCTGCCGCGTCCCGACCAGCTTGAGGCGCTGCGCGGCTCGGGCGCGGTGCTGCTGGCAACGGCCGTGGGGCCGCAGGACGCCGAGACGATCGCCGCCGCCGGGCTTGACGGGATCGTCGCGCAGGGATGGGAGGCCGGGGGCCATCGTGGCCTCTTCGACGAAAACGGGGCGGATGACCGGCTCGGGGTGCTGGACCTGCTGGCCACGCTGCGTCCGGTTGGGCTGCCGCTGATCGCGGCGGGCGGGATCATGACGCGCGAGGATGTGCGCGCCGTGCTGGATGCGGGCGCCATTGCCGCGCAATGCGGCACGGCGTTTCTGGTCGCGGACGAGGCGGCCACCTCGCCCGCCCACCGCGCGGCGCTTGGCGCGGGCGAGACCCGCATGACACGCGCCGTCTCGGGCCGCCCGGCGCGGGCGGTGCTGAACAAAATCAGCGAGATGGTTGAAGAGGGCGCGCCCGACTACCCGCTGCCCTACAGCGCGACCAAGGCGCTGAACGCGGCGGCATTGGCGCAGGGCGAGACCGGGTTCGGCCCGCACTGGGCCGGCGGGCGCTGCGATCTGGCGCAGCCGGGCAGCGCGGCGGAGATTCTGGCGCGGCTCGCGCCGTGATCAGCCGAGCTCGGTAGTGAACTCGTCCCGGTGATAGCCCTGTAGGTAAAGCAGCGCGGTCAGATCGGCGTGGTCGATCCGAACGGCCGCCTGCTCGGCCACGACCGGCTTGGCGTGGAGCGCGACGCCGGTGCCGGCAAGGCTCAGCATCCCGAGATCATTCGCGCCGTCGCCCACGGCCAGCACATCGGCCGGGCCTAGCCCGCGTGCGGCTGCGATCTCTCGCAACGCGTCGATCTTCGCCTGACGGCCCAGCACGGGCAGGGCGACATGGCCGGTCAGCACGCCGCCCTCGTCCAGAAGCGTATTCGCGCGGTGCTCATGAAACCCGAGCGCCTTGGCGACCGGCCCGGTGAAGGCGGTGAACCCGCCCGAGACGAGCGCGCAATAGCCGCCATTAGCCTGCATCGTCGCAACCAGCTCGCGACCGCCGGGGGCGAGCGTGATACGCTCGGCGAGAGCCCGGTCGATCACGGAAAGTGGCAGGCCGGCGAGGAGCCCCACGCGCTCGATCAGGGCCTCGTGGAAATCCAGCTCGCCATTCATCGCGCGGGCGGTGATCTCGGCCACGCGCGGGCCGATTCCGGCGAAATCGGCCAATTCGTCGATACATTCCTGCCCGATCATCGTCGAATCCATGTCGGCCAGCAGGATCGCCTTGCGCCGCCCCTCGGCAGGCTGGATGACCAGATCATAGCCCGCAAGGCGCGTATCGTCGGCAATCGCGGCCGCATCGTCCGGCAGGGCGCCGCAGTGGAATTCAACCGCGATGCCGCGCGCGAGCCAGTTCAGATCGCCGCCGCCGAACAGACCCCGAATCGCATTGGCGCGGTGTTCGTCCAGATCGGGCCGCGCGGGAGATGTCAGCACGCTGATGATATGTCGAGGCATGGGCGGTCCTTTCGGTTTGGGGCCTTGTCCGGCAAGTCGCGGGCAAGATCAATCGCCGATGCCGCCGCGCAACATCCTTTCGTATGGTCCGAGGTGCTGCCTCAAATATTTCGCTTGCGCGGGACGCGCTCGCGGATGTAAGCGCGTTCCCGGGACACCCTTCCCCAACGAAGGGCTTTTAGCTGGAAGGCTGACACATGACGGATCATGCGATCCCGGCTGCGCGCCCGGTCAATCCGCGCTTTTCCTCTGGCCCTTGTGCCAAGATCCCCGATTATAATCTTGAGATGCTGTCCGATGCGCCGCTTGGCCGCTCGCACCGCGCGAGCGTCGGCAAGGCCAAGCTCGCCGAGGCGATCGAGCTGACGCGCGAGGTGCTGCGCGTGCCCGCGGATTACCGCATCGCCATCGTTCCCGGCTCGGACACCGGCGCGGTCGAGATGGCGATGTGGTCGCTGCTGGGCGCGCGCGGCGTCGAGATGCTGGCTTGGGAGAGCTTTGGCGAGGGCTGGGTCACCGATGTCGTGAAACAGCTCAAGCTGGATGCGGTGGTTCGCAAGGCGGATTACGGGCAGATCGTCAATTTCGCCGATGTGGATTTCGATCGCGATGTTGTTTTCACCTGGAACGGGACGACGTCGGGCGTGCGCGTGCCGGACGGGGATGCGATCCCGGCGGACCGCGCGGGGCTCACGATTTGCGACGCGACCTCGGCGGCCTTCGCGATGGCGCTGCCTTGGGACCGGCTCGATGTGGTCACGTTCAGCTGGCAAAAAGTGCTGGGCGGGGAAGGCGGGCACGGGATGCTGATCCTGTCGCCGCGCGCGGTTCAGCGGCTGGAAAGCTACACGCCTGCATGGCCGCTGCCGAAGATTTTCCGGCTGACCAAGGGCGGCAAGCTGATCGAGGGGATCTTCAAGGGCGAGACGATCAACACCCCCTCCATGCTGGCGGTCGAGGATTATCTCGTCTCGCTGAAATGGGCGCAGGCTCTGGGCGGGCTTGATGCGCTGATCGCGCGCTGTGAGGCGAATGCGGGCGCGGTGCGGGGTTTCATCGCCGCGCGCGACTGGATCGAGGATCTGGCGGAGGATCCGCGGACCGGCTCGACCACGTCGGTCTGCCTGCGCTTTACCGATCCGCGCATCAAGGACGGGGCGGCATTTGCGAAAGCGGTCGCAAAGCGGCTCGAGGCCGAGGGCGTCGCCTTTGATATCGGCGCATACCGCGACGCGCCGCCCGGACTTCGGATCTGGTGCGGGGCGACGGTCGAGACCTCGGATGTCGAGGCTCTGATGCCTTGGATCGAATGGGCGTTCGAGGCCGAGATCGCCGCGCAGCATTGACAGCGCCGGGGCTCTGCCCCGGACCCCGGGATATTTTCAGACAAAAGAAGCGCCGCGTGCGCGAAGGAGCATCGAATGCCCAAAGTTCTCGTTTCTGACAAGTTGAGCGAAACCGCCGTCCAGATCTTCCGCGACCGAGGCGTCGAGGTGGATTATCTGCCCGATCTTGGCAAGGACAAGGAAAAGCTGGCCGAGGTGATCGGCGAATATGACGGTCTGGCGATCCGCTCGGCAACCAAGGTTACCGAGAAGCTGCTGGCGAAAGCGCGCAAGCTCAAGGTGATCGGGCGCGCCGGGATCGGCGTTGATAACGTCGATATTCCGGCCGCCTCGAAACAGGGCGTGATCGTGATGAACACGCCGTTCGGGAACTCGGTCACCACGGCCGAGCACGCCATCGCCCTGATGTTCGCCGTCGCGCGGCAACTGCCCGAGGCGAGCGTTTCGACCCATGCCGGCAAGTGGGAGAAGAACCGCTTCATGGGGGTCGAGCTGTTCAACAAGACGCTGGGCCTGATCGGCGCGGGCAATATCGGCTCGATCGCGGCGGATCGCGCGCTTGGGCTGAAGATGAAGGTGATCGCCTATGATCCCTTCCTTTCGGAAGAGCGCGCGCTGGAGCTGGGCGTGCGCAAGGTCGAGCTGGACGAATTGCTGGAGAAGGCCGATTTTATCACGCTCCACGTCCCGCTGACCGACAAGACGCGCAATATTCTGAGCCGCGAGGCGCTTGCCAAGACGAAGAAGGGCGTTCGGATCATCAATGCCGCGCGCGGCGGGCTGATCGACGAAGAGGCGTTGGCCGAGGCGCTGCAATCGGGCCATGTCGCCGGCGCGGCGCTGGATGTATTCGCGACCGAGCCGGCCACCGAAAGCCCGCTTTTCAACCTGCCGAACGTGGTGGTGACGCCGCATCTCGGCGCCTCGACGAATGAGGCGCAGGAGAATGTCGCCCTGCAAGTGGCCGAGCAGATGTCGGATTATCTGCTGACGGGGGCGGTTGCGAATGCGCTCAACATGCCTTCGGTCACGGCGGAAGAGGCGGCCGTGATGGGGCCCTGGATCAGGCTGGCCGGGCATCTGGGCAGTTTTGTGGGGCAGATGACCGATCAGCCGATCAAGGCGATCAACATTCTTTATGACGGCGTGGCCGCCGGGATGAACCTCAACGCCCTGAATGCGGCCGTGATTGCGGGCGTGATGAAGGCGTCGAACCCCGATGTGAACATGGTCTCGGCGCCCGCGATCGCCAAGGATCGCGGCATTCAGATCGCCACGACGCATCAGGCGGCGGGCGGGGTCTATGACGGCTATATCAAGGTCACGATGGTCACCGACGAGCGCGAGCGGTCCATTGCCGGCACTGTTTTCAGCGACGGCAAGCCGCGTTTTATCCAGATCCGCGGCATTAACGTCGACGCCGAGATCGGCGAGCATATGCTTTACACACGCAACCGCGACGTGCCGGGGGTGATCGGCGCGCTTGGCTCCACTCTGGGCGATCTGGGCGTCAACATCGCGAATTTCCAGCTTGGCCGCAGCCAGTCGGGCGAGGATGCGATCGCGATCCTTTACCTTGACGAGCCGATCTCTGCCGAGGCTCTGGCGGCGCTGGACAAGACCGGCAAGTTCCTTCAGGCGCGCGCGCTGCGATTTGAGGTGTGATCTCCGAAACCCCCGGCATGGTCCGGGGGTTTCGAATTTGTGAAAGGGGGCGCGATGCGGGCCTATGCGATCGGCGATATTCACGGGCAGTTTGATTTGCTGCGGCGCGCGCATAATCTGATCTCGCGCGATGGCGGCGCGGGCGCGCCGGTGGTTCATCTGGGCGATCTGATCGACCGGGGGCCGGATTCGCGCGGGGTTGTGGATTATCTGATGGCGGGGCAGGCGGCGGGGCGGCCCTGGATCGCGGTCAGGGGCAATCATGACCCGAAGCTCGCCATGTTCCTGCGCGAGCCGCTTTGGCTCGATCCCGGCGCAGCGGAGCCGCAGATCTATACCGCGAAAGGGGCGCATGGCGCTGCCGAGACGCTGGCTTCATACGGGGTCGAGCTTGCCGAGGATCGCCCGCTTGCCGAAGTCCACGCCGAGGCTTTGGCGCTTGTGCCGGGCGATCATGCGGATTGGCTCGAGCGGTTGCCTCTGTGGTATCGCTTTGGCGATGCGCTGTTTGTTCATGCGGGGCTGCGGCCCGGCGTCGCGCTCGAGGCGCAGGACGCGCTCGATCTGATGTGGATTCGCAAGGAGTTTCACAATGACGGGCGCGATCACGGGTTTCTGGTCGTCCACGGGCACACGCCGATCCGCGAGGCGACGCATTATGGAAATCGCGTGAATATGGATAGCGGCGCGGGGCAGGGCGGGCCCTTGTCGGTGGCGCGGATTGATGGGGAAGGCGTGTGGCTGATGGGGGATGATGGCGCGCGGCGGCTGGGCGGGAGGTGATGATGGTGCGGGTGCGGCGGGCGGTGTTGGAGGCGTCGGCGTGAGGTTGCGGAGCCGGGAGCGCTTTCGTGAGGAGCGCGTGTGAGGCAGGGTTGCGGGCTGGAAGGATGACTGTCTTTGCTGCCCGAGATTGAGGCTTTGCGGTCGTTGTTGTGAAAAACCGGGGCTTTGCGGGGCGTCATGTTGTGTCCCTTCAATTGCCGGGACCGAGGCGTTAGGCGAGGGCGGCGTCGATCACATATCGAGAGCGGGCCGCCCTGCTGTTTCGCCCCAACCTTGGGCAGATGTCGGCGGCAGAGTGCTATCGGCGGCTGCCCGACGCGCGGCAGGCTTGACGCCGGCTGGCATATATAGGTAGCTCAGTAGCTCAGTAGCTCAGTCGCTTAGATGGGCACCCGGCCGCTCGTGCCGCGCCATCAGAAGCCATCCCCTTTAGTCGACGCTGCGGATCAGCTTTGCCTCAAGCACGCGGAGCACAAGCCGCAGCTCATGTCCGCGCCGCAGGATGCGGCCGTCCATACCGATCACCGCGTACATCCCCTGCGCGCCGCGCAGTCGCGGGCGCTTTTCGATGCGGTAGAGCGGGTGCTCGGCCGCGCGGCGGAATACGCTGAAGATTGCGACGTCGCGCAGGAAGGACATCCCGTAATCGCGCCACTCGCCCGCCGCGACCATGCGGCCGTAAAGCGACAGGATCACGCCCAGCTCGGCGCGGTCGAAGCTCACCCGGTCGGGCGCGCTGGATTGGGTTGGCGGCGCGATCAGCATAACGCGATGCTGACACTGGCGCGGGCGGCGTTCAATCTTAAAAACGCCGCGGCGCCGCGCCTGCCCGCGCCGGTCAGTAGCAACTGATCCGGGTGATCACGCCGTCGCCGTCATATTCGATATTCAGCCGGGCCGCGCTGTAGTCGGCCGTGACCGGCATATTCGGGCCGATCAGGCGAACCGGCCCATCGACGCGAAGCCCGCGCGCCAGTTCGGCTTTCTGGCCGATCAGCCCCTGAAACCGCGAGGCGCGGCACTCATCCGAGGGCGGCGGCATCCGGTCGGCCATATCAGCCTCGGCGCAAGCCATCAGCAGCAGCAGCGGGGCGAGCGCAAGGATCCCCCGCATCAGCCGCAATCCACGCGGGTGATGATCCCGTTTTCGTCAAGCCGGAAGTTCAGCCGGTAGGCCTGATATTCCTGCTGAACGATCCCGCGATGCTCGACGATGCGGTGATCGCCGGTGACGCCAAGACCAGGGACGACGCTGCCCGGCTGCCCGACCGCCGATGCGTAGCGGCTGGCGCCGCACAGATCGGGCTGCCGCTCTCGCAGGGCGGTTCCGCCGGCGGGGGGCGGGAGCGCGCCAACAGCCGGCTGCACCGGCACTTGCGCCATCGCCGGCTCCGGCGCGGGCGCGGCGGGCGGTTGCGCGCCGAACACCGGCCACGCGACTTGCGGGCCTTGATACGGCATACAGGCGGTCAAAAGGCCAAGCCCCGCCAACATCAGCACAATCCTGACAGTCATCTCTCGATTCGTTTCTTTCTGCCCCAGAGGGTTTGTTATCCCGGATCGGGCGGTTATGGCCCGCCGCCGGGGCAGATTAGCAGCGTTCCGAGAAACAGCGTAGCAGGAATTTATTCACAAATCGTTTAAGCTGCCTTGCTTGCCCGCTCGGTCCCGAAGGCTGCGACGAAAATATCGACCGCCTGACGGATCGACCGCTCGACCATCTCGTCGTCGATCGCGTTCGGCCCAAGGAACAGGGCCCTCTCATGAATGCGCGTCGTGGCGAGCCGGAAGAACGTGTCCGCGATGAAAGACAGATCGCCGATATCGCTGCGCATCTCGCCGCGCTGCTGGTAGAGATCGAGATAATTCGCGATGATCTCGTGCGTCTTGGTCAAGCCCTTGCTGTAATAATCCTCGGCAAGTGACGGAAAACGCTCGGCTTCGGCGAGGCAGAGCCGGAAGGTGCGGATGCCGAAATCGGACAGCATGTGCCAGACGATATGGTAGCCGGCCAGAAACAGCGCATCGCGCATGGGCAGCTCGGCTACGATCTCGTTGACGGCAGTGCTGCGGTCGCGGTCGATCTCGCGCAGGACGACCTCTTTGAACATGACGCGCTTGTCGGGGAAGTAGCTGTAGAGCGTCGCTTTCGACACCCCCGCCTCGCTGGCGATCATATCGACGCTGGCGCCTTCAAAACCGTGTTTCATGAAAACGCGCATCGCGCCTTCGAGAACTTGGGTGAATTTCCGGCCGCGCTGGGCCGCTTCGGTAATCTCGGTCACTGGTTACACTCCGCTTTTACGCAAGGACATAATTGACAAATCCGGGGCAGTTTGGCCAGAGCGCGCTGTTGCGCCCGCGGCACATTTGATAAATCATCACCCGAAGCGAGTAAGGAACCGATATCGGGAGGAGTTCGATATGACCGCAGGATCGTTTCGCGCGTCGGTGGAGCGGATGTTTAACCGGGCGGCGGCGCTTGTCGATCTGCCGCCGGGGCTCGAGGAAAAAATCCGTGTCTGCAACTCGACCTATACGGTTCGGTTCGGTGTGCGGCTGCGCGGGGCGATCCATACATTTGTCGGCTACCGCTCGGTTCATTCGGAGCATATGGAGCCGGTCAAGGGAGGCATTCGCTATGCGCTCAGCGTCAATCAGGACGAGGTCGAGGCGCTTGCGGCGCTCATGACCTATAAATGCGCACTGGTCGAGGTGCCCTTTGGCGGCTCGAAAGGGGGGCTGTGCATCGACCCGCGCGAGTGGGATGTCGATGAGCTGGAGCGAATCACCCGGCGCTTTACCTATGAGCTGTCGCGGCGCAGCCTGATCTCTCCCTCGCAGAACGTGCCGGCGCCGGATATGGGCACGGGCGAGCGTGAGATGGCGTGGATGGCCGACGCGTATAAGCGGCTCCACCCCGAGGATATCAACGCGAAGGCCTGCGTTACCGGCAAGCCGCGGGCCGGCGGCGGTATCGCAGGCCGGGTCGAGGCGACCGGGCGCGGTCTGCAATACGCGCTGCGAGAGTTCTTCCGCCATCCCGAAGCGCTCAAACGCGCGGGGCTCAGCGGCGATCTGAGCGGCAAGCGCATCGTGGTGCAGGGGCTCGGCAATGTCGGGTTCCACGTCGCCCATTTCCTGCAAACCGAGGATGATTGCGAGATCGTCACGGTAATCGAGCGCGACGGCGCCGTATCGGCCAAGGGCGGGCTCGACATCGCCGCGCTGCGCGAGCATATCCGCGAGACCGGCGGCGTGCGCGGCTTCCCGGGCGCCGAGTTCCGCGAGAACGGGCTCGAGGCGCTGGAGGATGAGTGCGACGTGCTGATCCCGGCCGCGATCGAAAGTGTGATCCACGCCGATAACGCAGGCCGCATCCGGGCGAAACTGATCCTCGAGGCTGCGAACGGGCCGATCACCGCCGAGGCGAACGCGCTTTTGCGCGATCGCGGCACGGTGGTCATCCCCGATCTTTACGCGAATGCGGGCGGGGTGACGGTGTCCTATTTCGAGTGGGTCAAGAACCTCTCGCAGATCCGCATGGGGCGGCTGGAAAAGCGCCATGAAGAGGCACGGAACCATCTGCTGGTCAAGGAATTGCAGCGGCTCTCGGCGGATGCAGGGTTTGAATGGACGCTGTCGGACAACTTCAAAAGCGCCTATCTGCGCGGCGCGGACGAGATCGAGCTGGTCCGCTCGGGCCTCGATGACACGATGCGCGAGGCCTATACGCAGATGCAAACGGTCTGGTTCGAGGACGACCGCGTCGATGATCTGCGGACGGCGGCTTATGTGGTCGCAGTGCGCCGGATCGCGAAGGTCTACGAATCGCTCGGGCTTTGACGCGACGGGCAGGGTGCCCGCGTAGGGGCGCGTTTGGGTTTTCGGTGAGGGCGCAATTGTCATCGCGACCTCTGGCGGCATTCCGGGGTTGAAACGCGCGCTGTTTTTCCAGCGCGTGCCGTCCCTGCCGTCCGGCGCGGGCGATTTTGGTTTGTAAGTTCTCGCCTGCGGCCGCGCGGAGCCATTGGTCAATCTGAGCAGACATTGCCACGCGGCCGGTGTGTCGCTGCCCTCTAGCTGGCGCAGAACGGACAGGAGGCCGAGGCGCCGCAAAGAGAACAAATATTTGAAATAGCATAATATATTCGTCAGCCGTAGGCGCCTATTTACGGTGCCACCCGCTGCGCTGGCTTCGGGCGAAGCCTCCCTCAAGCGCTTGTCACTCCCCATCATCCGCGCTCGCTCCGTGCAGCGGCCCGTTCATTCCGCGCGGAAATCTCGTCCAGCACCTTTGCGC